>JBKJKJ010000393.1:0-6659 GCA_046597455.1 Burkholderiales bacterium
TACTGATGCCGCCGCCTGCGTTGAGAGTGATGTCGGAGAGCGCGCCGTTGGCTGTCAGGGTGATGCCCCCGGCGATGAGATTGTCGACCACGATGTTCCCGCTCGCGGCACCCGGCACGCCTGCGCCTACGGTGAGCGCGACAGTGCCCGTGCCCGCGTTCAGGGACGTGCCCGCGGCCATCGTGATACCGCCCGCCCCAGCGTTGCGGTTCGCCGCTTGTGCCCCCGGGTCGTTCGCGGTGATCGTCAGGTTGCCGTTATCGGTGATGATGCTGGAGTTGAGCAGCACGCTGCGGCCGGCCTGCATCGTGATGGCCCCGCCCGCACCGGCTGGATTGTCGCTGACGATGTTCGAGCTCGCGGCGAGTGTGATGTCGGTGTTCGCCTGCAACGTCACCGCCGTGCCGGTGTTGGTGATGGCGGTGATCTGCGCAGGGGTGATGGTGGCCGTGCCCGCCGCGTTATCGGCAAACGTGAGCGGATTGGTAACCGATGCGGACAAAACATGAACCAGCCCTGCATCGACGATCGCGCCGTTGTCCGCCGACGGGCTGCTCACCACGACGTTGCCGTTGGACATCGCGGTCACGCCGCCCGAGCCGAGTTGGTCGAGTGTCGTCGTGCCGACCAGGCTGTTCGCTGCGGAGACCGCGCCGCTGATGCCACTCGTGCCGCCGCCGAAGGTCACCGCTCCGGCTGCGGTCGCTGCGCCGTTGTTCCAGCTGTTGCTGCTCACCACGTAGTTGGCGTTCGTGAGCGCCGTGACGCCGTTGAGGCCCACTTGATCGTTCGCCGTGGAACCCACGAGACTGTTGAGAGCAGTCACGGCGCCAACGGTGCCGCCGAGGCCGTTGCCCCAGGTCACCGCGCCCACACTCGCCGCGGCGCCGTTCCAGGACGGGCTGCTCACCACGTAGTTGCCGTTCGTGAGCGCCGTCACGCCGTTGAGGCCGACCTGATCGTTCGCCGTGGAACCCACCAGACTATTGAGCGCAGTCACCGCGCCGACGGTGCCACCGAGGCCGTTGCCCCACGTCACCGCGCCCACACTCGCCGCGGCGCCGTTCCACGACGGGCTGGCGACCACGTAGTTGCCGTTTGTGAGCGCCGTGACGTAATTGAGGCCGATCTGATCGTTCGCCGTGGAACCCACCAGACTGTTGAGGGCGCTCACCGCGCCGACGGTGCCGCCCAGGCCATTGCCCCAGGTCACCGCGCCGACGCTCGCCGCGGCGCCGCTCCAAAACGCGCTGCTCACCACGTAGTTGCCGTTCGTGAGCGCCGTGACACCGTTGATGCCGACGTAATCGTTCGCCGTCGAACCCACCAGACTGTTGAGCGCGGTCACCGCGCCGACGGTGCCGCCCAGGCCGTTGCCCCAGGTCACCGCGCCGACGCTCGCAGCGGCGCCATTCCAGAACGGGCTGTTCACCACGTAGTTGCCGTTCGTGAGCGTGGTGACACCGCCGGCGCCTACCGAATCGGTCACCACGCTGCCGACGAGGCTGTTCGCCGCAGACACCGCGCCCACCACGCCCGATGTCTGCGTGCCGAAGGTGGCTGCACCCATTCCGGGATTGAATGGGCTCCCGCCTTTGTTCCAGCCGGGGCTGACCACCACGTACTTGCCGTTGGCGAGCTGGACTATTCCGCCAGAGCCGACGCTATCGCGCGCCGCTGATCCGACGAGGCTGTTCGCGGCAGACACCGCGCCGCCGGGCGAGCCGGCAGCGACGATGTTGCCGTTCGAACCGTCGACCAAGGTGACCGCACCGGCGAGGATCGCAGCACCGCTGTGCCAATCCGAACTGCGCACGAGGTAGTTGCTGGTGGAAAGCGCAACGACGCCCGAAAAACCCACCCGATCGCCGGCCTGGCCGCCGACGAGACTGTTCGACGCCGACACGAAGCCGCCGGGCGTCGCGCTGCCGGCGAAGTGGCCGTTTGAACCGTCGACCCATGTGACCGCCCCGACCTGGGCGCCTGCGCTGCGCCAGAGCGCGTTTTCGACCACGTAGTTGCCATTCGCCAGCGCGAATACATGACGGCCGACCTGGTCGCCCGTCGGACTGCTATTGCTGCCGATTAGACTGTTGGCAGCGGAAACGATCCCGCCGGGACTTGCGCTCCCGGCGATATTTCCGTTCGTGCCGTCAACCCAGGTGGCCGCTCCTCTATTGCTGCCCCAGAAAGGGGTGCTCATCACGTAGTTGCCGTTCGTCAGCGCGGTAATGCGAGTTCCAACATCGTCGAATGGGGCGGTGCCAACCAGGCTGTTGGAGGCGGACACGGCTCCGCCGCGACTCGCGCTGCCGGCGATGTTGCCATTCGCGCCGTTAACTCAAGTGACCGCGCCGGACCTGTTTTGCCAAAATATTTCGCTGACTGCATAGTTGCCGTTGGCAAGCGCGATAACGCCGCTTGTGTCCCCTCCTTGGCCAACCAGATCTGCCGTGTTCGTGCCGACCAGACTGTTCGCTGGTGACACCGTACCGGCGACCCCGGTGGTGCCGTTGCCGAAGGTGACCGCTCCGGCAAAAGTGGCCGCACCGTTCGCCCAGTTGGGACTCGAAACCACGTAATTGCCGTTGACGAGTCGGGTGACGCCGGGGGTCGCGCCGCCGCCGCTGCCGACCTGGTCGTTGGCCGCGCCGCCCGTCAGCGCGCTGATCAGCGCGCCGGTTGTGCCGTTGAACAGATAGACCGCGCCGGCATCGGATGCGACCAGATCGTCGAGCGGATCGGTCACGACGACGTTGTTATTGGGCAGGACCACGACGCGCGTCCCGAACTGGTCGCCCGTGCCCGGGTTTGGATCCGCCAGCAGGGACGACGCGACCCCGCCGCCGCCCGCCGCGTCTATGACGATGAACTTCGGATCGAGCAGCAGCGTTCCCGGTTTGCCATTGGGCGCGCCCGCATCGGCCATGCCGCCGAAGACGAGATTTTCCTTGCCGGACACCTCGATGAAGCCGCCGTCGCCGGAAGTTGCGCCGCCGCGCGCGAAGATGCTGCCGTAGAACTGCGTTTTCGCGTCCGACCAGACGATGACCTTGCCGCCGTCGCCCGCGGTACGCGCATCGGCGTTGATGGTGGTCGAGAAGTTGATCGAGCTGCTCGTCGCGTTCTGGACGGCGGGGTTCTTGCCCTGGAAATCGCCGCCGATGAGAACCGTGCCGCCGCCCGCGTCGCCGCTCGCGTCGAGGCTCGCGCCGAGGAGCACGATCTCATTGCCGAGCACTTTGATTTCGCCGCCCGTCGAGCCGCCGCCCTGCCCGGTCGCTGTCAGCGTACCCGAGCCGAACACCCGGTCGCGGGCCTGGAGCGTCACATTGCCTCCGCCGGTGGAGCCGTCGGCAGACACATGCGCTGCGGAAGTTTGCAGAATGCGCCCCGAGGCCTGAACGTTGATCTCGCCCCCGGCCCCTAGCGAACCATCGGCGCTGATGCGCCCCGCGCTCAGGACATTGCGTGCCTGAACGTCGATGCGACCCCCTTGCGCGCCGTCGGCCTGAACGGTGCCGCTATTGATCAGCACATCGGCCTGTATCGCGACCGCGCCGCCCTTCGCGCCGCTCGCGGAAGTTACGCTGCCGGCCTCGAGATTCACGATCTTCGTGGCGGTCAACACGATGCGCCCGTCGGCGCCGAGCTCGGCGCTGTCGGCGCGGATGGAGCCGGAATGGTTGACGAGCCCGGCATAAATGCCGACTCTTCCGGATGCGGCGGAGATCTGCCCGAGGTTGACGGCCTGGTTGTCGGGCGCGGTGATCTCGACGCGCAGGTTGGGCGTGCCGGGATTGACGAGCTCTACCGAGTTGCCCGCGGCGAGGACGACTTCGCCCAGCGGGCTCGTGCTGATGCCGCTGTTGGTGACAGCGGGACCGACGAGGTAGACGCTCCCGCCGCTGGCGGCGTTGATCGTGCCCTGGTTGACTACCGAGCCGGCGCCAAGCGTGCCGGTGAAATTCAGGCGGCCGGAGAGGAAATCCGCGTTCGACAGGTTCAGGCTCGAGGCCACCAGGCCCGCGGTGTCGATCACCGACCCGGCACCGAAGACGATGCCGCTCGGGTTGATCAGGAAGACGCGGCCGTTCGATTGCAGCGTACCTAAGATCGAGGACGGATTCTGGGTGGTGACCCGGTTCAGCACCGCGGACGCGTTGGACTGCTGCACAAACCGGGTGATCTCGCCTGCCCCGATCGCGAAGCACTGCCAGTTGATGATCGCGCGCGGCGAATTGGTGATCTGGAGCAGGTTGCCGGCCTGCCGGAACGTCGCATTGCCGCTGACGACGGAGGGGCCGGTCGGATTCGCGTGGGCCCCGAGGGCAAAGCAGGAGGCAACGTAGAACGCGAGCGGCCGCAGAACGAATGCGTTGGCGCGGCCCGGCCGCGCCCTGTTCGTCTTCATGCTTGTCGCCCTCCGGTAGTCCACCCACTGCAGCCCGGCAGCGAATGGGTCCTATGGCTACATCATTGCTGTAGCCTCTTTATTATGCAAGGGCAAGCTATTTTTTGCTTTGAGCATCCAGCGTCGGCGATCCGAATGTCTCCACCGCCAGAAGAACGGCCGCAATTCGATTGGGTCGCTTCATGATGTTTTGCTCCACTCGTCGTGCAATACCAGCGGCGATAGGTAGGGCGCATGACGAGTTTCTGTGCGCTGCCGCACATTCGGGAAAAAGTCCGGCGTGTGCACCTTCGAGCCGTGATCAGACTTGTCTTCTCGCCTACGCAGCGCACGCGTCACGAGTCAACGATGTCGTCGCGAGTGCGGGCAACCGATCCCGGCTACCGCTATGCGGTCGTGGAGAACGGGGTGAAGCGCGTCAGCGCTGCGCGAGCCAGCGCTCGAATCCTTCGAGGTCCGCAACGGTCACCGGCGCGTCGTGGCCCGGCCACGGATGACTCTCGCGGTTGATCCAGACCGCATGCAGCCCCGCCTCGCGTGCGCCGCGGACGTCGAGCTCGATATCGTCTCCGAGGTGCACCACTTCCTCCGGCGCACAGCCGAGTTCGCGGCAGGCGAAGTGAAACAGTGCCGGATCGGGCTTGCTCCTGCCGTGCGCGTGCGCCGAAATCATCGCGTGGAACAAATGGTCGAGCCCGATCTGGACGAGACACGCATTGCCGTTGGAAAGCGACGCGATGCGGTACCACCTGGATAGTCGCTCGAGGCAGGCCAGCACTTCCGGATAGAGCTCCACCTGGTTGCGCGCGGTCATGTAGACATCGAGCGTCCCTTCGATGATCTGCGCGAATTGCGCGTCATCGGTTCCCGAATCGCGAAACATCTCCTGAAGCGCAAGGCGGCGTATGGTCACGAAGTCGTGCCGCAGTTCGGGACGAGCGGCGTGAATCGCCAGGCGCCGCTCGCGCAGCCGCTCGATCGGCCACGGCGCGATCACCCCGGGCGCCCGATCCGCAAGCCATTCATGCGCGAGGCGCTCGGCGCGTTGTATCGTCTGTTCGCAGGGCCACTGCGTGTCGTCGAGGTCGAGCGTGATGGCGCGTATCGGCCGCGGTGAATTCATCGGCACGTTTGGCGGCAGGTCATAGGCTCGCGCTAGCGTATGAACTGCTCGACATAGTGTTCGCCCAGCCCCGCTGCGATGTAGTGCGCGCGGGCCTTGTCGATGCGTGTGAACACGTCGTCGTATCCGGCCGAGACACCCTGCGGATCGACGTACATCAGGCTTCCGTTCACCTGGAACAGCGTGACCATTTCGGTGCAGCCTTCGGGCACGACCAGGGTGTGCGTCTCGCCCGGCGGCTCGAAGATGTAACTGCCTTCCTCGGCGACCCAGTCGTGCTCCAGATAGTGCCAGCGGCCCTTGAACACCCACGCATGCACGCCGCCCGAGTGGCGGTGGCGCGCGATCACGCCCGCCTTGGTCACGCGCAGCACGTGCGTGTACTGGCCCAGCGTGACATTGAACTGCAGCGGGCGTGAGGCCGCGTGCTCCGAGAGCGGCACCCATATCCGGGGGTCGCTCTCGCCCATTGCGTCAGCGATCACCATATCGGGGCGCATGTCTCGCGGCTGCGGCTTCTGGTACGCAATGCGCTCGGTTACTGTGTGCGTGAGAGGCTTGTTCAAGACGGTCTCCTCAATGGGATCGTTCGCGGAAGGTGAATGATAGAACAACGCTGGGCTCACCACGCGCGCATTTCGGGCGTCGAACCCGCCGGTATCGGGTTCAGCTGATGAATATCCGCCAGTGAGGCAGAATAGCTTCGCGACATCACAAACAATCGAGGAGGATTCGTCATGTGTTCATACCGTACAGGCGCATCATTGTTGCTGCTCGCATTGGCGAGCACGGGCATTGCCCTTGCCCAGGATTACCCCACGCGGCCGATACGCATCGTCACCGCCACGCCCGGCGGCGGCAACGACTATCTTGCGCGCATCGTCGCACCGGGGCTCGGCAGCGCCGTCGGCCAGCAGGTGATCGTGGACAACCGCTCGAGCCGTTTCGTCGGCGGCATCGTCGCGCGGGCCACGCCCGACGGCTACACCCTCGTCGTGGGCGGCGGCACGATGCAGTTCGGACCGCTGATGGAAAAGGCGGATTACGACATCCTCACCGATTTCGCGCCCATTTCACAGCTGGAGCGCTCGCCCAATGTGCTGGTGGTGCACCCGTCGCTCA
>JBKJKJ010000540.1:0-2716 GCA_046597455.1 Burkholderiales bacterium
GTCGAGCAGATTTCGCAGCACGCCGCCGCCCGCACCGTCGTGCCGCTCAAACGCGTGTCGTGACGCCGCGCGCTGACACCTGCCGTTCAACTTCGCGCTTCACGGCTCACACCTCACGCCTCACGGGATTGAAATGACCTATCTCGCCAAACCCAAGCTGCATCATCCGACGCTCTCGAAGAACGCGGTCGGCTACACGCGCCGCGACTACGAAGGCAAGATCTCCACGCTGTGCGCGGGATGCGGGCACGACTCGATCAGCGCGGCAATCGTGCAGGCGTGCTGGGAGCTCGACATCGAGCCGCATCGGGTCGCGAAGCTTTCAGGAATCGGCTGCTCGTCCAAGACGCCGGATTACTTCCTCGGGAACTCGCACGGCTTCAACAGCGTGCACGGGCGCATGCCGTCGGTTCTGACCGGCGCCAACCTCGCGAATCGAGACCTGCTTTACATGGGCGTGTCAGGCGACGGCGACTCCGCATCGATCGGCATCGGCCAGTTCGTCCATGCGATCCGGCGCGGCGTAAACATGGTGTACATCGTCGAGAACAACGGCGTCTACGGGCTGACCAAAGGCCAGTTCTCCGCGACCGCAGACCGGGGGTCCAAATCGAAGCGCGGCATCGCGAACATGGACGAGCCGCTCGACCTCATCGGCATGGCCATGCTGCTCGGCGCGACTTACGTCGGGCGCAGCTTCTCCGGCGACAAGACCCAGCTCGTGCCGCTGCTCAAAGGCGCGATCGAGCACCGCGGCGCAGCGTTCATCGACGTGGTTTCACCCTGCGTCGCGTTCAACAATCACGCCGGCTCGACCAAGAGCTACGATTACGTTCGCCAGCACAACGAAGCGGTGAACCGGATGGATTTCATCGAAAGCCGCAACGAGATCACCGCCGAATACGCCGCCGGCGAGGTGGTGGAAATCGCCCAGCACGACGGCTCGCTGCTGCGCCTGCGCAAGCTCGCCGCGGACTACGACCCGACCGACCGCATCAAGGTGATGAATTACCTGCAGCAGCGCGCCGCGGCGGGGGAAGTGGTCACGGGCCTGCTCTACATCGACCCGAAAGCCGAAGACCTGCACCACCACCTGAGCACCGTGGATGCACCGCTGAACCAGCTCGGCACGCGGGAGCTCTGCCCCGGCGCAGTCGCCCTCGAGCGTATCAACGCCAGCCTGCGTTAGCGCCGCACTGCCGGCGCTTCGATCGGCAGGCCATTCGCGCGCCACGCAAGGAAAAGCTCGAGCTCGACGAGCTCGCGCGCCCCGTAGGGCGGCATCTGCGCGTGCAGCGCTGAATAACACGCACGGAGCCGGCGCTGGAGCGAGCCCAACGTCTGCCACTCCTGCCGGTATGCCGGAAAACCGGTCCCGTGCCCCTGGCTGATTTTTTCGAACAGCGCGATGCGGCCCCATTTGCGATCGTGGCATTGGGCACACGCGAGATTCATCTGCCCCATGCGGCGGTAAAAACGGTCTCGCCCGCGCTCGAAATCGCGTGCGTTCTGCGAGTCTATCGTCACGTTCATGGGCATCCCGCGGGCCTGGTGCGTCACATACGCGGTGAGCGCGAGCAGGTCTTCGGACTCGAGCGCAAGCGGCGGCGCGGCCTGATTACGCTCGCGACACAGATTGACCCGGTCGGACAGATTCACCAGCCGCGCGGCGCCGGGATCGATACGCGGATAGCGGGTCGCCGCGGTTTTCATGCTCGCCGCAGCCTCGCCGTGGCAGGTTGCGCACGACTTCAATGCGCCGCCCGTGTTCTCGCCCCACAGCCGCTCTCCCCGCGTGACCCAGTGCATGCCGGGATTGGCGAACTCGTCCGCCTGCAACGTGCGGTTGGCTTCGCTCGTGAACTCGCTACCACTCTTCAACTCGCTTCGCGGGATCGGCGGTTCGAGCGCGAGCGCGCCCGACGCGAACCACAGCAAACCGGCGCAGCATATGAGGGCGCGAAAGCGCTCAGGCATCGCGCTCACCTATGTCGAATCGTCCCACCGCGAAAATGAGGAAAGCGGCGACGGCGAAGCCCGCGCCTGCGTAGAAGGTCGCCGGCGCACCGAAGCGATCCCACAGCAGGCCTGCGAGCACGCTCGCGACCAGCAATGCAATGCCGCTGACCAGGTTGAAGAAACCGAATGCCGTGCCGCGCAGCGCGGCCGGCGAGTTGGCCGCCACCATCGCGGCCAGCACGCCCTGCGTCATGCCCATGTGCAGTCCCCAAAGCGCCACTCCGAATGCGGTTGCCGAAAGGCTACCCGAGCGCGCCAGCACGATATCGGCCGCAACCAGGATGGCCAGGCCGGCGCCGAGCAACGTGACGGGATTGACGCGATCGGCGAGGCGCCCCATCGGATAGGCAGTGATCGCGAACACGACATTCATCAACACCAGGACCGCCGGCGCATACGTGTCGGGAAGTCCCTGTCCCTGCGCGCGCAGCAGCAGAAAAGCTTCGCTGAAACGCGCGAGCGTGAAGACCCCACCTGCGGCAACGATCCACCAGTATGCGGGCGCGAACGCTTTGAGCACGTGCAGGCGCAGCGGATTGCCGGGCGGCGGCGCACCGGCGGCGCGCTCGCTTTCGCGGATGCCGACCATCAGCAGCACCACCGAGAGCGCGCCGGGTATGACCGCGACCCAGAAAACCGCCCTGAAGTCTCCGGCCAGCACCAGCATCAGCGCGATCGCGAGGAGCGGGCCGAGAAA
>JBKJKJ010000567.1:0-10596 GCA_046597455.1 Burkholderiales bacterium
CCGCATGCCCGATGTGGATGTCGCCATTTGCGTACGGCGGCCCGTCGTGGAGCACGAAACGCGGACGTCCGCGGCCGCCGTACGCAAATGGCGACATCCACATCGGGCATGCGGTCAACAAGATACTCAAGGACATCATCGTCAAATCGAAATCGATGTCGGGATTTGACGCGCCGTATGTTCCGGGATGGGACTGTCACGGCATGCCGATCGAAGTGCAGATCGAAAAGCAGCACGGCAAGAATCTTCCGCCTGCGGAAACGCAGCGGCTTTGTCGGGCTTATGCCGCCGAGCAGGTCGAGCGTCAGAAGCGCGATTTCCAGCGCCTCGGCGTGCTCGGTGACTGGGACCGCCCCTATCTCACGATGGCGTATGGGAACGAAGCCGACGAGATCCGCGCGCTCGGCATCCTCCTGAAGAAGGGTTATGTCTATCGCGGCCTGAAACCGGTGAACTGGTGTTTCGACTGCGGCTCGGCGCTCGCCGAGGCCGAAGTCGAATATGAGGACCGCAAGGATGTGGCGGTCGACGTCGGCTTTCCGTTCGCGCAGCCGGACCGGCTCGCGGCCGCGTTTGCGCTGCCGCGATTGCCCGACAAACCCGGTTATGCGGTGATATGGACCACGACCCCGTGGACGCTTCCGGCGAACCAGGCGCTCAACGTTCATCCGGATTTCGACTACGCGCTGGTCGAAACGGAAGACCGGCTGCTCATCGTCGCAAACGAAATCCTGATGCAGCCGGCTGTCCAGCGAGGCGAGCTCGAGCCTGCGGCACTGAGCCCGGGTTACGCCGATGGCCGCCTGCTCGAATTGACCCGGCGTTACGGCATTCGCGAATGGCGCGTGCTGGGTTTGGCAAAAGGCAGCGCGCTCGAGCGCATCGAGTTCCAGCATCCTTTCTATGAGCGCCGCTCGCCGGTCTATCTCGGTGATTACGTGACGCTCGACACCGGCACGGGAATCGTCCACAGCGCGCCTGCTTACGGCGTCGAAGACTTCGAGTCGTGCCGGGGCTATGGCATGAAGGACGACGACATCCTCACACCGGTCATGGGGGAGGGCAAGTACGCCAGCGGCCTGCCCGTGTTCGGCGGCATGCACATCTGGAAAGCCAACCCGAAAATCGTCGAGCACATGGCCGAAAAAGGCGTGCTGCTGGCCAAAGCGGATTACGTCCACAGCTACATGCACTGCTGGCGGCACAAGACGCCGATCATCCTGCGTGCGACGACGCAATGGTTCGCGCGCATGGACGACACGCCGGGCTATAACGGCGTGAAACCGTCCGAGCCGCTGCGCGCGACTGCGCTGCGAGCTGTCGAGACCACGCAGTTCTATCCTGCGTGGGGCAAAGCGCGCCTGCACGGAATGATAGCCAACCGCCCCGACTGGACGCTTTCGAGGCAGCGGCAATGGGGCGTGCCGATGCCTTTCTTCGTGCGCAAGGAGACCGGCGAATTGCATCCTCGTGCGCTCGAGGTGCTCGAGGACGTTGCCAGGCGGGTGGAGACGGGCGGAATCGAAGCGTGGCAATCGATCAGCGCAGAGGAGCTGCTCGGCGCGGATGCCGCTTATTACGAGAAGATCAAGGACACGCTCGACGTGTGGTTCGACTCGGGCTCGACGCATTACACGGTGCTGCGCGGATCGCACCGAGACGAGAGCGCCTATCCGGCGGATCTCTACCTGGAGGGCTCGGACCAGCACCGGGGCTGGTTCCACTCGTCTCTGCTCGTGTCGTGCATGACCGACGGCATCGCGCCTTATCGCGCGCTGCTTACGCATGGTTTCGTCGTCGACGGTTCGGGCCGCAAGATGAGCAAGTCCAAGGGCAATGTGGTCGCCCCCCAGCAAGTCATGGACGAGCTCGGCGCCGACATCCTGCGCCTGTGGGTGGCGGCCACCGATTATTCGGGGGAGCTTTCGATCTCGAAAGAGATACTGAAGCGCGTCGTCGAGTCCTATCGCCGGATTCGCAACACGCTGCGATTCCTGCTCGCGAACGTGGCAGATTTCGATTCAGTGCGCGATGCGTTGCCGATCGACGAATGGCTCGAGATCGACCGCTATGCGTGGGTGATGACGCACGACCTGCAGCGCGCGCTCACGCCTTCGGCCAACGGCGTTCGCGAGCCCGACGCGCCCGGCCATTACGGCGCCTACGAGTTCCATCTGGTCGCGCAACGACTCCAGACGTTCTGCTCGGAGGACCTCGGCGGGTTTTACCTCGACATACTGAAAGACCGGCTGTACACGGCGCCCGCCGGCTCGCGGTCGCGGCGCTCGGCCCAGAACGCGCTTTATCACATCACGCACAGTCTCACGCGGCTGCTCGCACCGATACTCTCGTTCACCGCGGAGGAAGTGTGGGCCGTCCTCGAAGGTGGCCAGGTGAGCGTATTCGAGCAGACGTGGTACGAGCACCCGTTGCCGGCTGACGCCGAGAACTTGCGGCAGCGTTGGGAGCGGTTGCGTACGCTGCGCTCCGATGTGCTGAAACAACTCGAAGCCTTGCGTATTGCCGGCAAGATCGGCTCGTCGCTCGCAGGGGAAGTGGATTTGCATGCCGATGGCGAAGCGGCGGATTTCCTGCGTTCGTTCGACGACGATTTACGCTTCGTCTTCATCACCTCGCAGGCGCGAGTCTCGCACAATGCCGTTGATGACGCGGTGGACACTGTATTGCCCGGTGTAAAGTTGAGTGTGACACCGAGCCCGCACGCGAAGTGCGAGCGGTGCTGGCACTATCGGGCGGATGTGGGCGCCGATTCCGGGCATCCCGATATCTGCGGACGCTGCGTATCGAATCTGTACGGTGACGGGGAGCCACGCACGCATGCTTAAATGGCTCGGAATCTCAGCCGTGGTGCTGGTCCTCGACCAGATCACCAAGTACGCAGTCACGCACACGTTCGCGCTGCACGAGATGAAGGAAATCACATCTTTTTTCAATCTCGTGCTGGTGTACAACAGCGGCGCGGCTTTCAGCCTGCTTTCCGATGCCGCGGGTTGGCAGCGGGAGCTCTTCATTGCGATCGCGATCGTCGCGTCCATCTGGATTGCCTGGCTCCTGCGCAAACACCCGACCGAGACCCTGTTCTGCCTGGCGTTGAGTCTCATACTGGGCGGCGCGATCGGCAATGTGATCGACCGTGTGCTGATCGGCGCCGTCGTCGACTTCCTCGATTTTCATGCTTTCGGTCATCACTGGCCTGCATTCAACGTCGCAGATGCTGCGATCAGCTGCGGCGCCGCCCTGCTCATCTGGGATGCGTTCAAGAAACCCAAAGAGGCGCCCGGAGGGCCCGATCCGACCCCCGGCACGACTCGGCGGGTATAATTTCTCACTCACGACCGGGCTTCATTCCCCATGCAAATCGTCCTCGCCAAACCCCGTGGTTTCTGTGCCGGCGTCGACCGCGCGATCGAGATCGTCGAGCGCGCGCTTGCGATACACGGTGCGCCGATTTACGTGCGCCACGAGGTGGTGCACAACAAATTCGTCGTCGAGGACCTGAAGGCGAAAGGCGCGATCTTCGTCGAGGAGCTCGATGAAGTGCCAGCGGGAAGTACCGTGATTTTCAGCGCTCACGGCGTCTCGCAGGCCGTACGCCGCGACGCCGCTTCCCGCGGATTCCGCGTGTTCGACGCGACCTGTCCGCTCGTCACCAAAGTGCACGTCGAAGTCGCGAAAGGACGCACGCACGGGCGGGAGATCGTCATGATTGGGCACCTCGGTCATCCGGAAGTCGAGGGGACCATGGGACAGACCGATGGCGGCATGTATCTCGTGGAATCACCTGAAGACGTTGCGGGCCTGGAGGTTCGCGACGCCGGTAATCTGGCTTTCGTGACGCAGACGACGCTGTCGATGGACGACGCGGGGCGCACCATAGACGCACTCAGGGCGCGCTTCCCCGACATCATCGGCCCCAAGCGTGACGACATCTGCTATGCGACACAGAACAGGCAGGACGCGGTGAAAGCGCTCGCCCGCGAGTGCGATGTGGTTCTGGTCGTCGGCTCGCCGAACAGCTCGAATTCCAACCGACTGCGCGAAGTCGCGGCGAACCAGGGTATCCCGGCCTACATGGTCGACAACGCTACGCAGCTTGATCCCGAATGGGTCGCAGGCAAGGCGACCGTCGGGGTGACCGCGGGCGCGTCCGCGCCCGAAGTGCTGGTGAAGCAGGTCGTGGACAAGCTGATGACGCTCGGGGCGACGGGTGTGCGAGAGCTGGAAGGCGCGACCGAGCGTGTGACCTTTCCGCTGCCGAAAACGCTCGCCAGCAGGGCCTGAACGGGGCAGGGAAAGCGTTCGCGCCTGAGGTACGAAGCCGGGCTTGAGGCGCTTGCCAAGGCACGAAGTCGAGCTTGAGGCGCTCGCCTAAGGCACGAAGTCGAGTTTGAGGGGCTTACCTAAGGCACGAAGTCGAGCTCGAGGAGCTTGCGGCTTTTCACCGCGACGCCGTTTTTCATGGCAGGTGAGAAGCGGACATCCTGCCATCCTTTGATGGCCGCTTCATCGAACGTGCGCTTAGGCTCCGACGCAGCGATCTGCGCCTTGCGCACCACGCCGCGCTCGTCGATAAACAGCAGCACCCGTACCCGGCCGATGATGCCCGAGCCATCGAGCGCTTCCGGATACTCGATCTGAACGTTCGAGAGGGGCTCCGCGCGCACGTCGAGGTCCGCGGCTTCGTGCCAGGTGTGCGGCAGCGGAAGACGCGCGATGCCGCTGTCGGTGTGAGCTGCGGCGGTGGCTGTTGTTGGCTCCACTCGTTGCGTCTGTCGCGCGTCGTCCCCAGGGCCGGGTGGGTCGCCACCGGGGCTGTACTGCGCGGAGACGGGCGCGAGCGTAGCGTGCAACACGTGCGATTCGGTCGCGTCGGCACGGCGCGACGCGGTCGGATTTCCAGGCATATACCCGGCCAGCGTTGCGGCGTGCAGCGCGAACGAAACCCCGATGAAAATCAGCAGGCGCGTGACGGCTCGATGCAGGGCATCTCGCCGGGGGTGAGCGATGGCCGGTTCAGGCATGGCCCCGGCATCAGGCAGCGGAACGCATCACCAGCATTGCTCGCGAGGGGTCGCGACGATCGAGTAGCCTCGCACGCCGGTGTTGGTCAACGTGAGGTTGCCGCATATCGGGTCGGTGAATGGCGCGGTGGGCGTCGCGGTGAGGATATAGGCCTGGTCGGCAGCGCCGCCCACTGTCGAAGTAACGGCCGTGATCAGGTACTTCCCCGGCACGGTTGGATCTTCGGCGGAGCTGATCGACTTCTTACCCGCGAGTGCGCCGCCGTACAAGTTACCCACCAGGTCCGTATAGGCCGGGGGTATGGACACGGTGTAGTTTCGCTCCTGCAACTGCGCTGCCTTGAGCAATGCGCTTTTGCCTTCTGCACGGCCTGCTTTGCGTATCTGCTCCGTGTACATCGGGTAGGCGATGGCCGCCAGGATGCCGATGACCACGACGACGATCATCAACTCGAGCAGTGTGAATCCGCGCAGCGTTTTTGCGTTCATTTTTCGTTCCGGTTACTTCAGCACTTCGTGCCACGACACGCGGCCGTACGATTTGTCGAGACCGATGGGCAAGGTTACCGTCTGGCCTTGTTGACTCGAGCCGCCGAAGATCATGTTGCCTCGACGCGACGATCGATTGCGCACCCGCGCGCTGCCGTCCGCGGCAACCGTCGCACTGCCCGATGCTTCGAGATTGCGTCCACCGATGATGGTCGGTGTGGGCGTGATGCCGACGGCCGACTGCACGCCGCTCGCGTAGAGGCCGGATTTCAGCGTGTCCGCGCTCGTTATTTTTCCATCGCCGTTGACGTCGAGCACTGCGGATTCGAAGCGTCCGCCGGTCACCGGGTTGACCACCATCAGGAAGCTCGTGCCCCCGAATTCACAAGCCCCCCCCGAAGGCAGCAGGGTGGTGAATACCAGCCGGCCCGCCACGAGCACGGGGTCGAAGACGACGCGCTCACCGGTCGTAGCCGAGTTCGGGAAGTCGAAAGACCACCCGAGGTCCTTCTTCCAGTCCGGCGCCGTGCCGGTTTCGGTCGGTGCAGGACCGAGCGTGCGATACGTGCCATCGGTTGTGATGACTTGCTGGAAGAACGATGAGCCGGAGGTGACCTTCGTCTGCTTCGAAATGTCGGTGGGACTGTCGTTCTTGTCCCAGATACCGTAAAAACTCTGCGTCTGGTACGCCGGGACTGCATCAGTGGGCTCGAGATACTTTCCGGTTCCGAACATGATAATGAATCCCTGGCCTGTCGGGTGCACGATGCCTTCGGCGGCGGACGTGATGGGCTGGGTTCCGGCAAAAAGCTTGACCCGGTTCTTGGTCATATCGAGCCACAGCTTGGGATCCCTGCCCGGGCCGGGGGGCTGGCCGCTCGACGAGCCGCTCACGTCGAATTTCCAGAAATTACCCCGGAGGTCGCCGGCATAGAGGTAGTCAACAAACCCGTCGGAGTTGACATCGGCGGCAAACGGCTGCGCGAGCCCGTTCGGAGTCGTCGAGGTGCCTACATTCGTATCGAGCCGGATGTAATCGGTGCCGTGTACCCACGTGCGACCGTTGGTTCCGCCCGAAGGGCCGTCGAGGAAAATGATGTAGAGGTAAGCGCTCGATTTCGTTGCAGGCGCACTGGGGAGCGCGCCATCGACCTCGAAATTGTTATACCCGCCGGACACGATCGCAGCCCACTTACCGTTCGACATCTTGCGGATCACGGGCTGGCCGAACACGTAGCCCAGGCCGCCCGGGTTCGCCGGATCGGTCGAGATCACATCGTCGGTGTCGCTGAATTCCCACATGACGGTCTTCGTATTTTTCTCGCCGAACGAAGCCGGGTCCGTGACGTCCAGGGCGTAAAGGCTCTGGCCACCGCCGCCGAGCGCGCCGACCAGCACCGTCGTCCATTGACCCGCAACCTGTGCGTCGGCCGCAGTGGGGGTCCCGTCAACATAGTAACGATGACGATAGGTCTGGCTCGTGAGCTGGCTCAGGTTCTTATAAATCTTGCTAGGCACGTACGCGATTTTCTCCACGCCACCCGTGGCGTCAGCGGTCGCATCGAATCCGTGCAGCATGCCGTCGTTGGCGCCGACGTACACCATCGGCTGACGAGGCGTTTTAACAAATTTGTCGCGGAAAGCTTTGTACGAGGAATCCCGGATCGCATCGTTGGGCACGCCCGGAACGTACGCAGGGCTGGAATTCGTGATGTCGCCCAGCTTGGTTACGGGTCGCCGCCGGAAAGAGCTCGTCGTCGCGCCTTCCTTCGACGCATCCCCGCGCAGGTAGTCGAGACGGTCCTGACCCCGGGTATCCAGCAGAGTTGGCGTCTCCGGGATGGTATTGAGTGCCGCTTTCTGGGCCGCGCTGATGTCGGTCCAGCGGAACGCCACGCCTTTGCGCGACGTGGCGACGGCCGGATTGGGGTCATCGTTGTAAGTGAGGATCTGGCGCGAGTTCGCGCTCGGCAACTTCGTATCGGCGTCCCACTCTGCGCTGGTTTTGACCGTTCCATCATCGAGAAGGAGACGCGCGGCGAACCGGCCGCTCCAGTCCTTGGCGTCAAATCGCGCGGCATAGATCGCGCTTCCGGTTTTCAGAGAGGTCGAGTTCGCGGCCACCGAGGATGCGGAGGTCAGGTCGAGAATGCTGTCCAGCGCACGGCTGAGCGCCTTCTCGAGGCCGAGCGGATTGGTCACCAGGAAATAATTGTCCGGGTCGCCGTCAGCACCCGTCGCGGCCGTCAGATTGTTGAGCTGGTCCCATTCGTTCGGGAGGTTCGGCAGATTGTCCCCATTGCTGTCGATGAATCCGCCGTACTTCGCCATGTACCACATCGGATCTTTCAGCGATGCCGTGGTGGTTGGTGCCAATGTATAGCTGACCGCCTGCGGTCCGCGTTGTCCGGTGGCCGAACTGGAGACCTGGCAGTTGGCGCATCCCATGGCACCGGTCGGATCCACGAAGTTGAATCCAAGAATCCCGGAGTGGAAATGAGCGCCATCCCGATCCGTCCCGCTGATCGTGTAGCCGAAGCCCTGGGGATTGGCGGTCGAGGCGGACACGGCATTGGTCGTGATTTCGATGGTATTGCCTACGAAGCGCCACTCGAGCGTTCCCCACATGTCCTGGTCGTAATCGCCGCCCTGCTCGGAATCTTCCCAGTTGATGTAGACCTTTCCGCTCGACATGTCGGTCGCGGTCCGAACGTACTTCAGGTCGACGAGCGCGCCGCCGCCGAAGCTTGTGCCCAGGTCCAGCCGATAAATCGGCTGAATGACGATGTTTTCACCTTTCTTGCCAGGGATCGGAATCTCCAGCTTCGGCGTGTTCGTGGCGAGTTGTATACCGTAGGTTGTTACTTTGAGCGCCGTCGTGTTTGCGATCGGAACGACTGTATTCAGGTCTGTGCGGATGCGGTTGGTGCGGGCGTGATGGGCGAGCCCGGCCATCAGATACGAGCCCGAAAGCGTGGGACCTTCCGGGCAGATCCCCGAAACGTCGCTTAGCGCCGTAATCGTCTTCGAGGTACAGAGCTCGAATCCGGGATCGGCCACACCGGTCACGCCGAGTATTTTGCCGGCGAAGTATTTCCCGTTGGTGATCCCTTCTGCATCGCCGAGCGTCGTCGTCAGATTGCCCACGGTCCGGGTGGAGTTGATTGCCGCGGCTGAAGTCGTTCGCAGGTCGTCGTCGTTCGTGGAGACACTCGCGTTGAACATCAGTATGTTCAGCGGTGCACAGTAGGTCGCCGGGCTGATCGGGTCGGTCCACACGGCAGGTCCGGGGAGCGAAAGTGCGGCATCCTTCGAACCCGATGTCGTGTACTGATAGGCCGGCGTGGCGGTCTTGCCGGCGAAATAACGCAAGGCCTCGAAATAGATTTCGGACATGGGATTGCCCCAGCTCGTGCAACTGCCCTCGGTAATGTCGGTCAGCTGGAAGGTGCAGTTGTCGCCGCTGCTCCCGAGATAGGTTCCGTCACCGTAGTTGTAGCCGTAGATACGCATTGAATTGAGTGTCTTGACGATGCCGTTCACGGCCGTATTGAACCTGCCGTTGGTGCTCACCAGGACTTCGTCCGCGAACGAGCCCGCGTTCTTGCGCAGCACGCCACCCGAGATGTTTTTGGTGTAACTCCCGGTCATGAGGCCGAAGTGGATGCGCTGGTCGTCGCCGTAGACCTGCAGCAGGCCAATAGGCTTGTAGTTCCCGCTCGGATACTGCTGGCATTTCTCCTTTCCTGTCAGCGCGACAGACACGCACGCCTGCACCCGGGCGATGTATTCGCCTTTCGCGCTTCCGGTTCCCAGTCCGTGCGACGTCTGCGACGGATTTTCCGCGCTCGCTGCAATCTCGGAAAGGGCGCTCTGATTGCCGTTGCTGCGCACGCCGCCGAAACCCGATTGCAGGTTGTTCTGCTCTTCGAACCACTGGCATTGCCAGCGTTCGTTGGCATTCCACAGCCCGAAGTTTCCATTCGCAACGCGAATGAGCGGCGGCGCGGTGGTGCTCTGGGATGCGCCGGTCGCCTTGGTCATGTTGCAGAAAGAGATTCCGGCAGCACTCAGATTCGTCACGTTCCATGCGGTGGCAATCGTGCCGCCCCCCGTAATACCTGCCGGATTCAGCCTGAGCGTGACGATATTTCCGCTGATCGACATCACCGGGCCTGTCACGGACCCTGTCGCTGTGGTCATACGCAGCTGGTCGCCCACGGTGAAGCCTGTCGGGAGGGTCGCAAATACGATGGGGAAATCGCCGCCGATCAAGGGAATCGTGAAAGCCGTCGTGATTCGTGCGGTCGTGGGCGGCGTGATCGGTGGATTGAATGGTGTGAGTTTGTTGATGTCAGGCTGATTGGTGTCGGCCGGATCCGGGTTGTAGTATTTCGCCCACGCGTGAGCGTCGGTTGGGACGAAGGCGCGCTCGAGCACCGTGTCGGTCGCGCTGTCAGTTGACCGGAAGCCGCCGTACAGCAGCTTGCGCACCGCGTCCATGCGGGTCATGGATATCCAGTTCAGGAAGTTGCCGCTCCACTGGTTGGTGCACAGCGCGGGAATGGCATCGCCTTTGGTATCGACCGTGATGGACTGGGGCTCGAAGCGGCCGTTGCTCGTGCTGTAGAGATAGCATTTGGTCGGATCGAAATAGCCGTAATAGGAAATGGAGTGCTTGTAAGTGGTCTCTATTTTCGTATCGCCGTCCAGATCGCTGTAATCGTTGTACGCCTTCTTGTAGAGCTGCTGATCCTTGGAGATCGTCAGCATCACCTTGGGCGGCACATTGGCCCCGATGAACAGCGGCGCTTGCGCCAGATTGAGCAATGCGGCGAACGTCGACTGCGTGGTCATACAGAACAGAGCGGCGGCGGCGATGGCGCTGTTCAGTCTGCGTCTGGTGGTGGGTTTCATGTAGGGCTCCGATGCGTCGGGAGAAAGACGCTACAGCGTGTCTTTGAAGTAGAGTTCCTGAAGCGTGACCTGGGTGTTCGGATTTCTGCCGTAACCGCGGGCGGTCAGGCGATAGACTTTGCACGTGGAGCCCTGCTGGCCGATCGAT
>JBKJKJ010000016.1:0-4690 GCA_046597455.1 Burkholderiales bacterium
TGCTCAATCGCTCGGGCGTGACCCGGCTGTGCTATGCCGGAAGCGTGCTGCACACACTGCCTAATGGCATGAATCGCACGCGCGAGCCGCTGCAGATCGGCGCGGAAATCTACGGCCACGCCGGGATCGAAAGCGACGTCGAGATCCAGCAGCTCATGATGCGCGCGCTCGAGGCCGCGGGTCTCGAGGACGTCTATCTGGACATCGGTCACGTCGGAATTTTCCGGAGTCTGGTGCGCAGAGCGCGCCTTGCCCCCGAGACCGAGTCCGAGCTTTTCCGCGCGATGCAGATCAAGGATGTGCCGGCGGTACGCGAATTGAGCCGCAAGGTGCCGCGCGCGATACGGGAGGCTTTTGCATCATTGACCGCGCTGTATGGCGGACCGGAAGTTCTGGATGATGCGACTCGCATCCTGCCGTCGTTCCCCGAGATGGACCGGGCGCTCCAGGATCTCAAAGCCCTTTCGCATCGGTTGCGCGATGTCGCCCGCATCCGGTGTTTCGACCTGGCCGAGCTGCGCGGCTACGCCTATCACAGCGGGGTCGTGTTTGCGGCCTACGTGCAGGGACAGTCGTCTGCGATAGGCCTCGGCGGTCGTTACGACGAAGTCGGGAAGGCGTTTGGGCGCGCGCGGCCTGCGACCGGCTTCAGTATCGACTTGCGCGAGATCGCGGTGCTCGCGCCACACGCCAGCGCGCGCTCGTGCGTGCTCGCACCGTACGCACCGGCCGATGCGGCATTGCAGCGGCGGATCAGCGCGCTACGCGCGCGCGGCACGCCGGTCATCGTGGAACTGCCCGGTCACGCGGATACACGTGGGGAGTCGGGCTGTGATCGCAGGCTGGTGCGTCGCGACAGTAAGTGGCTGCTTGAGAAACTCTGAGGTCTTATGGCTAAGAACGTAGTCGTCGTCGGCACCCAGTGGGGTGACGAAGGCAAAGGAAAAATCGTCGACTGGCTCACCGATCGCGCGCAGGGCGTGGTCCGGTTCCAGGGCGGTCACAACGCCGGACACACGCTCGTCATTTCCGGGCGCAAGACGGTCTTGCACCTGATTCCCTCGGGCATCCTGCGCGAGAAGGTCGCCTGCTACATCGGCAACGGTGTCGTGCTCTCGCCGCATGCGTTGATCGAAGAAGTCGAGACCCTCGAGGCGGCGGGCGTCGACGTGACTTCGCGACTCAAGATCAGCGAAGCATGCCCCCTCATTCTGCCTCATCATGTCGCGGTCGATCGCGCGCGGGAAGCGGCCAAGGGGGCGGCCAAGATCGGCACCACAGGCCGGGGAATAGGGCCGGCCTACGAAGACAAAGTCGCCCGCCGTGCGATCCGCTTGCAGGATCTTTTCCACCGCGAGCGCTTCGCCGCCAAGCTGGGCGAGGTCCTCGATTATCACAACTTCATGCTGAAGAACTACTATAAGGCCGCGACCGTCGACTTTCAGCAGACCCTCGACGAGACGCTGGCTTTCGCCGAGCGCATCGCGCCGATGGCCGCCGACGTGCCGCGGCTGTTGTACGAGGCGCAGCAGGCCGGCAACAACCTGTTGTTCGAAGGCGCTCAGGGCACGCTGCTCGACGTCGATCACGGTACCTATCCTTATGTGACGTCCAGCAACTGCGTGGCCGGTGCGGCCGCGGCCGGCGCGGGCGTGGGTCCCGGCGGACTGCATTACGTCCTGGGCATTACGAAAGCCTATACGACGCGTGTCGGATCCGGGCCTTTCCCCACCGAGCTGGAGGACGACGTAGGCCGGCAGCTCGCCAGTCGCGGTAATGAGTTCGGCTCGACGACGGGCAGGCCGCGGCGGTGCGGGTGGTTCGATGCCGCAGCGCTCAAGCGCTCGATCCAGATCAACGGCGTATCCGGACTGTGCGTGACCAAGCTCGACGTGCTCGACGGGATGGAAGAGGTTCGGCTCGGCATCGGTTACCGCTGCCAGGGCGTGCACAGCGACATCCTGCCTTTCGGCGCGGAAATGCTGGAGGAGTGCGAGCCCGTGTACGAATCCGTGCCGGGATGGAGCGAGAGCACTGTCGGCGTCACGCGCTTCGAAGCGTTGCCGCAGGCTGCGCAGGCGTACCTCAACCGGATGGAGGCGATATGCGGCGTGCCGATCGACCTCATTTCTACGGGGGCAGACCGTGATCAGACGATCGTGCGGCGCCACCCCTTCGATCAGGGGCGTGCGTAGTGTTCAGGGATGAGTGTTGAGTTGCCGGGGAGCCGTGCCGAGTCGTGCCATGAGGCACCAGCGAGCAAACGACCATACGAACAACTCAACACTTGTACTGCAGAATGGTGCCGAGGAAGGGACTCGAACCCCCACGATGTTGCCATCGCTAGCACCTGAAGCTAGTGCGTCTACCAATTCCGCCACCTCGGCGTGACGGCGAATTTTAACCGAACGCGTCCACGGATACAAATGAAGAGCCAACCAAGAAGAGCAGGACCTGCCCGCCGCGTCAGGCGCTCGCCCGTCAAAACCGGAAAGCGCGCGAAGGATCCGCATTATGCGCGAGAGCTCGAACGTTATGAGGAGCCGCTCCCCAGCCGCGAGTACATACTCGACGTACTGCATGAGCAGGGTGTCCCGATGCCGGAGGAGGAGCTCGCCGATTTGCTGGAGATCAAATCCGACGAGCGCACGTCTTTCCAGCGGCGGCTCGCCGCGATGGAGCGTGACGGCGAGCTCATGGGCAATCGCCGGGGCGACCTGTGCGTGGTGTCCAAGCTCGACCTGGTGCGAGGCGTCGTGCAAGGCCATGCAGAAGGATACGGCTTCCTGATTCGCGAGGAAGAGGGGCCGGACCTTTTTCTCAGTTTCAACGAAATGCAGAAAGTGCTACACGGGGACCGCGTGATGGCACGCGTGGGCGGGACCGATCGGCGCGGGCGGCAGGAAGGCAAGATCGTGGAGGTGCTCGAGCGTGCCCAGCGCAAGGTCGTGGGCCGCCTGCGCAGCGAGCACGGCGTGCTCCTCGTCGTGCCTGAAAACAAGCGCATCAATCGCGATTTCCTCATTCCGGCCGACCAGAGCCTGGGTGCCAAAGCGGGGCAGGTGGTTACCGTGGAAATCATGGTGCAGCCCTCGAAGCACGTGCAGCCGGTGGCGCGCGTCGTCGAAGTCCTCGGCAACTATGCCGATCCCGGCATGGAGATCGAGATCGCCCTGCGCAAGCACGAGCTGCCTCACGCGTTTTCGCGCGAGGTCGAGCGGCACTGCGAGCTCTTTCCCGCGGGGGTCACCGCAGCAGACCGCGAAGGACGCGTCGATCTGCGTGATCTGCCGCTCGTGACCATAGATGGTGAGACGGCGAGGGACTTCGACGACGCGGTCTATTGCGAACCCCTGCCCAAGAAACGCTTCGGGCGTGGCAAAGGCGGTTTTCGCCTCGTCGTCGCGATTGCCGACGTGAGCCATTACGTGACGCACGATGACGTGCTCGATCGCGAGGCGCAGGCGCGCGGCAACTCGGTGTATTTCCCGCGGCGCGTGATACCGATGCTGCCTGAGCGCCTGTCGAACGATTTGTGCTCGCTGGTGCCGCACGTCGAACGTCTAGCCATGGTTTGCGACATGCAGATCGCTGCCGACGGGCAGATGAAGGACTACAAGTTCTACCCCGCAGTCATCCTCTCCCATGCACGTTTCACGTATACGACCGTTGCGCAGATTCTGGAAGATCCGCAGGGCGAGGCCGCCCAACGCACGCCCGAGCTCGTGCCTTACCTGCAAAACCTCAATCAGGTTTTCAAGCTGCTCGTCGAGGCGCGCCAGGAGCGCGGGGCGATCGATTTCGAGACAATAGAGACACAGATTCTGTTCGATCAGAAAGGCAAGATCGAACAGATCGTTCCGGTCCGGCGCAACGATGCCCACCGCCTGATCGAAGAGTGCATGCTTGCCGCGAACGTCTGCACGTCGGATTTTCTGCTCAAGAAAAAGCAGCCCATGCTCTATCGGGTGCACGAAGGGCCGACTTCGGAGAAGCTTGCGGCCCTGCGCGAGTTTCTCAAAGGCTTCGGGCTTACCCTGTCGGGCGGGGAGACACCGACGGCCAAGGATTACGCAAAGCTCCTGTCGCGCGTTAAAGATCGCCCGGACGCACAACTGCTGCAAACGGTGATGCTGCGCTCTCTGCAGCAGGCGGTGTACACCCCCAAGAACGCAGGCCATTTCGGTCTGGCGTACGAGTCGTATACGCATTTCACCTCTCCAATACGTCGCTATCCCGACCTGCTGATACATCGCGGAATCAAGGCGGTATTGAAGCGCAAGCGCTACGAGCCCGGCGACTGGGACGTTCTGGGCGGGCATTGCTCGAAGACGGAGCGGCGCGCCGATGAAGCCACACGGGACGTCACCAACTGGCTCAAGTGCTACTACATGCAGGACAAGGTGGGCGAGACCTACATGGGCACGATCAGCGGCGTCGCGGCTTTCGGCGCGTTCATCGCGCTCGACGAGCTGTATGTCGAAGGTCTGCTGCACATTTCCGAGCTGGGCAAGGACTACTACCACTTCGATCCGGCCAAGCACGAGTTGATGGGCGAGCGCACCAAGCAGCGCTACCGTCTGGGCGACCGCGTGCGGGTCAAGGTCGTCCGCGTCGATCTGGATACGACCAAGATCGACTTCGTGCTCGCCGGCGTCGAGGGCGCAGCCGACAAGCGCCCGGCGCTCAA
>JBKJKJ010000112.1:0-5205 GCA_046597455.1 Burkholderiales bacterium
CCCGCATGCCGGACTTGTCGGACTCGTCACGGATGTCGGAGATGCCTTCCAGCCGCTTCTCGCGCACCAGCTCACCGATTTTCATCAGCAGGTTGGCCTTGTTGACCTGGTAGGGCAGCTCGTCGATCACGATCGACATGCGCCCGCCTTTTTCGGCCTCCTCGAAATGCGTGCGAGCGCGCATGACGATGCGGCCGCGGCCCGTGCGGTAGCCTTCCCTGACGCCCGAAATGCCGTAGATGATGCCGCGCGTCGGGAAATCGGGCGCCGGAATGATCTCGATCAGCTCGTCGATCGAAAGCTGAGGGTTCTGCAATAGCGCCTGACAGGCATCGATGACTTCCGTCAGATTGTGCGGCGGGATGTTGGTCGCCATTCCGACGGCGATGCCGGACGAGCCGTTGATGAGCAGATTGGGCACGCGGGTCGGCAACGTGACCGGCTCGCGCTCCTTGCCATCGTAATTGGGAACGAAATCGACGGTTTCCATGTCGATGTCGGCCAGCATTTCCGATGTGATCCTGGCCAGTCGGCACTCGGTGTACCGATAGGCTGCTGCCGAATCGCCGTCGATCGACCCGAAATTCCCCTGCCCGTCGATGAGCGGATAACGCATCGAAAAGTTCTGGGCCATTCGGACCAGGGCTTCATAAGTCGCTGAATCGCCATGAGGATGGTATTTACCCAGGACTTCACCGACCACCCGGGCGCATTTAACATATGGGCGATTCCATACGTTGTTCGCTTCATGCATCGCAAACAGGATGCGGCGATGCACAGGCTTCAAACCGTCCCGCACGTCCGGCAAAGCACGCCCTACGATGACGCTCATGGCGTAATCAAGGTACGAGCGGCGCATCTCTGCTTCGAGGCTTACTGGTACTGGTATTGTTTCTTTGGCGACTGGGTCCATGGGGCAACGGCAAAAACCGTCTTTGGGAAGCTAAAAACCGTCAATTTTACCATGCGCAACGTTGCAGCCCCTACCTCTGCGCACTCGGCAAAGCCTGGAGAGGGCATCGCCGCCTCGCGCCCGCGTAGAGCGCCCCGAGACGTAAACCGCGGTGTGACGGACGGGGGGCTCCAAGAGCGATTCGCATCGATGACAACGGGTTTGAGGGGGTCGATGGCGAGTTGCTGTGCCGTCCTCATCCAGCCGGTCGCGTCTTGCGATTTGCATCGAGACACCGTCGCGGGTCTGGCAGGCATGCCGTTCGCATGGCTTCACGCAACGTGAGGCTTTGGTTTAGGGATGTGCGGCAAGCGCTTATCGAATGGACTGAAAATCGAAGCGTTGTTGCGTTTTAGCAACACCCCACTATCCTTTTTTCCACTAATCCATGTTATGATTTCGGCATGTTTGCTTTGACATCACCCTTGTGATATCAAGTGAAACCTGGGGAGATTCTCTTTTAGGTTCCGACACTTGGCGGGACCTGACTTTTTCGTGTAAATCAGGAGGAACAAGAACATGAGTTCAGCATTTCGGATGACCCTCGCAGCAGTTGCCACGTGCGCGGCTCTTCTGCCCGCCACGGGGTCAGCAGCGACAGGCGAGAGAAAGGACGGCTACCTGACCGATACACAAGGGGGAGTAGTGCGTGCTATCGGCGCAGGCGTCTGCGTCCGAACGAGCCAGTGGACCCCCGCACTTGCGGTTGCCGAGTGTGATCCGGACTTGGTGCCGAAACCCGCGCCCGTAGCCGCGCCCAAGCCGGCTCCCGCGCCGAAGCCCGAGGCGAAGCCGGAAGCCAAGCCGGAAGCCAAGCCGAAGCCTGCCAAGCCGGAGATGCTGAACGTCGAGCGCAAGATCGAGCTTCAAGGCATGCCGTTCGACAAGGCCGAAATGACGAAGGACAACGTCGAAGAACTCGACAAGTTCATGGCTGATCTCAAGCCCGTCACGCTCGGTGCGCTGATCGTAACCGGCCACACCGACCGTATCGGCTCCCTGAAGTACAACCAGCGTCTGTCTGAGCGTCGCGCCGTCGTCGTCAAAGACTACGTCACGAGCAAGGGCGTCGATCCGAAGCTGATCTTCTGGGAAGGTAAAGCCTTCAAACAGCCGATCCCGGTAACCAAGTTCTGCTCGAACAAGATGAAGCGTGCACAGCTCATCGAGTGTCTGGCACCGAATCGTCGCGTCACCGTGGAAGCGGTTGGTGTGATGCCCAAGCCGCCGGCGAAGAAGCCGGAAGCCAAGCCGGAAACCAAGCCGGAAGCGAAGCCCGCGGGCTGATCTCCGCGCCTTCTGGAAAAGCCCTGCTTCGGCAGGGCTTTTTTTATGGACTACACGGCAATGAAAACCGCCGACACCATCATCGACGCCCGCTGGATCATTCCGATCGAGCCGCCCGGCGTCGTTCTCGATCATCACTCCGTTGCGGTCACCGACGGGGCCATCGTCGCGATTGCGCCGACCGCGGACATCGCGGCCGGGTTTGCGTCGCAACGCCGCGTGGCCCTGCCGGACCACGTGCTGATCCCCGGGCTCGTGAACACCCATACCCACGCCGCGATGGCGCTCATGCGCGGGCTGGCGGACGACACGCTGCTGATGGACTGGCTCAACCACCACATCTGGCCCGTGGAGGCGCGGGTGGTCTCGCCGGCATTTGTCCGCGACGGCACCCTCCTCGCGTGCGCCGAAATGTTGCGCGGCGGCGTGTCGTGCTTCAGCGATATGTATTTCTTCGGCGAGGACGCCGCACACGCCGCGCTCGAAGCCGGTATGCGCGCCGTCATCGGCATGATCGCGATCGAGTTTCCTTCGCCCTATGCGAGTGACGCCGGCGATTACCTCGCCAAGGGGCTGGCCATGCGCGACGCCCTGCGCGACGAGCCTCTCCTGTCGTTTTCCATGGCGCCGCATGCGCCCTACACCGTTTCAGATGCCACGCTGGAGCGTGTGGCGACCTACGCCGCCGAGCTCGACGTCCCCGTGCACATCCATCTGCACGAGACACTGGCGGAATTGCGTGAGAGCCTGGCCACCCATAAGGTGCGGCCGATCGAACGACTGCGGCGGCTCGGTTTGCTGGGGCCTGGGCTCGTAGCCGTCCACGCCGTGCACATGGAGCCGCATGAAATCGATCTCCTTGCCGAGCACGGCTGCAGCGTGGCGCATTGCCCCTCGTCCAACCTTAAGCTGGCCAGCGGCATCGCGCCGGTCGCCACCATGCTCGCCAAGGGCGTGAATGTCGCCGTCGGCACTGATAGCGCCGCTAGCAATAATCGCCTCGACCTGCTGGGCGAGATGCGCCTGGCAGCGTTGCTCGCGAAAGGCGCGAGCGGCGACCCGACGGTTCTTCCCGCCCATGCGGCGCTGCAGTTGGCCACGCTGGCCGGCGCCAAAGCGCTGGGGCTCGACGCGAAAATCGGCTCGCTCGTGCCCGGAAAACGCGCCGACATCGCGGCGGTCAATCTCGCCGGGCTCGACGTGTCGCCGTGCTACGATCCCGCCTCGCATCTGGTCTACGCCGCGGGTCGCGAGCACGTTACACATCTGTGGGTGGATGGCCATCTGCGGGTCGACGACGGCGTGCTCGTCGGGTTGGATGCGCACAACTTGCGGCTCAAGGCGGCACACTGGAAAGATCTGATCAGGACTTAAGCATGTCGAATGTCGATCCGCTCGAGCTCGAAAAATTCAGCCAGCTCGCCCACCGCTGGTGGGATCCCGAGAGCGAATTCAAGCCGCTGCATGAAATCAACCCGTTGCGCCTCGAGCACATCGACGCCATCGCCGGGCTCAGCGGCAAACGCGTGCTCGATGTCGGCTGCGGCGGAGGCATCCTAAGTGAGGCGATGGCCGCCCGGGGCGGGAAAGTCACGGGGATCGATCTGGCCGACAAGCCATTGAAAGTGGCGCGATTGCACCTGCTCGAATCGGGCCGCGAAGTCGATTACATAAAAATTTCCGCTGAAGAGCACGCCCGCGCGCATCCGCAGCACTACGACATCGTGACCTGCATGGAGCTGCTCGAACACGTCCCGGCTCCTGCCGAAACGGTGCGCGCCTGCAGCGAGCTTGTGAAGCCAGGGGGCTGGGTGTTCTTCGCCACGATCAACCGCAACGCGAAGTCCTACGCATTCGCAGTGATCGGGGCCGAATACATCCTCAGGCTGCTGCCGCGCGGCACGCATGACTATGCCAAGTTCATCAAGCCTTCGGAGCTCGCATCGATGTCGCGTAAAGCCGGCCTTTCGGTCGAAGGCGTGACCGGCATGACCTACAACCCCCTCTCCCGCGTCTATGCGCTCGGCCGCAATACAGACGTCAATTACATTCTGCACTGCCAGAAGCCGTAAGGCACTCAGGTGCCTGCCGCTGGCTTCTCGATGAAGATCTCACCTGATTCCACGACTTCCCCGCTTACCATGATCAAAGCTGTTCTTTTCGATCTCGACGGCACGTTCGCCGATACGGCGCCCGATCTCGCGCACGCACTCAACATCATGCGCGCAACGCGCAACTGCGCGCCGATCCCGGCTGAAGCCACCCGCCCGGTGACCTCGATGGGCGCCCGCGGACTCCTCGGTGTCGGCTTCGACATGACGCCCGAACATCCGGACTACCCGGCGATGCGCACCGAATTTCTCGATCTCTATGAGAAGAATCTCTGCGGCGCGACGACACTCTTCGCCGGAATGGAAGAGCTGCTCGCAGGCCTCCACGCACGTGGGCTGAAATGGGGCATCGTGACCAACAAGGCCGAACGCTTCGCGATTCCCCTCCTCGAGCTTTTGAACGTTCCGCGCTGCGGCTGCGTGGTCGGCGGCGACACCACCTCCAGGATGAAGCCTCACCCCGACCCCCTCCTCGCCGCGTGCCGCATGCTCGACCTCGAGCCCCAGGCGTGCATCTATGTCGGCGACGACCGCCGCGACATCGAAGCGGGCCGCGCGGCAGGTATGCGCACGATCGCAGTGAGATACGGGTATCTCAACGGGGGCCAGCCCGAAACGTGGGGCGCGGATGCGCTCGTCGACTGCCCGCAGGACATTCTGCACCACGTATGAACGGGAACCTTGCGGCGCAACGTCGCCTCCAACAGTTTCGTTCTTGAAATGCGGTGCCGCGGGCACCATATGAGACAATAGACGCTGCAGCGCATTCAGATTGAGCACTGCACGTTTTGAATCGAAACGGGGGCGACCTGGTTTCGACGTGGGTTACAAAGCAGCACAGGGCATGCCAAGGTC
>JBKJKJ010000331.1:0-5552 GCA_046597455.1 Burkholderiales bacterium
ACCACAGCCTACACGGTACAAGCAGGTATCACTTAAGACCATGTTTTTATTGGTTGGACCCACGGAATAATTTTCGCTCCCGGCGAGGTTTTATGAATCATAATCCGTTGGTCCGGGGTTCAAATCCCTGACTCGCCACCAACGAATTCAAGCACTTAGCGGTTAATCTCTCCGCCACCCAAGACCCCACTGGGCATTGGGGGGCACTCAGAGAGCGCCAGGATTGCGCCCAAGCCATCCGCAGCTGCTCCAAATCCAGATAAAAGGTGTCCGGCAAAATATCGCAGTAAGCGGATTCGCTGGCTGTGAATCCAAACGGATACTTCGGCACAACGAGATCCGGGGGGGCATGCCAAGCAAGCGCGGTTACGGTGCCAGGATCGCCAAGGCTCGCAAGGCGGCTGGTTACAGCCAACTCCGACTTATGGAGGCCCTCGGCTGGCCGAATGACACCAATTCCGGCTCTCAGGCTACGAGCACGAGACACGGGAACCCACCATTTCGGACTTTGCAGCGATTGCAAACCTGTGTCATGTTGACGTGTGCTGGATCGTCTTTGGCATCCATCACATGCCCGAGGAGCACGCCCGACTTATCCACGGCTTTGAGTCCGCAAGCGATGATGTTAAGCGGATCGTCCGGGCTGCTTTGCGCATCACGACCGGAGACAGCGAGGATGAATAGCGACGTGGATATTAGGCAGTCTCCGCGCACGCATTAGACGGTTCCATCAATTCACGCCGGAACGATGCGCGCGAATGCCTGACGGCCGTTATAAGCGCCCCCCAGCGGTTACGCGGCTCCGTAGGCCACCATTGCATCCCGCCAGTTTCCGCGTCCAAAGCGAACTTTTCTGCCCCCAGGTTCTCAAGCGAAACCGGCGCGCACACCATGTAGCCGGCGAGCTTCTTTGTTCCTGCGGCGTCCTGCTCACCCGCCCGCACCTGGTTGTGCACGAGAAGCCGCTATGGCGCCATCCCGGAAGCCGGGTGCACAGCGCCTCGGAGGGCGCCTGTCTCCGCACGAGGAACTCGAGCACGGCGCGCAGGAATCCCTCAGCGAGTAGCTTTAATTCACTCTCTGCCACTCGCTGAATCCTCGCGTATGACGGCCCCGAATTCCGCAGGCATATTGCCGATCACGTCCAGCCTCTGCGCGATGAGCTTCTCGCGCACGTCCGGCGCGCTGAGGCCTTAGGGGCCGCCCGGCGGAAATTGTGCGCGCGGCGGACTCGTCTCTGCGCAGCCAACACCGGCACCTGGCAGTTGAAGCGCGTCGGAAAACAATTTGATCATGGTCTGCCGCACGGCGAAGGTGTGACCTTCGAAGCGCGCCGGGATCGGCAGGTCGAAGGTCTCGCCTCGCATCATCTGCTGCCAGAGCCCGAACTACGGCTCGATTCCGTTCCTTCTCCTGGCCGCGGGCGCGACGCTGTCGCTCATGCAAAAACGGCGCGCCGAGCAAACGCCGGCCTGACAGTGCGTCTCGCCGCTATTGCGCGCGCAGCCCGATCGTCACCAGCACCTTGGAGAAATTGTCGAGCAAGCGGCGCAACTGCCGGTTGTGCTCCTCCGGCGTCATGGGCGCCCGTTCGAAGCCGATGGCGTCCATGCGCGCTTTGAGATCGGGAAGCTCGAGCACGTGCGCGACGTCCTTGCTGACCTGATTCACGATGGCGCGCGGCGTCCCGGCCGGTGCGATGATCATGTGCGTCGCGTCGCGCTCGAACGTGGGCAGGATCTCCGCTATCACCGGCACGTCCGGCAGCAGCGGCGAACGCTTCGCGGCCAGCTGCGCCAGGGCCACCAACCGCTTCTCCTGGATGAAGGGCAGCGACGGCCCCAGGCTGATAAGGCCGTACTGCAGGCGTCCCGCGGCGATCTCGATCAGGGCCTCAGGCAACCCTTTGAAAGCCACGTGCACACCCTTGATGCCGGCGGCCATGTTGAATCTCTCGGTGGTTATATGGGTGCCGCTGCCCGCACCGGACGTGCCGAACAGGAGCTTGCCGGGCCGCTCGTGCGCAAGCGCAATCAACTCCTTGGCCGACTTCACGCCCAGCGACGGTGCGACGACCAGGGCGGTGTTGCCTACGCCGATCTGGGTGATCCCGGTGAAATCCTTGAGCGGATCGTACAAGGGTTTCGAAGGCAGCAACGCGCTGATCAAGAAAGCGGTCGATGTCACCAGCAGCGTGTAGCCATCGGGTGTGGCCTTGGCGACCATGACGGCGGCGAGCTGGCCGCCGGCGCCCGATCGATTTTCGATGACGACCGGCTGCCCCCAGATATCGCTCAGCTTCGGGGCTATCAGGCGCGCCGTGATGTCCGTGGCGCTGCCGGGAGAGAAACCCACTACGATGCGCACGGGCTTGGTCGGAAACTTCTGCTGGGCCTGCCCCAGTACAGGCGTCGCCGCGGTCGCGAGCCCCATTACGATGACGGCTGCATACACTGCCGATTGCCATGCGCGCATAGTGCCTCCCGGAAGGCTCACGCGCAGCCTAGAGTGCGTTCTCGATAATGGCAAGCGCAAATGCGAACGGCCCGCGTTTGCCCTACGGGCATCACCGCGGGGCAGTGTGAGCTTTCCGTCGCGCGGGAGGCTGCCGGACAAAGATGCCGCTTACCTCTGTCAATGCCACGCGCGGCGGGCTCGGGCACCCAGGCTCCCAAGTGCACGAGGATCCGCCCCACCACCGTCGAATCGTTGGGCGCGTGTAGTCCATATGCCTGAACTGACCTGCTTACTCGTCCTTCCCGTAGAGCACCCGCCGGAACGGCAGGCTGATAACCGACCGCGAGATCCGCGAGTCGATGATCATCGGCCCCGGCTTGGCCACCCACTCCTGCACGCCCTTGCGGACATCCTCGATCGAGCGGGCGAGACATCCCCGCGCCCCCCAAGCCCGCGCGAGCGCGCCCATGTCCGGTGACGGAATAGCGGACGTCTCCGGGTCCATGTCGTGTGCGCGAAGCTTCTGGTATTCGGAGCCGAGCGCTTCGTCGTTCTGCACCACGATCAGCAGAGGCATGTTGTAGCGCACGGCCGTATCGAAGTCCGATAGATGCATCATCGTGCTCGCGTCGCCGTCGATCAGCACGGCAGGCTTGTTGTCGTTGGCGAACATCGCGCCCATCGCGGCCGGGAACATCTGGCCGATGCATCCGAAGAAGCCCGAGTTGTGCACGTAGGGCCGCGTTTTGAAAGTGTTCATCGTCGTGAGCGCCGACTGCGCGCCGCTGCCGATGAACATGCCGATGTCGCCGGGCACGAGTTCGTCCACCGCCCGCGCCACCTGGCGCGGGTCTATGGTGCCGGGCTCGATCTCGAATTCGGTGCGGTCCTCGTACATGTTGGAGAGGCGCTCGAGCGTCTCGCCCGTACGGTAGCCCGCCTGTTTGAAGCCGCGCTTGTCCAGCAGCTCGTCGAGCGCTTCGAGGCCTTCTTTCGCGTCGGTCTGGACGTAGATGTCCGCGCCCTTTCCGTTCCCCAGCACGACGTGCGGCTTGGGATCGAGCTGGATGTATTTTGCGTTCGCGTAGAGATAACCGTGCTCGGTGGTATGCCGGTTCAGGCTCGCGCCCACGCCGATCACCACATCGGCGTCATGTAAAAGCTGCATTGCAGCGCGTGTAGCGTAGAGGCCGGAGACTCCGGCGTGGTACTCGGTGCGATCGGAGAGCCATGTCTTCGCGCGCAGGCTCGTGGCAACGAGTGCGCCAATGCGCTCGCCGACCTTCAGCACCGCATCGCCCGCCCCCGACCAGACCGCGCCGCGGCCGACGACGATGACAGGCTTCTTGCTCTTCGCGATCAGGTCGGCGGCCCTGTTCAACGCCGCCTCGTCCATCGCCCCGGCGCGGTTCGGCATGAGAGTCGCCGACGGGCGGTAAGGCTCGTCGTCATCCCACTTCTCCTGCTGGACATCCATCGGTGCGCTCAGCATGACCGGTCGCCTTTCGAGCTTCGCCTTATAGAAAGCCCGGCGCACCGCTTCGTCCGCGAACTCGCCTGTATCGAGGCGCAGGAATGCCGTCTCCACGCCGTCGGCGAAGCGCGACTGGTTCAGGCCCTGGTGGTAATCCGGGTCTTTCGCCGGACGCTCGCCGACGAACGCCACGACCGGCGATTCGGCGCGCGCCGCGACGACACAGGCCGTTGCGAGCTGTGTGACGCCCGGGCCGCACGTTGCGGTCGCGACACCCGGCGTCTGCCGGTGTCGGGCCCAGCCGTCGGCCATACCCATCCCGACGCCCTCATGGCGCACTTCGACGCACTCCACGCCGCGATCGAGCAGGGCGTTCATCCAGTACATGTTCCCGTCGCCCATCATGCCGAAGACGTGGGTGGTGCCTTCGGCGATGAAGGCGTCTGCCATGCGCTCGTAGACTTTCATTCGGTCCTCCCGTGGATGCGTACGGAGTGATAAGGTCGATGCTGCGCGAACCGCAGCTCGGATTCTTTTGTAACGTGCACTCTCACAGATTAATGCGAGCCTCGACGGCGCGCCAGCGCTTCTGGACCCTGCGCGGTCGAGCCTCCCCGGCCGGGCTCGTGCCCGCGCGGCGACGGCCGCGGCAACGGGTTGCCTATAATCACGGGGCAGCGCTCGCGCCGCGACCATGACGTAATCATGAGCCGCACTCGACTGTCGATGATCCCACTCATACACGTCAACGGCGGGCAGCAGCCGAGCTGAAAAGGAGAACGGAATGCCGGAAAGCGCAATGTACGCCTACGTGTCGCAGCAGGGCGCGAATCAGATATCGGTCTTTCGTTTGTCGCCCGCAAGCGGGGAGTTGAACAAGGTCCAGGATGTCTCCGTATCTGGAAAGGCGATGCCGCTTGCAGTGAGCCCGGACCGGCGCTTCCTGTTCGTGGCGCTGCGCACCGAGCCGTACTCCATCGCGAGCTTCGCGATCGACGGCGCGAGCGGGACGCTGACCCATCTGGGCAACGCGCCCGCGGTCGAGAGCTCGCCTTATATCTGCGTGGACCGCACCGGCCGGTTCCTCCTCGCGGCGTACAACCCGGAAGGGGAGCGTCCGCGGCGCACCGGCTGGATCAGCGTCAGCGCGATCGGCTCGCACGGACACGTGCAGCCGCCGCACCAGGTCATACGCACGCCGCCCAAGACGCACGCCATCCAACTGGATCCCTCCAACCGTTTCGCGTTCATACCGAGCTGCGACGGTGACATGATGGTGCGCTACAAGTTCGACGCGGCGACCGGATTGTTCGATCCGGAGCCGCTGCCGCCCGTGCTCGTGCGCCCCCTGTCGGGGCCGCGCCACTTCGTGTTCCATCCGAACAACCGGTTCATGTATCTGCTCAACGAGTACGACGGCTCCCTCTACACGTTCAGCTACGACGCCCGCAACGGCGCGTTGGGCGAGCTTCAGGTCTCCAGCACGCTGCCCGCAGACTTCGACAAGGAAATCGCGCGCACCGCGGACCTGCATTTCACGCCGGACGGCAAGTGGCTGTACACCTCGATCCGCGCTGTGCCGACGCTTGTCGCATTCCGGGTGGACGGGCTCACGGGTCTC
>JBKJKJ010000377.1:0-3488 GCA_046597455.1 Burkholderiales bacterium
ATACGGCCCAAGTGGCTGTTTGGCATGTTCCTCAAAACGTTGATGACCGACGGCATGCCGCATGTTGAAAACATGGGCCCGCGCACGCCGATGCTGTCGGTCGGCGGCAAGCGTAATTACGGCCGGCGCGACCGGCTGTCCTGGACGCACATTGCGCACATGCGCAAAATCTGGAAGGGCAATCTGCTGATCAAGGGCGTGGTCGACAAAGACTCCGTGCGCATCGCACGCGAGCATGGATTGAACGGCGTGATGGTGTCCAACCACGGTGGAAGGCAATTGGACGGCACCGTCTCACCGGCGCGCGTGCTTCCGGGCATCCGCGAAGCCGCAGGCAAGGACATGGCGGTGATCATGGACAGTGGTTTTCGGCGCGGCACCGATGTGCTGAAAGCGCTCGCGCTGGGCGCCGATTTCTGCTTCATCGGCCGTCCGTTCCTGTGCGCCGCAGCGTGTGCCGGTCGGGACGGCGTAACCCACGCGGTGAGTCTGCTGATGGACGAAATCGACCGCGACATGGCGCAGCTCGGAATCAACTATCCGAAGGAAATCACCAGGGACTATTTGATGCCGATGACGGGGGCGGATTTTATAAAATGAATTCGGCCAGCCGAGGCGGGATGCAATTTCACCGGTGCGATTCGAGAGTGACCGGCAGGTTCTGGCCGACTGTCGCCGCACGTGATCGGCCCTCGCATTTTCCCATTGCTGCCGTTCGTTACCTTCCGCAGTGGACCGACGCTATCTCGCGAGGAGCCTCACATGCCGCCATCGTCACCATCGAGCGATAGTTCCGCAGTTGCACGTTCGCATGCATTGCGCGGCTGCGCCTTCATGCTCGGTATGGCCGTGGTTGTCGGCGTGCAGGCGCAAGCCCCCGTCGGTGCTTATCCGAACCGCCCCGTGCGACTGGTCGTTCCCTACGCTCCGGGTGGCAACATCGATATCACTGGCCGCATCGTCGCCCCGGCGATGTCCGATGCGCTCGGCGTCTCCTTCGTGGTGGACAATCGTGCCGGCGCGAGCGGAGCGATCGGGTCGGAGCTGGTCGCCAAGGCATCGCCCGACGGCTATACGCTGCTGGTCGCCTCGACCGGGCCCACGAGCGGATTGGCGGCGCTCTATCCGAAGCTGCCATATGATCCGGTCCGCGATTTTGCACCCATCGGTCTGGTGTCGAACGTGCCCATCGTGGTCGTCGTCACCCCCGGATTGCCCGCACGTAACATCAAGGAGTTCATCGCGATCGCCAAGGCCAAGCCGGGACATATCACATACGGTTCGGGCGGTACCGGCACGACCAATCATCTGGCGGCGGCGCTGTTCGAGATCAGCGCCGGCGTGAAACTCACGCACGTGCCCTACAAGGGAATGGGGCCCGCGACCGTGGACTTGATGGGTGGTCAGATCGATGTCGGCTTCGATCAACTGAGCGCGGCGATAGCGTTCATCAAGAGCGGCAGGACGCGGGCGTTGGCTTTAGCGAGTCCCACCCGGTCTAAGACCCTGCCCGATCTGCCGACGCTGGCAGAGTCCGGCGTGACTGGCGCCGACGCGAGCACCTTCACGGGCATCCTGGCGCCGGCGAAAACGCCGGGCGATATCGTCGCCAGGCTGAGTGCTGCTCTGGCCAGGACGCTCAAATCCGATGCAGTGAGGGAGCGCTTCGACTCGCTGGGCGCCGAAGTGTGGTCGTCCACGCCCGAGCAACTCGCGCAGTTCATCAAGGACGATCTCGCCAAGTGGTCCAAGGTGGTCAAGGCCGCAGGCATCAAGGTCGAGTAGGTAGCAGATATTCTGCTCAACACTACGCGCAGCAACGCAGTGACGTACACCCGGTACAGGTTTTTCTCGGAACCCGCCACGTGGGTGGTGCCATCTAAGTTGTCGACGCGCACGATCCGCAATCGAACTGACTCGCACGATATCGGATCGTGTTCGCTTTGGTGATGCCTGTGCGCACGATCTTGTTTGCGCGCTCCCGGCAGGATCACACTATTGCGGGCTGCGAAGCCCGACACGAGATATCATTCGCGCTGCAGCGGCGACAGCTTCCACACCACATTCGAGGATGAGATTCGGCTATGAGCGGCTTACCACTGGAAGGAATACGCGTTATCGAGATGGGACAGATCGTGGCCGGGCCGACCGCCGGACTGATCCTCGGCGACATGGGGGCCGATGTGATCAAGGTGGAGCCGCCCGATGCCGGCAAGGAAAGCCGCATGGGCAACCGCCGCAATGGCGCTTTCTACTACCTGAACCGTAACAAGCGCGGCATCGTCATCGATCTCGCGTCGAACGAGGGCCGCGAGATCGCGATGCGCCTGATAGAGCGCGCGGATGTGCTGATCGAGAACATGGCGCCCGGCTCCATCGATCGCCTCGGTCTGGGCTACGCGAAAGTGCGCGAGGTCAATCCGCGTCTGATCTATTGCAGCCTGAAGGGCTACCTGAAGGGACCCTATGCGGCGCGTCCGCTCATGGACGAGCCCGGGCAGATGGCTTCCGGGCTCGCGTTCATGACCGGGCCGCCCGGGCAGCCGATGCGGGCCGGCGCATCGGTGGTCGACATGGGCGCAGCCACGTATGCGGTGCTCGGCGTGATGGCGGCGCTCATGCAGCGGGAAAAGACCGGCAAGGGCCAGCACGTCACCGGCGGGCTATTCGAGACGGCGCTCTGGTATGTCGGGCAGCACATGGCCAACTCGCAGTTCACCGGCGAGCCGTCGCAGCCCATGCGCGCACAGCGCCATTCCGGCAAGCGCAACGGCACCGCGATCTACGATCTGTTCACGTGCAAGGACGGCAAAGAAGTGTTCATCGGCATCGTCAGCGACGGGCAGTGGAAGCGCATTTGTCCCGTCTTCGGCATGCAGGACCTGGCCGCGGATCCCGCCTACGACCACAACCCCGGTCGTGCCGAGCGTCACGAGATCCTCAAGACGCGAATCAGCGAAGTGTGTGAGCGCCACACGCGCGGCGAGATCGTCAGCATGCTGGACGCCGCCGACGTGTGCGTGGCGCCGCTGCACTCGCCTTCGAGCGTGCTCGAGGAGGACCCGCACGTGAACTCGGAGGGCAGGACGCTCGCGGTGCAGATTGGAGACAAGGCCGGTCGTCTGCCGCCGATGCCGTACGAGACCGACGCCTACAGCTTTTCGGTGCGCCACGAAGCGCCGAAGGAGCCGGGCCGGGATACGGTGGAGATCCTGCGCGAGCTGGGTTATTCACAGGCCGATGCGCAGGCGCTGGCGGCGAAAGGTATCGTGCGGGGGCCGGGGCTGAGCTAGCGGCCTGATTCATAAGTTCGCTTCAAAACCCGTTCGTCCTGAGCGTAGGCAACGGGTGCCGAAGTCGAAGGATGAACGACGAACAACGCCCTTCATGCTTCGACTTCACAGCGTTACGCTCAGCACGAACGGAAGGCGAAATATGATGCGAACTTCAGCATCACTACACTAGCGTTGTAAGTCAAAAGCCTCGAC
>JBKJKJ010000478.1:0-24076 GCA_046597455.1 Burkholderiales bacterium
CCTGTCCCGACTGGTAAGTCCGACAGGCTGCTAGGCGGTCACTCTCCCGCGGACATTATGCTGCCTCGCGCCCTTACCCCCAGCCACATTGTGGTCTGCGGTCGCTCAAACTGGCGAGGAACTGGGCCCCTGTGGTATATTCGGACCCACTACCCCTCTAACTCGTCTAATCCAATGGACCGTCGGATTTCATCCGGTCCCGTTTATCTTTCTTTTCCGATGCGGTCCCTGCGCCCGGCAGGATCGACGTCCTGTCACGCAAGAATGCCGCCGCCCGGAATCCGGAGCGGCGCGATCAGGCTGCACGAAACCCGCCGGTTCCGACCGGGAAGGCGTCTCGCGTAGCGATTGCGGTGAAGCGCTGCTTTACCGATAACCAGCTCGTCCGGGGGACGAACCAAGGAGAGTATCGATGAGAGTCATATGGCGCTTTTTCGTTGGCGAGGACGCGCGCTGGCGGTGGCAGCAACTGTCCGTCGATCGCGCAGTGGTCGCCGAGTCACGGTCCTCATATGAAAAATACGAGCGCTGTCTCGCTGCGGCGCAGTCGAAAGGCTATATCTTCGAAGCGGCGCAGGACAGGCTGCCGCGTCCGGGTAACCGCATTTACTCCAGGCCCTGACCCGACGACGGCCATCCCTATGCCGCCCGCGGACACACGCGGGCTTTTTTTCGCCTGAGGACTCGCGATGAGGCCGAACACCATATGGACTTGTGGCGCGGCGATGATCGTTGCCACGGTCTTTCACGGGTCGCACGCACTGGGCCAGCACCCGCGCTCGAACCCGACGCTCGACCTGGACGGCTATCCCGCGCGGCCGGTGCGCATCCTCGTGGGCTCCCCGGCGGGCAGCGGCAGCGACCTGAGTGTTCGACTGGTCGCGCAAAAACTCGCTGAGCGGCTGGGCAAAAGCGTCGTGGTCGAGAACCGGCCCGGGGCAGTGGGCGCCATCGCGCTGGAAAGCGGGGCGAATGCGACGGCCGACGGCTACACACTCACCAGCCTCAGCCCGCAAAACCTGACCGCGATGCTGATGGGTACGGTGCGAACCGACGTACCGAAGTCGTTCGCGCCCGTCGCGCAAATGACTACGCAACCCTACCTTCTGGTGGTCCATCCCGCGCTCCCCGTGGGCTCGGTGCCGCAACTCATCGCTTACGCGCAGGCGAAGCCCCTGATTTACGCGTCGAGCGGAACGGGCTCAGCGGTGCATCTGGGCATGGAGCTGCTCAAGCACACCGCGCGCATCGACATGGTCCACGTGCCCTACAAAGGCAGCGGATCGTCGATGATCGACCTCATGAGCGGCCGCGTGCAGCTCGCGATAACGAACGTGCTCACCGCGGCGCCCCTCGTGAGAAGCGGGCGACTCAAAGCGCTCGCGGTCACGAGCGCGACGCGATCGCCGGCATTCCCCGGGTTGCCCGCGATTGCCGAGTCCCTGCCCGGCTACGAGCTCGGCAGCTGGTACGGGCTGATCGCACCGGTTAAGACGCCGGCGGCACTCGTGCAGATCATCAACCGGCATGTCGTCGCGGTGATGAGCGCGCCCGGGATGAAAGAACGGCTGGCCGAAGAAGGCGCCGAGGCCGCTGCGCCCCACACGCCGGCCCAGTTCGGAGCGACCATCGGGAACGAGGTCCGCCGGTGGAACACGTTCCTGAACACCTGGAAGCCGGAACCGATGAAGTAGCGCGGTGTCATTACAGCAGCGTGTGCGCGACGTGCCTCTTTCATCGTCAATCCTCAAACACCTGTTTCTTTCGACTTCAATCCCGTGATTCGGCCGCATCCGGCTTCCCATCTCGCGCGCCTCCTGCCTTTTCTGCAATGGTGGCCGCGAGTCAATCGAGTAACACTGCGCGCAGACCTGCTGGCGGGCGCCACGGGTGCGATTCTCGTCCTCCCGCAGGGCGTGGCGTTCGCGACGATTGCCGGCATGCCGCCCCAGTACGGCCTTTACGCCGCGATCATCCCGACGATCATCGCCGCGCTTTTCGGATCGAGCTGGCACCTGATGGGCGGGCCGACCACCGCGACTTCTATCGTTATCTTTTCGACCATGAGCGTGGTGGCGCACCCGGGCACGAACGAGTACGTCCAGCTCGTGCTGACCATGTCGCTCCTGGTCGGCGTTTTCAAACTCTCCATGGGCCTGCTGCGCGTGGGCGTGCTGGTCAACTTCGTTTCACAGACCGTCGTCATCGGCTTTACCGCCGGGGCCGCACTGCTCATCGCGGCGAACCAGATTCAGCATTTCTTCGGCCTGTCGATGCCGCGCGGGATTTCATTTACCGCAACGATCGAATACTTCGCGCTGCACCTCGCCGACATCGACTGGTACATCGCTTCGGTTGCCGCAATCACGCTGCTCACCGGCATCGCGCTGCGCCGGCGTTACCCGCGGTTTCCCTACATGATCGGCGCCCTGGTCGTGGGCAGCCTTTACGCTTACCTGCTGCGCTTCATTCCCGGATTCTCCGCGGCCCACCACATCGCGACCATCCCGGCGCTCCCGAGCCCCATCCCGCCATTCGCGCCGCCGAGATTCTCGCTCGAGGCCCTGCGCAGGACCGCTTCCGCGGCCGTCGTGGTGGGTATCGTCGGTCTGACGGAGGCGATGTCGATCGCCCGCGCCATCGCAGTGCGGTCGGAACAGCGCATCGATGCGAACCAGGAGTTCATCGGACAAGGGCTCGCGAACATCGTCGGCGCTTTTTTTTCGTCTTACGCTGCGAGCGGCTCGCTCAATCGCAGCGGGCTGAATTACGAAGCCGGCGCGAAAACGCCGCTCGCCTCGATTTTCTCGGCGCTGTTTCTCGTCGTGGTGCTCCTGGCCGTCGCGCCCCTGGCCACCTACCTGCCGATCCCGGCGATGGCCGGTGTGTTGCTGCTCGTCGCGTGGGGCCTGGTCGACATCACGGGTATCCGGAAAGTCTTCAGGATCAGCCGTACTGAAAGCGCGGTCCTGGTATTTACGCTCCTCTCAACCCTGTTCGTGCAACTGGGGTTCGCGATCTACATCGGCGTCACGCTCTCGCTGATGCTTTATCTCAGGCGCACCGCACAACCGCGCATCATCGACGTCAAACCGGACCCGACCGAGCACACTTACGCACACACACGCAACAGCGGGCTGCCGGATTGTCCCCAGCTGAAGATCGTGCGCATCCAGGGCTCGATCTTCTTCGGCGCCGTCGAGCATACCGCGGAGACGCTCCGGGACATCGACGCGCGCAATCCGACCCAGAAGCAGGTGCTGATCGATGCGAGCGGCATCAACTTCATCGACGCTGCAGGCGCGCAGATGCTCGCGCTGGAAGCCCTGCGCAGACGCCGGCTCGGCGGCGCGCTTTTCCTGTATCGCCCGAACGCCGAAGTGCTGCGCGTTCTGACGAAAAGCGGGCGTCTGGACGAAATCGGCAAAGACAGTATCTTTCCAGCAGCAACCCGGGCCGTGGGATTCATTTATCCGCAGCTCGATCCGGAGATCTGCCGGCGCTGCGACAGACGCATTTTCCGGGAATGCGTAGCCACGCTGCCCGGCGGCGAACCGCGCCGGGAGTCGGCACACGCCCAGCCCGCCTGATTCAAACATGCCGGGCTGCCGTGCGGGCGCGAGCGACCTCACCCACTCGGCCTGAAGCCGGATCGTGCTCGCGTCCGGGCCTGTAATCAGTCGGGTACGAGCAGCCTCACGATTTCAGTCGCGTCCGGCATGCTTTCGAGATTGTGGATGAGCTCGATGGCGCGATCGACGTTCTTCGCGGGTATCGGGCGTGCGGAGAAAGACACGCAGTCACGGAATTTCGCTTCCAGGAGGGCGTCGCTGACCGGGTGGCTCGCGTCGCCCGGAACGCCGTCCGCCTTGCACGCATGCGTGCGCCCGTTTTTCATCCGGATCTCGACCGTGGGGCGCGAGAGCGCGGAATGCCCCCCTACGGGCAGCGTGTCGTCAGCATCGTGGCGATACCAGACGCGGTCGGCCATGGCGAGCACGGCGGGATCGCGCAGGCCGTCCTCGGTGTAATCGCGAAGGGTCACGTTGCCTTTGCACATCATGACTGCGCTGGTGAACGGGATGCTGTATTTGCCATCGACGCTCAGCTTCGGCCTGCGCTTCAATTCGAGCGGCTCGCAGAGGAGCTGCGTGCCCCCCGTGCCGCCGCTGATCGTGATCGACTCGACTTCCCCGGGCTGCAGATCGAATTCACGGCGCAACTGCATGATGGCGGCGTTGGTCGGGCGTGTGTAGCCGCATGCCGGCCACACTTTGAAGCCGTGCAGGCCGAGCAACGGAAACCGCGTGCCCAGATCGCCGACGACGCCATCCCAGTCGGGCTCAGTGCGGATATACGTCTTGTAGAGGCCGTAACGGCCTTCGAGAATTTCTTTCGAGCCGACGATGCCGCGCCGCGCGAGATCGGCTGCAAGGATCGCACCCTGCCCCGAGAAACCCGCCTGCATCGAGCGCAGGTGAGTCGCACTGCCCACCGCCATCTGCCGGCTGCCGCTCATCTGGTCGAATGCGATGCCGAAAGCGTGCTCGATGCGCTGCGCGTCGAGCCCCTGAAGCTTCGCCGCGGTCGCCGCACCCGAGAGAAAGCCGAAGAGCTGCGTCGGGAACCAGCCTTCAGTCATCGTCCAGTCGGGAATCCGGATGCCCTGGTTGAGCCGCGTATGGATATCGGTACCCACGGCCACCGCGGTGATGAGATCGCGCCCGCTGACGCGGCCCAGCCGCTCGCCGACCGCGAAAGCCACCGGTATGGTGACGATGCTCACGTGCCCGCCCGCACCCACATCATCGTAATCGACCATGTGGCCGAGGCTGCCGTTCACGAACACCGCCCACGGCGCAGGCGCTTTGCCGCCGAAACCCCAGATCGTCGACACCGGATGGCCGCCGAGCTCGTTGACGTAGTCGAGAACGATGCGGGCCTCGGACGCGAGCGTGCTCGCCGCGATCGACACCCCCAGCGTGTCGAGGATGCACTGCTTGATCAGTCCGACGAGCTCGTGCGGGAGGTGTTCGTACTGGAGCGCCGCGACGTGTTCCGCCAGCCGTGCGGTGGGTTTCATCATGCTGCGGAGGCGGTGACGACCAGCTCGTCGCCGTCGCGTGTGAATCGGTGATCGTATCCTTCCGAAGCCCACTCCATGAAGCGCGTCATGTCGTCGAAGCGCGGATCGGTGTGCCGCAGCACTTCAGGGCGCAGCGTCGGGTCGATCAGCACCGGCAGGAACGACACCCTGTCTACACCCGACTTCGAGACACGTGCCTTGGCGATGAGACTGCGTTTTGCATCCGCACCATAAGCCAGATGAGGATAGGCCGGATCGAGGGTGACGCCGTAGCGGTCGCAGAAGGCGTGCGCTTTCTCCGGGGTCTTCGCGACCGACGACATGATGAAATTGCTCAGGCTGTAGAAGCACACTTTGCCGCCATGGACGCCGATCGCTTTGGGCGTGTGCGCGTGGTGCCCCAGAATCAGGTCGGCACCCGCATCGAAGGCGGCCCGGGCCGCGACCGGCTGATAATCGGCAATCAGCCTGGGAATGAAATGAATACCCCAGTGCAGCGAAAGCACCACGACGTGTGCCGATCGTCGGGCCAGACGGATGTCGTCGCACATGGCAGCGAGATCTTCCGCGTAAGGCACGGTAACGACGCGGGGCGGGATGCCGGGCTGGTATTCGAACGGCTCGTAATAGGTATGCACGCGCAGCGGCGCGATACCCGGCTTGTGCTCATCGGCCCAGTAACCGTCGTTGAGGATGGAACAGTAGGCGAGGAAGGCAACGCGCACACCGTCGACTTCGATCACCGCGGCCCTGCGCGCCTCGTCGATGTTGCGCCCGGCGCCGATCACATGGAGCCCGCGGTCGCGCAGAACGTCGATAGTGTCGAGCATCGCGTCCGCGCCCCAGTCCATCGCGTGATTGCTGGCGAGCGACACCACGTCGAAACCGCAATCGCTGAAAACCGAAGCCATGTGCGGTTTCACGCGGCTATGGGCGCCGCCCGAATGCACCTGAAGCGCGCCGCGCTCGGAGTACACGCGTTCCACCTGCGCGAACCGGATGTGGGCTTCGGCCAGCACCGGGCGCACGAGCGCCGAATACGGGGCCATCGGCTCGTGCAGAGGGCCGACATCGCCACAGCCGAGGATGACGACGCTGCTCATGACCGCGACAGTGCGGGTCCCGGCGCTACACCGGCCACAGGCGCTGCGCGATATGCGGCGAGCGCGGAGCGTGCTCGAGCTTCGTGACCACCTTGTCGGTCCAGGCTTCGAGCTCGGGATAAGGCTTCTCGTGATCGGGGAAATTCGCGTTGCGCTCGGCGAGCGACGTGAATTCGTACAGCACGCCGTGCTTGGACCAGCCCGACACGCCGACGATCTTCCTCACGCGTATCAGGCCCGGGAGCTTGGCCATGCACGGCATGCGCCACCGCGCGTACCATGCGAGCAGCTCGTCCTCGTCTTCGACCGTCGAATTGAAGCTCCCGAGCTGGATGCAGCGGCTCAGACCCGGTCCGGGATTCGTACCGGCTGCGGGCCCGCTGGCGCGCGCCTCTTCGGTCATGATGCTCACGCGCTCCCCGATGCGCATCGCGCGCATCTTCGCGTCGCTGGCGGTAACGTCCTCAAAAACTTCGCCGGGGCGCGGCGGCGAAAAGGCGTGAGCCGTTTGCGCGCCGATCACCAGGATAAAGTCGCCGCCTTTGGGCACCGAAGCGTCGCTCGTGTGCCCCAGCCTTTCCGGCGGCGGCTTCTTTTCAGCCGCATAGTGCGCAGCGTGAAGGATTCCCGGGCGCTCGAGCATCCGCGGGAGGTACTCCTCGTGCAGCCACTTCAGGTACGCGTTCCTGTTCGCGTCGTCGAGATCGTACCAGCTGATCCACAATCCCCGGTCCGATACGTCCATTACGCTCCTCCCAAAGAAGTTTTCGCGGCGCGCTCAAGCCCGTCTTCGAAGGCGACTCACGGCGCCTGCTGTTTTCAGTTTTGCGCGGCGCGTTTCGGTTTGGCGCCGCCAATCGCCTGGTTCACTCGCGGCATCACTTCGGTCGCCATCAGCTCCATCGAGCGCTTGGCAAGCGCAGGATCGACCCAGTCCATGTTGGCATAGACGATCTCGCCGAAATCGCCCACCTGCTCGCGAAGGCGCAGGATCTCGTCGACAACCTTGTTGACCGAGCCGCAGATGACCAGACGATCGACCATGTAATCGTCGGTAAGCTCGCTGTCGTCCTGCTCCGGATGCGTCTTGAAAATGGCATGACGTTTCGAGAGCATCATTTTCCTGCGCAGCATGTTCCAGTAATAGCGATATGGACTGGCCGACTCCTGCCGCCCGTAACGCAGCGCGAGCTTGTCGTCGTCGGCGACAAATATGGTCCGCGCCACGCGCCAGTCAGCGGGGTCGGCGACCTGCCCGACATTCTGCTTGCCCTGCGCATAATTCGTCCAGTGACTCGGCAGCCACTGCTCGAGCAGGAAGTTCGCCGACAGCGGATGGAAATCGCGCTCGCCCATCGCGATCACGCCTTTCGAAAACGGCGCGACGACCGTGCCGACGATCTCCGGTCGCGGCTTCTGGTACGGCTTGTACATCGAGCCGCGCTCGATTTCGGGCACGCTCGTTTTTGCGGTCGTGACCTTGAAGCGATTGCCGGGCAGGTCGATATCGTACGGCGCGTTGCGTTCCCAGATCGCCAGGATCACGTCGATCGATTCGGCGAAGAGCTTGTTGCGATCTTCGGCGAGCATGCCGAGCGCTTCTGCGTCCGACGACAGCGCACCGGGACTGATGCCGAATATGAAGCGGCCTTTGGCGAGATGGTCGAACATCGCCGCATGCGCGGCAATCAGCGTCGGATGCGAATGCGAGAGGTTGGACGTGCCGGTGCCGAGCTTGATCGTCTTGGTGTCGTTGATCACCGTCGCCAGGAAGATGAAGCTGTTGGTGACGTTCTCGGATTTCTCGGTCAGATGCTCGCCGACGAACACGTCGTAAAAGCCGAGACGGTCGGCGAGGATGACCGCTTCACGATCCTCCTGCAGCGTCTGCGAAGGCGCGCGGTGCGCGGGGTGCAGGGGCATCATGAACATGCCGAGTCGCATGGTCGCTCTCCGTTTTTTGAATGGGATGTGGGCGCACGCAACGCGCCCGGCTGACTATATCACCGCTGCGAGCCTCACCGGCCGCGGGCCGCCGGAGGCAACCCCGGGTCTCCGAGCGAAGCGAGAACGGCCCCCCAGCGAGGATCGGGACGATGCAACATGCGATCTCCCGCCGCGTGCAGCGCCGCCCATGTCGTTGAAAGAATATTGAGCAGCACGGGTTTGCCGAACTGCGCTTCGAGCATCGGCACGGCATGGATGGCGAACCACAGACCGCCCGGCATCAGCAGCGCCTGGGCATCCGGCGTCTCGCGCAAAACCCGGGTGCCGAGCTCGAGAGCGAGGTCGTGATCGGCGGCGGCGCTGGAATGCTTGTTCTCTTCCAGCGATCGCGAACGCGAGCGGCACGCCAGCACTTCGATGCCGGCTTCGGCGAGATAGCGGGTCAGCGCGCCGTTCACCGATTCGGGCCAGCGCGTCGCGAGCGCGATTTTCGTGGCGCCCAGATGCTGCAGGGTCGCGATGTGCGCTTCGAGATCGGTGTCGCAAGGCAGGCCGGTGCGATTCTGCGCTTCAGCGAGAATCTCGAGCATCTTGCTGCGGCCGAGCGCGGAGGCAACGGGAACACCGCTGAGCGAAAGACGATCGCATTTTTTTGCGGCGAGCAGATCGAAAGCGCGCCACAGGCTGGGCAGCTCCTCTTCGACCGCGGCAAGACTGTACTCTCTGAGGTTGAGGCCGGTCGTCACCAGCATCATGCCTTCGGGCGCCACGCGGTAGAACTGATAGGCGTCGAGATCGGTATAAAGATGAGGGATGACGTAACCGAGGTTGTACCACGGGCTGATGACGCTCATCGCGACTGTCCTGGGGTTTTTTATCGCGCCGATAGTAGCATCAACCCCGCGCACCGGATCGCCCGCCGCGGGCTTAGCGGGTCACACACGCCGCCTGCCGGCCGGGTCACGCACCCCGCCGGCTAGCCGGCGCAGGCGCACGCTGTGGGACGCTGTGGTTCATCAGTGCCTATGCAAATCGGGCGTGCTGACTCTCTTCCTCGCAGTAGGCGCCGGCAAACGGCAGGCGGTCGATTTCCTCCACCCCCACCCGTCCCGCTTCGACCAGTGCCGCGACAGTCGCCCCCACGCGCACCGAGTGGTCGGCAGACCGGTAGTGATGGGCCGAATCCGGCTCGGCCGTCCACGACGTGCCTGCACCCGCGGCGCCGCCGCAGTAATACAGCCGGCCATCGTTGAATTCACGAATTATGCGGTAGAACATTGCGTTCTCTCCTCGGAAGACTGCTGAAGTGGAGCGCGTGCGGGCCGCGAAAAACCGGACGGGTGCTTACAGTGTTCCTTAGCACCCCGGTCGTCTGTCGGGAGTTCTGGACAATCGCCGTTTTGCAATTTCTACATCGGACGACCAAGAGATACAGCCTGACCTGCTCCGGCGTCCGGACCCCGTAGTAAAATGAGCGTTCGTCTAGGTCCCATACACGAAACGCGGGGCAATCCGAGCGTCGGCCTTACGCTCTAGCAAGAATCGCCCCCGCCGGCGGCCAGCCTGGACGCGTGTCAATGAGGATCTTGGCGCTTCCGGGTGCGCCTACCGTCCGCCTACCCTCTTTCAGACCGGGCCGGCGCCTGAAACCTGACGATTAAAGCCGCGAGATCTCCTGCCGTTACTGCGGGATAACCGAAGGCTATAGAGACGCCGAATGACACAGACCGGAAGCACCCGCAGACCACGTCGAGCGACGGTGTCTTGCGTTCACGTCACCGCCTGGATCGAGCGCGAGGCCCGCGGGGCCGGTTGTCCAGGCGCATTCCACGGCTGAAATGAGCCCCACCCTGAAGCGAGCACTGAGGGGGGCCAGCCTGGGTGCGACCCTGGTGTGGGCCCTGATCACGGGCGTCGCCCACGGCCTGTTCTCGGTTGTCGTGCTCGCTCTCTACCGCTTGTGCCTGGGTGCTGCGATCGCCGTGGGGGCCGTCGTTTTTTCCCTTTTCAGAATCGACAGCACCGCGTCTCGCGACATTCAGGACCGGGAGAACTGAGACCGCCTGAACTCGGCGGCCTCGAGCATCCTGATGCCGCGCATGGCGCGGATACCGGCCGTTCCTCGACCCCGTGGCGCAGAATCGTCAGAACTGCGGAGAACTGCGGGACTGCAACCTGAACAAGGCCTACACCATGATCACCACACGCATTAACGGCGTCAGCATCGTCTACGAGGTCCACGGTCACCGCGGTCCGTGGGTCGCGCTCACACCGGGCGGCAGACGCGGCCTCGACGAGATCCGTTCGCTCGCAAAACGTGTCGCGGAAGGGGGTTGCCGTGTGGTGATTCAGGATCGGCGCAATTGCGGCGCGTCGGAAGTGTCGATCGACGGCGAAGGCGCCGAGCACGAAATCTGGGCGAACGATCTGCACGCGCTGCTCAAAACGCTCGACGCGCTGCCCGCCTACGTCGGCGGGAGCTCGTCCGGATGCCGGATGTCGATCGAGTTTGCGCTGCGCTATCCCGACGCGGTTCGCGGGCTGCTGCTGTGGCGCGTAACGGGCGGCGCGTTCGCGGTCGAGCGTCTCACCGAGAAATACTACGGTGTATACATCCGTGCCGCGAAGCGGGGTGGCATGGCCGCCGTATGCGAAACCGAGCACTTCCGCGAGCGCATCGCAGCGCGCCCGGAGAATCGCGAAGCGCTGATGCGCATGGATGCAGGACGCTTCATCGACGCAATGACCGCGTGGGACCGCCAGTTCCGCACCGGCGCCGACCAGCCCGTCATCGGTGCGAGCGAAGCGCAGTTGAAATGGATCACGGTGCCGGCGTGCATCGTGCCGGGGAACGACAAGACACATCCCAAGGACGCAGCCGAATCGCTGACGCGCCTCATGCCGAAAGCCGAGCTCCACCCGCTCATGGGCGACGAGCTCGACGTCGATGTCGATGCGCCCGAAAACTGGGACGCGAAAGAGCTCGCGCTGTCAGTGATCCTGCTCGGATGCGTCAACCGTATGAGTCAGTAGCGGCATTGCATCGGACCGTTGGCGCCATGCCGGCCTTCGTATTGTAAAAACGGATGAGACAGGTGTTCGCGTGAATCGAGGGCGGCGCAGAATGTCCGACGGTGCGGTATTCGAGCCAGAGGGTCACCGTTCTGTCAGCGCGGCGCGTGCCTGCCGGGGTTCACGCGCCGCGCGAGGGCACCGCGTTACTAACGCGATGCCAGTCGATTCAATTTGTCGTCGACCTGGCCCACGTTCGCGAAAAGCGCATTGGTCGTCTCATTGACGGACTTGAGCAGCGACGCTTCGAGGCTGTCCGAGCGCCGCAGAATCTCCGCGCGTGCTTCGTCGATCCCCGTTTGCACGCGCGCGAAGTCGCCCTCGAGCTGCGCGCCAAGGGCGGTAAAGCGCGAAGCTTCGGCCTGTTCGGCGAGCTTGCGCTGCACCTCGAGCTCCTTGAGGTGACGCCTGGTTTCGACCAATGCGGACGTGCGTATCGAGACCGCATAAATCGCAAAGAGCATCACGAAGCCGAGGGTCGCGCCGAGAAGGATCAGGCCCAGCGGGCCCTGCACCGTGAAGGCGAGAAAATTCAGTGTGGCGGGCGCGGTAAGCAGAGTCCAGTTGGCCACGCCGAACAGCGCGAGCAGCACGAGGGCAATGAGCGTTATCCATCCCAGCAATTTCATCGTGTTACTCCTGTCGTTGCGGGTTCCCGGCCCGGCGTATTTCGCAGCTTACCGCAAACCTTCGACTGCGGGGACGGCGATCAGTGGCCGACTCCTCAGGCCATGCTCGCCGCCGCGTTCGGATATTCGCGCTCTGCAGCGCGTGGGCGGCACGCGTGTGCGCGCACAAATCTCGCGCACCAACCTCGCGCACCTACCTCGTCCTTCGCCGCGGACATCGACAGTGCATCGAACAGCTCGAAGCCGGACGTGTAATACTCACCACATGAACTCACTTCGCTTCCGCATCATCTCGAGTTGCCCTACCGGCGAGGCGTGTTCGTGAGAGCGCGCATTCTCAAGTACTGGGATCGTATCCGTACCGGCTTCTGGTTCCTGCCCTCGCTCATGGCCGCCGGTGCCGTCGTGCTGGCTCTGGGGAGCGTGGAGTTCGACCGGCAGATCACGGATCAATGGCTGCAGACGCGCAGCTGGATATATGCCGGCGGCTCGGCTGGCGCGAGCGCCGTCCTGCAAACCATCGCGGGCTCGATGATTACCATCGCCGGCGTCGTCTTTTCGCTCACCCTGGTCGCCCTGTCTCTGGCCTCGTCGCAGTTCGGGCCGCGCCTGCTGCGCAACTTCATGCGTGACGCCACGAACCAGATGGTGCTCGGCACCTTCATCGCCACATTCTTATACTGCCTTCTGGTCCTGCGCACGATTCGCCGGGCGGAGGAGATCGCCTTCGTCCCGCACGTTTCAGTCACGCTCGGCGTGCTGTTCGCGATCGCCAGCCTGGGGGTGCTGATCTACTTCATCCATCACGTATCCGTGTCGATCCAGGCCGATCAGATCGTCGCGCGCGTCGGCGAGGAACTGCTAGAGGGTATCGAGCGGCTGTTCCCGGAGCAATCGGGTGGGGGACCGGCACGTCGCGCGGAAGGGACGCCCGATGCCCGCTTGCCCGGGGCCTTCGACCAGGAGGCGCGCGTGGTGGGGGCGACGGGAGACGGCTACCTCCAGTTCATCGACGCGAACGGCCTGCTCAAACTGGCCGAGGAGGAGGATCTGGTCCTTCGGCTGGAACGCCGGCCGGGACAATACATCATCAAGGGTAGCCCCCTCGCGGCGGTCTGGCCGGCCGACCGGATGACGGACGCACTCACTGAGAAAACGAATGCTGCGTTCGTCCTGGGCAATCAGCGAACCGATTCCCAGGACGTCGAGTTCCCAATTGACCAGCTCGTCGAAATCGCGGCACGCGCCCTGTCGCCCGGCGTAAATGATCCGTTCACGGCAATCACGTGCGTGGACCGCCTGGGTTCAGCGCTATGTCGCCTGGCTCAGCGGGATCTGCCGTCACCCTATCGCTTCGACGAGCAGGAGCGGCTACGCCTGATTGCGTCAACGGTCACGTTCGGGGACATTGCGGACGCGGCGTTCAACCAGATCAGGCAATACTCGCGCACCAGCGCGCCTGTCGCCCTGCGCCTGCTTGAAACGATCGCCTTCATTGCTGCGGCTGCGCATCGCGAGGAAGATCGGACAGCTCTGCGACGCCACGCCGAAATGATCGCCCGGGGCGCTCGCGAAGCATTGCCGGAAGCCGAGGACCGCCGGGCGGTGGAGGAGCGCTACGAGGCGGCGAGCCGGGCGCTGCGCGAACCCGACGAGTCTCGCCGCTGAAGCTCGCGTCCGCTTCACGCGGATGCACCCGCCTATCCTCTTCGACGACGACTGCCCGTAAGGTTTCGGGTCGAACGCCGGTCTATATCAGCATCGATAACGGGTCTTGTGCCCGGGAAAGCGCGGATCGCGCGGTTCAGCGGGCCTCCGAGGAGATTCATATTCCAAAAAAAACGGCCCTCTGCATCGTTCGTGCACATTCGCATCGCTCGTGCACATTCGCCGAGGCGAGCGATGCCGGCACGGGCGCCCGCCCCGCAACGCAGGATTCCGAATCGAATCGTATTCGGCATCGCGCCGCGACCGTCCATCTTGAAGCATCCCTCTCGAAGCACCCCCAAGGAGACGTCACATGAAGTTGCACTCGGGCTCGGCCCTCATCGCACTTGGAATGGTTATCGCGTGGTCTGCACCTGCACAGGCTGCGGATCCCTCGGCGGGAGACTTTCCGAGCAAGCCGATCCGCTGGATCGTCCCGTATCCGCCAGGTGGGAGCAATGACGTGCTGGGTCGCTATATGGGCATCAAACTGGGCGAGCGCATCGGCCAGCAGGTGGTCATCGACAATCGTGGCGGTGCGAACGGCATCATCGGCGCGGATCTCGCCGCGCACGCCCCGGCCGACGGCTATACGCTGCTGATGATTTCGACATCGTTCGTCATGAACGCAGCGGTGCGTCCGCTGCCGTACGACGTCGAAAAGTCTTTCGATCCCGTTGCCACGATAGGCTCGTCGCCTAACTGCATCGTGGTGTCTCCGACTTCGGGCCTCGGTTCGCTGCGCGACCTGATCGAGACCGCCAAAGCGAAACCCGGCTCGATCAACTATGCCTCTACCGGCGTCGGGGGTTTCAATCACTTCGGTGGGGAGCTCTTCAAGAAGATCGCCGGCGTCGATCTGGTTCACGTCCCCTACAGGGGCGGCGGGCCCGCGATGACCGATGTGATGGCGGGCCAGGTCCGGGTGATGTTCAGCTCGCTGACCCAGGTCATGCCCAACATCCGTACCGGGCGCCTCAAGCTGATTGCCGTCGGGTCCGAGAAGCGCAGCCCGGTCGTTCCGGATACGCCGACCATCGCCGAATCCGGTTATCCGGACTACGAAGTGTCGGTCTGGTGGGGCGTCGCGACACCGTCCGGTGCGCCTAAAGCCGTGCTCGCAAAGCTGCGCCAGGAAATCACGGCAGTTCTCGAACTGCCCGAGACCAAGAAGCGCCTGATGATGGACGCCGCGCAGCCCCTCGTGATGGGCTCCGCCGAAATGCGCAAGATGATCCACGCGGAAGTCGGAAAGTGGCATGACGTTGCGCAGCGCGCAGGAATTCGCGTCCCGGGCTCGGTCACGGCTGCGAAATAACAACGGACGACGCCAGCGACGCCTCGCGCCCGATGACGAACCGTTCGCGCTGACGAACCCGCGGCTAGCGGACCTGCGGCTCCGCTAGCCGCCCTTGCCTGTGGTTACGTCCTGCGCATCCGCAGGGGCGCGGGCGTCGCCGGTGGCCGTTACTTCGGGGTGGGTCGGCGCCTCGATCGCCGAGGATTCCCCTTTACCGAGGCGCTCCGGCGGCGGCGCGGGTGTCGGTGACGGCGGATGTTCTTCCGCGCGGGCGATCTCGGCCCGCAGACGCGGCAACGCTTCGGGGTAGTCCCGCTGCAGGAAGTCGATGAGCGCCTCGCGCACGCGACACCGCAAATCCCACGTCTTCGATGCGTCTGCGGCACTGACGAGGGCGCGCACCTGGATTCCGCGCTCGCCGGCTTCGACCACCTGCACATTGGCCACACGGCGGTCCCATTCGGGCGCCGCATCGCAAACGCGCTGGAGCTCTGCCCGCAGGGGCGCGAGCGGAACACGATAGTCGAGGGTCAGGAACACGGTGCCGAGCAGTTCCGAGTCCGTGCGCGTCCAGTTCTGGAAAGGGTGCTCGATCACCCACTGCAGCGGCACGACGAGCCGGCGCTGATCCCAGATTTTGAGTACGACATAAGTCGATGTGATCTCTTCGATCCGGCCCCACTCGCCTTCCATGATTACTACATCATCGAGCCGGATCGGTTGACTGAGCGCGATCTGCAGTCCGGCGATCAGATTGCCGAGGACCGGGCGCGCCGCGATACCCGCGACCAGCCCGGCCACGCCCGCCGACGCGAGCAGGCTCGTCCCGATCTGGCGCATCGCGGGAAACGCCATCAGCCCCGATGCGGCGCCGATGAGGATGACGAAAAACATCACCGTTCGTGCAAGCACGCGAGTCTGCGTCTGGATCCGTCGAGCCTGAAGATTGTCGCCGTCGGTGGCGGGGTGCAATCGGATGATGGCCTCCGCAACCCCGGCCACTATCCGCACGCCGAGCCACGTGAGCGCGCCGACCAGGAGCAGCGCCAGCACATTCCTGGCCAGGCCGAGGAATTCCAGGTCGTCGGGTGCCGCGCCGATGACGACCTGTAACGCGAGCAGCGGCAACACGGCCCGCGCCGGGGCGGCCGTGTATTCGACGAGCGCGCTGGCCATCACGCTGAAGGCGGTCACGCGCCGCAGCGCCGCATGCGCGAAGGCGTGGACGATCAGTGCAAGCGCCACTGCCAGTCCACCGGCCAGCACCATCGTCAGCCACGGATAGCTGTAACCATCCAGCAATTCTGAAAAATTCATGGGTGTCGACGATCCTATAAATTCGATACGGTTCAAGTGGTCCGACCGGGACGAATACGCATGGGAGGCAATGACCGCATCCGGTGTCGATCGACCGTGATACCGCTGCCCACGAGCCGGGGGCGCGTGCATGCCGACGTCCGTGCCGTGCGCCAGTCGAAAAACGGCCCGGCCAGAACCGCACCGGGCCGCAACCCGCACTACACAGGACATCAACCACTCAGGAGACGAGGTTCAGCCGGTGAAAACTCGCCGGTCGTGCCCCTCGTAAATGTATGACGACACCGAATGACGATAAGTTCACGCCGGTTTCAGGGCCGCTGCATCAGTCCGATCAGAGACTCAGGCTGGCCGCACTGACGAGGTCTTTCCACTTCTTCGCATCCTGCGCGATGAACGCCGCAAACTCCTCGCGTGTCATGATCGCCACGTCCAGGCCGAGATTCACCAGTCGCTTGTTCACATCCGGCAGAGCGAGTGCCGCGTTGATTTCCTTGTGTAACAGGCGGATCAGACGCGGCGGCACGTCGCGGGGCGCGACGATGCTGTAGAAACCGACATCCTCGTACCCGGGAACCGATTCCGCGATTGCCGGCACATCCGGAAAAGCGGCGTTACGCTTCAGGCTGCTCACCCCCAGGCCTTTCAGCCGCCCCTCGCGCACGTGTGGGATCGCCGCGAGCACCGGTGCGAAGCTGAGCGGCGTCTCGTTGGAGACTGCAGCGGTCAGCGAAGGCCCTGAGCCCTTGTAGGGCACGTTGACGATCCTGACACCGGCCATGTGGTTCAACAGATGCACCGCGAGATCGTTCGAGGTGCCGATTCCCGAAGTCGCACAATCGGTTTTTCCCGGATTCGCTTTGGCGTAGTCGATCAGCTCACGTATCGAGGCGATCGGGAGCGATGGATTCGCGACGAGGATGGACGGCGCCGTACCGATCATGCTCACCGGCACGAAGGCTTTGAGCGGATCGAACGGCAGCTTCTGACGCCGATTCGGACTGATCGTAATTGCCGAGTTGCCGAGCAAAAGCGTGTAGCCGTCTGGCGTCGCGTCGATCACTGCACTCATGCCGACAATCCCGCCGCCGCCCGAACGCGCCTCCACGATGATCGGCTGCCCCAGGCGACGTTCGACCTTCTCGCCCACGATACGCGCGAGGGTGTCGCTGATGCCGCCGGCGGAGAAGCCCTGAATGATGCGGATCGGCCGGCTGGGGAAAGACTCCTCCGCATGGGCGGTGTGAACCGCCGACGCGGCGCCGACGGCCCCAAGCAGCAACGCCGCCATCGTGTGCTTCAGGTTGAGCTTCAAGTCGATCATGCATACCTCCTGGTCTGATGAACCATCCGGATAGGCCTTTGGCGCGGATCGACTGATGCGTTCGACGCAAACGGCCATGTATGCTGGAGTCATGCAAGCGCGAAGAAGTTTCATGCTTCGCACTGGCGAGCGCACAGAAGGCACCGCGCGCACCGCGCCGCTCGAAGGAAATGGCGTCGAAATTCGCTCGCGTCGGCAAATCAGCGAAGCGCTGTCAGAACTGGGGGCTCGACCCGGTCTCTACCTCTATCATGCACACCCTGAGATTGCGACTCTGTAGTGATGTCCACACTCCCGGCTTTTTGCGGGATTCGCGCCCGGTGCCGTTCGCGATATGACCTGCCTGGAATGCCGCCGCGCATTACTGGTCTGTCCTCGACGGAGTGCTTCGAGCGCGCGAGCGCACGTAAAACGCTGCCCGCAGTGCGCCGCGCTGGTGCGCGCGCTTGCACGCATGGAACGCGAGCTCGAAATCGCCGCGTTCATACCCGTGCCGGAAGGACTCGCCGATCGCCTGCTGGTGCAGGCCCGCTGGGCTCGACGCGCGAAATTCCCCGTGTAACCGGCCGTAACTCGCCCCGTGCCGGCCGTCGCACCCCGGGCCGCTCGGTCCCAAGGCTTCCTCCCGACGAAAACCCAGGACGCTAAGCTTTTTCACGCATTGTGCGAAACCGAATTCGGTGTCGCGCAACGCTCCAGCCCGCAGTCAAATCCCTCAAAAGGAAACGTATGAGCATAAATTTTCGTGCTGTCATCACCGCGTTCGCCAGTCTCGCGCTGCTCGGCTCTGCCGCCGTACAAAGTGCAGGGTATCCCGACAAACCGGTGCGCATCATCGTGCCTTTCAGCACCGGTGGCGGAACCGACATACAGGCACGACTCCTCGCAGACAGTTTTTACAAAAGCATGCACCAGACGTTCATCGTCGACAACAAACCGGGTGCGAGCGGATTGATCGGTGCGCAGATCGCAACCGAAGAGCCTGCCGACGGCTATACGATACTCTTTACGACGGCGACACTGGCCATCAACCCGACGCTTTACGGCAAGCGCTGGACGGTCGACCCGCTGACCGAGCTCGAGCCCGTGAGCTGGATCACCTCTGCGCCGCTCGTGCTCATCGCGCATCCGGCGGTCCCTGCCAGATCGGTCAAAGAGCTGGTGGCATTGGGGCAGAAGCAGCCAGGGCTCTTCAATGTCGGCATCAACACCCCGGGCAGCACCAGCCACCTCGCTGCTGAGATGCTCAAGCAGAAAACGGGGCTCGACATTACCCTCGTGCCGTTCAAAGGCGGCGGCCCGGCAGTCGCGTCGGTGATCGCAGGCGAGACCGATTTCCTTTTCGCCACCGGACCTTCAGCCGCCCCTCACGTGCGCTCGGGACGGGTGCGCGCACTCGCGGTGACGACACCCAAGCGCTCTTCAGCGTTTCCGGATCTGCCGACGATGAACACGCTCTATCCCGGGTTCGAATCCGACAACTGGTACGCGATGTTCGTGCGCAAAGGCACGCCGCGCGAGATCGTGGGAAAAATCAATGCCGAAATTCGCAACGCGCTCGGATCGAAGCAGGTGAAGGATTTCATGGCGCGTGAAGGCCTCGACCCGGTCGGCAGCACCCCCGACGAGCTGCTGGCGCAGGTCAAGCGCGAGATGGCGAAATACGGTGAGGTCATCCGGGTCGGCCAGATTCGGCTCCAGTAACCGCGACCGGCTTTGGTGCCGCTGCGTTCGGTCGGTTGAGCGCTGCGGCACGGTGCTGGCGACACGCCTGCCTTCAAGGAAGACGTATCTCAGTGCATGCCTGCACGACACGCTCGATTCTCCCCATTTCCAGAAATCAACCCATCTATATCCAATAGGAGATATGAATGCGCATTACGCTCAAGTCACGCATGCTGTCAGTCGTCGCCGCGGCGGTCACGCTTTCGAACCCGGTTACGGCGCTGTCGGCCGGCGCACCTGAGGCATCGACTTACCCTTCGCATCCGATTCGTTTCGTGGTCCCGGCCGCACCGGGCGGCACGACCGATACGCTGGCGCGCCTCTTCGGCGAACGCATGACAGCAGCGTTCAAGCAGCAGGTCGTCGTGGACAACCGCGCCAGCGCTTCAGGGGTGCTCGCGGCCGATCTCGTCGCGCATGCCGATCCGGACGGCTATACGCTCTTCCTGCCGTATCACCAGCACACGGTCAACGCGGCGCTGCTGCCCAAGCTGCCTTACCACCCGGTCAACGATTTCACGCCGATCACGCAACTCACCGCTGCGGGCCTGATGTTGGTGGTGCACCCTGCGGTGCCCGCCCGCAACATGAAAGAATTCATCGAATGGACGAAGCACTACCAGGGCGCGCTCAACTTCGGCTCCGCCGGCATCGGCAGCGGCGGACATCTCGCCGGAGAGCTTTATAAAGTCCTGACCGGGGTCAAGGCGCAGCACATACCCTACAAGGGCACCGGACCGGCGCTTTCCGCGCTCCTCTCGCAGGAATATCAATACAACTTCGCAGGCATGCTCGCCGCATCGCGCATGTCCAGTGCGGGACGCCTCAGAGCGCTCGCGGTGACCACACCGCAGCGCCTGCCGGCCATGCCGGATATTCCCACCGTCGCGGAATCTGGATTGCCCGGGTTCGAAGTCGTCGGCTGGTACGGCGTCTTCGCCCCCGCGAAGCTGCCACCCGCGCTCCTCAAGCGGCTGAATTCCGAGCTCGTATCCATTCTCCACCAGCCCGCAATGGAAAAGATCATCTTCGACCAGGGCGCGACCCCCGTCGGCAGCACACCGGAGGCCTTCAGGCAGTACCTCGTTGCCGATCTGGCCAAGTGGAAGAAAGTGGTCGCGGCGAGCGGGGCCCAGGCCTACTGAGGCTACCGGCGGCCCGTCCTGCCCGCACTCGATGCGTGCGGCACGGGCCGATCACGACGACCCGCGTGCGGCATATCGTTTCAGCAGCGGCCCCAGTGACAGGCCCTGTACCGCAACCGAGAAGACGACGACCGCATAAGTGCTGACAAGAATCGGATAGCGATACGGTTCGTCGGGCAGCGACAACGCCAGCGCGATCGAGATGCCGCCGCGCAGTCCCGCCCACGTCAGCATGGCCACGCCCCCCGCCTGAAACATGCCTTTGAGCACCGACACCGGGAACAGCACACCGGCCGCCCGGGCCAGCAGCACCAGGGGTATGGCCGCGGCGGCAATAATGGCGCCACCCGTGCTGAGGTGCTCGAGGTCGAGCACCAGTACTTCGAACCCGATCAGCACGAACAGCACCGCATTCAGGATCTCGTCGATGAGCTCCCAGAAGGTATCCAGGTGCTTGCGCGTCTGTTCGGACATGGCGTGCGAGCGTCCGGGATTGCCGATGTAGACACCCGCCACGACGACCGCGATCGGGGCCGACACATGGATGGCTTCGGCGAGCGAGTACACGCCCGCGGCAAGGGCGAGTGTCAACAGGATCTCGACCGGATACTCATCCACACTTCGCAACAGCCGGAAAACGATCCAACCCGCAGCAAAGCCCAGGATCCCGCCGCCGAGCGACTCGGTCAGCAGGAAGAGCGCAGCGCTGCCGACATCCGGCTCCGCGCCGCTTGCAGCGATGCCGAGGACGGTCAGGAAAAGTGCAACACCGACACCGTCGTTGAGCAGCGATTCGCCTGTAATGTGCACCTGGAAGCTCGTAGGCGCGGACACGCGCTTCATGATCCCGAGTACCGCGATGGGATCCGTCGGGGCAATCAGCGCACCGAAGAGCAGTCCGTAGATGTAAGGCATCGGGATGCCGAGAAGGCCCGCCAAACCCCAGAACAGCGTGCCGGCGACAAACGTGGTGACCAGCACGCCGACAGTCGCGAGCAGCGCAACCGGAAGCGCATGCTCTCGCAGATTGCGCAGGTCCACGTGCAGGGCGCCGGCAAACAGCAGGTAGGCGAGCATGCCGTGCAGCAGCATCTTGGAAAAGTCGATTTCCCGCAGCGCGGCCATCGCCGGCTGCAGATCAAGCAACCCGAAGTGTCCTGCAGCCGCGAGCACAATCGAAATCAGCAGCGAGATCAGCATGATGCCGATGGCTGTCGGTAACTTCAGCAGGCGGTAATTAAGATAGCTCGCGAGAGCCGCGATGACGAGCAGGATAGCGAGGATGTCGAAGGGCATAAGCGTAATCAGGCCCGCATTACAGGCCCTTCTTTCGGATGAGGGACGCCGAAGCGCCGGATAGTCGATTGTACGGTGAGATCCAACGAGCAACGCGCATGCCGCGAACCCCAGCCCGGTCGGTAGGGTCTGGGGAAGGATTTCGCTCGCCTCCCCGATCTTATGCGCGAGCCCGTGTCGTATATCGATGTCGTATATCGTTACATGCCCGGGCGAACGACAATCAGACGAAGAGAGGCTCTTCGCCGCTTCGCATTAACCATTTCTTGGCATCGGGCTGAGACAACGACAACGCTTCGTCGGTACGGCTGAGGCTGTTACGTTTCGCGCATCCCTTTCGGCTGCGACGACACCTGGGCGAGCGCCCGCGCCTCGATGTAGATCCGCTTGATCTTCGGGAACCGTGTCCGGATATCCTGCTCGATGCGCGACACGGCGGCAGCGACATCGTTGGCCGTGCTCTCCGGCACGAACTGAACGTCGAGGGTCAGCAGCACTTCGTCGGCGCCGATGTACATCGAGAGCGGCGATGCGGCATCGCGTACGTGGGGGTCCTTCCGGGCGATCTCGCGAATCGCAGAGGCGGTCTCGGCCGACACCCCTTCCCCGATCAGCAGTCCACGTGCTTCTCTGATCAGGAGCACCGCCACCGACGCGAGCAACACGCCGATGACGACCGAGGCTGCGCCATCGAGCACCGGCATGTCGAATCGATGGCTCGCGTACACGCCCAGTGCTGCGGCCGCAAGACCGGCGAGCGCCGCCGCATCTTCGGCGAGTACCGTATACGTCGTTGGGTCCTTGCTGCGTCTGATGGCGCGCCAGAACGGCGTGCTGCCTTTCTCTTTATTGAACTGCTTCAGTGCCACGACGAAGCTGGCGCCTTCGAAAACCGCCGCCAGACCCAGGACCACGTAACTCCACATCGGGTCACTCAGGGGCGCAGGATGCAGCATGTGCAGCACGCCTTCGTAGGCCGAGACGCCGCCCCCGACGCCGAATATGAGAACGGCGACGATGAGGCTCCAGAAGTAAAGCTCCTTACCGTAACCGAAAGGATGCTGGGCCGTCGCCTGGCGCTGGCTACGGTGCATGCCGACCAGGAGCAGCACGCCATTGCCCGTGTCGACGATCGAGTGGATACCTTCCGACAACATCGCCGAGCTGCCGGTGAAACCGGCGACGATGAATTTCATTACGGCGATCACGCTGTTGGCCGCAATCGCGCCATACACTGCTTTTTTCGACTCCGCCATCAGCTGATCCCGGGATGTGGGGGTGTGGCATCGCCAGTGGCAAGCCCCATGCCGCGGGTGCGGGGCGCAGCTTATGGAATAAGCCGTGAACCGCCGCGCCGTAAGGTTTTAGCCCATTCCCCGGTCTTATCTATAACCACAAGGAGTGAACGCATGTTGACTATCGGAAGACTCGCAAAGCAGGCGAAGCTCACCACCGACAGCATCAGGTTCTACGAACGGCAGGGGCTGGTCAATCCCACGACGAAAACAGACTCCGGATACCGGCTATACGGTGATGACGCACTGCGCACACTGGCCTTCATCAAGCACGCTCAACGGTGCGGCTTCTCTCTGGCAGACATCCGGGAGCTGCTGCATGCCGACGCGGGCACGTCAGCGCGCGAGGGTCTGTACCGCAAGGCGGCTCAGAAGCAGGCCGAAATCGAGGACACGATCTTCGAGTTACGCACGATGTCTCGCGTATTGTCATGCGTTCTACGCACAGATGACGTTGCCGAGGCGGCCGCGCCGCCGGACAGCCCGCTCCTGCGAGCTTTCGAGTCCCGGGGCCAGGAGAGCGCGCTCGCCTGATGCACGCTTGACGACGAAATGAGTGGCGGACAGGAGTTCCCTTCCCTATCTCCTGTCTTTTGGCCCGGAATTCGTTCCGGGCCCTTTTATAACGTCGCCTGCGGCGCCACACGCCGCAGGTGGCCTTAGCAGCGCCGGCGGCAGGTATCTCACCGGACCGCCGAACTTCTCGAGGAGCCATCGCATGAAGCAGCCCGACGCACCGAGCAAGACATTCAAACAACTGAGCGGCCGTGAAAAAATGGTGTTCGTTGGAAAGCTGATGGTGTTCCTGGTCAGTTTCGGATTCGCATTTCCCCTGTTGCTTACGGATTGAAGCGGGACGCGACAAGTCGGCGGCTGATCGGCTGGGCGCTACGGCCCTGAGATGACCAGGCGCACCTGCTTCACCGCAGGGTCGTCCTGATCGTCCTCCATGACGAAACCGAGCGTGTGCGCAAGCGCGAGCATGCGCGTGTTCGCGGCGAGGATGAAGCCCGTCATGACTTTCGGGGCGCGCTCTCGCGCAATGTCGATCAGCTTCAGCATGAGATGCTGCCCGAGTCCGCGGCCGCGCCAGCGATCGCCGACCACCACCGCAAACTCGCACGACACGC
>JBKJKJ010000404.1:0-5193 GCA_046597455.1 Burkholderiales bacterium
CAATCGACATTGGCGCCCAGGTCGAGGACACAGGTATGGCCTTTCAGCGTCGGCAACGTGGTGGCGATCGCGGGCCGGTCGATGCCCGGAAGCGTCTTCAACACGAACCGGGAGATCGCCATCAATGCACCGGTGTTGCCCGCGCTGATGCACGCCTGCGCTTCGCCCTTCTTGACGAGGTCGATCGCCACGCGCATCGACGAATCTTTCTTGCCGCGCAGCGCCGCAGCTGGGGCTTCGTCCATTTCCACCGCTTCGGACGCGTGCTGGATGCGCAGCCGCGGCGTCTTAGCCGCTCGATGCTTCGCGAGCTCGGCCTCGATCTGCGCCTGACGGCCCACGAGGATAAACGCCGATTCGGGATCCCGTGCGAGATACTGCAGCACGGCGGGCACGGTCACGTGCGCACCGTGGTCGCCACCCATGCAATCGATGGCTACCGTTACATCCATCGAAACCCCTCCACTTCAGGCGCCCGTGTGGTTTTCTGTCCGGGCCGGCGCATATCGCGCAGCGCCGGGAAACGGCGCTTCTTAGTCGTCCTTGGTTTTCAGGACTTTCTTGCCGCGGTAATAGCCGGTCGGGCTGATGTGGTGGCGCAGATGGACTTCACCCGTGGTCGGCTCGAGGGCGAGCGGAGGGTGGGGCAGATGATCGTGCGAGCGGTGCATCCCACGCTTTGAGGGGGACTTCTTGTTCTGCTGAACAGCCATGGAACTGACTCCTTAATGTTGGTTGCGCGGGCGCTTCAGAGCGGCCAGCTTTCCAAACGCCGACGCATGCTCGGCGCTGTCCTGGTCCTTCATGTCCTTCATGTCCTTCGTGTCCTTCGTGTCCGTCCGGTTGTCGCAGGCGCCTGCCGGATGCCGCGGGGCAAGCGGAAGCGAGAGCAGAACCTCGTCTTCGATCAATGCCGCCACATCCAGCTCCGGATCGGCCTCGATCATATCCGGGGCCTCAGGGTCTTCCAGGCCTTCGGGAGGCTCGATGCCGCGAGAGACGACCAGCAAGCTGCTCGCCACGTCCACCGGGTAATCCAGCACGCCGAGGCAACGCTGGCACTGCAGGTGCAGGCGGCCCGAGATGCGGACCTCGAGCTGCGGCCGCTGGCGATCGTCCTGACCACCCCGCAACTCGTAGTGCAGATTGCCCTCGGCGTCGGCCAGCAAATCGTCGAGGCGCTTGAGGCTTTCCACCGGCAGACTGCCGGTAAACTGCTGCGCGGAGCGGGCAAACTCGAGGCTATCGATGACAGCCGGTGCAGACATAAGCCGCGCATGATAGTATTTTTGCCATTTCCTGTCAAAAACAAACAAGAAAAAAGTTCAAGTTCGGCAGGCACTTACAGTCGCCGCCTGCCCCCTACCGTCTATTGCACCGCGTCGCAAGAAAGTGCTGGTTCTCGCCTCTTCGTCCCCTTACCGCCGCAGTCTGCTCGACAGATTGCACCTGCCCTATTGCGTGGCCGCGCCGAATATCGACGAAGCCGCCTGGGGGGGTGAGCTGCCGCAAATGACCGCGCTCAGGCTGGCCGAGGCCAAAGCCCGGGCGGTTTCGGGCACCTTTCCCGGCAGTCTGGTGATCGGCTCCGACCAGGTGGCGGTTCTCGACGGGGCACCGGTGGGCAAGCCGGGCACGCACGAATCGGCGCTCGCGCAGCTTCTGGCGATGCGATCCCGAAGCGTCGTTTTCCATACCGCAGTGTGCCTGCTCGATGCCGCGACCGGCCAGTGCGAGGTCGAAGACGTTCCGACTACGGTGACTTTCCGGGATTACTCCGAGGCCCAGGCCGCGCGCTACCTCGAGCGCGACCGTCCTTACGATTGCGCGGGCAGCGCGAAAATCGAGGCCATGGGAATCGCCCTTGTCGATTCGGTGGTCAGTCGCGACCCGACCGCCCTCATCGGTTTGCCGCTGATCGCACTGGTGACCATGCTCAAACGCGCCGGCGTCGAGGTACTTTAGGGGCGACATGGCCAAAGGAACCCTCTTTCTGGTGCCCACCGGGCTCGGCGGGGACGTTCCGCCGCTCCTGCCGCCAGGAACGCAGGACGTGCTGGGCCGTCTTGATTGTTTTATTGCCGAGAACGCCAAGACGGCGCGCGCTTTCCTCAAGGCCGCCGGTTATTCGCGGCCGTTGCAGGATCTCGCTATGGAAATTCTCGACGAGCACACGCCGGTTGCTCGCCACGCCGTGTTATTGGAACCGCTCGAAAACGGGCGGGATTGTGGGCTGCTCTCGGAAGCCGGCTGTCCGGCTGTGGCGGATCCGGGCGCCGGGCTCGTCCGCGCCGCGCACGCCGCGGGAATCCGGGTCGTGCCTCTGGTCGGACCGTCTGCGCTCCTGTTGGCCTTGATGGCCTCGGGCCTCAACGGTCAACGGTTCTGTTTTCAGGGTTACCTGCCAGTCGAGCGGGCGGCTCGCACGGTGCGCGTCAAGGCGATCGAAGAGGTCTCGGAGGCCGAGCAGATCACGCAGATTTTTATCGAAGCGCCTTATCGCAACGATGCGCTGTTGGCGGGACTACTCGACATCTGCCGCGGCGACACGCTGCTGTGCGTCGCCACCGATCTGACTCTGCCCACAGAGTCGATACAGACGCTGACAATCACCGACTGGAAACGCGTCAGGCCTGCGATCAACCGCAGGCCCACGGTATTTCTCCTCTATCGCGAAAACGCGCGCGCTCAGAAGCGGTAGAACGCAGAGAACTGCATCTTGTCGTGATCGCGCGGTGTGCCACCCGCCACGCCATTGAGCACGTGCGCCCAGCTCAGGTTTAGATCCAGGCGTTGCCATTTCCAGCGCACGCCGGCACCGGCGCTCGAGATATGTTCAGTGGGCGACTGGCCGATCACCGGCACCACGTGCGTGCGCCCGCCAAAGTCGTAAAACAGAAATGGCGCGATGTTTCCGAAGATGGCCGGCCCGGTCGCTTCGAGATTCACGAAATACCCTTTGTCGCCCGTCACTTCGCGCTCGCGGAAACCGCGCACAGCGGTCATGCCGGCAATGCCGAGCTGCTCCCCCGGAATGAGCGCCTGGTGCGCGTACTGGCCGCGCAAGCGGCCGCTCAGGCTGAACCGCGCGCCGAAGCTGTAGGTCGCATCCAGGCCGTAGCGATACGCGTCCCACTCGCGCACTGCACCGGAACGCGCTGCGGTGTACGACGCACCATCGTTCGCCGGGCCACCCCCCAGATTCCTGCTGTATTCGGCGAACCCGGCGTAGGCGGCCTGATCGCGCTCCGCACGAGCCGCATACCGCAACGTGACCGGCCTGCTGCCTACGCGGGAGGCCGGCAGCGAAGTGCCGGCAAAAGACAGGTTGGTTTCGAAGTAACGCGAGTCCGCCGCGATTGCCACGCTCTGCACGAGATCGCCGAGGCGCGGCAGCAGGTAGATCGCCTTTACGCCATAAAACTCCCCGCTTCCGCTCACGTTGAAGCTCTGGGATCCCAGACCGATCGTACCGCTGTTGATGTCGGAATGAGTGTAGTACGCCGTGAACATCGTGTTGTAGCCGTAAAACGGAATGGTGTAGAACGCGCCGAGCTGAGTCACGTCACTCACGCGTTCCGGCGACGTCGTGTAGGCAAGCGTGACGGTATGGTCGCGATCGAACAGATTGCTGTGCTGATAGCCCAGTGTCAGCCGCGTGTAGCCCGTGTTGCGGTTGAGCGTGTTGTCGAAATCGCGTGTGCCACCGATCAGGCCCATGAAAAATTGCGATGGATGAACGTCCGCTACACGCAATTCGGCATCGACCATGTCCGGCTTGGTCCCTTCCTTGATCTGCAGCGTGATGCGCTTCGAGGGATGCTCGTTCGCCAAACTCAATTGTTGACCGAGTTGCCTCAGGTTCGGGGCTTTTCCAGGCTTCAGGCCGGGCATGCTGCGCCGAATGTTGTCCGGGCCGAAATACTGGTTGCCTGTGATGGCGATCTGATCGAGGACGAACGGCAGAATGCGCAAGCGCAGCTCACCGCCCCTGGGCTGTTGCGCCGGCACGATGACCCGATCGAACGAGTGTCCCCTGCCGCGTACGGCCTCCTGAAGCGCATTTGCGGCGGCCTCAAGCCGCAGGAGATTTTCGTGCGCCCCGAGGTAGGGCCGCAGTATCGACTGCGTCTCGGTCTCCGTGAGCGGATTCTCGCCTTCCACGATGAACCGGGTGACTTCGAGCACGGGCTGATCGGCGCCGTAAACAGCCGGCGCCGCGGCCAGCGCCACGACACACGCGGCGCACAGGGGCGCGCGCGTCAGGAAGGCCCTCAACCAGAGTGGCGTCTTCATCGGATTTCGCAAATCACATCTCCCGGATTGAGGAGCTCGAGCAACCGGAACGCGCGTTCATCGAAAGCCTCTGGCGTCGGGTACGGGTCATTGAGCAGGAACAGGGGGTATGGCGTGATCCGGGCCGGGACTGACCGGCCTTCCTCCAGCCAGCCCGCCTCGTCGCGGCTCAGGTAGACGAAACCGTCGGCGCCGCGCAGCACAGTGTCGCCGTCGCGCATGCCGACGAACAGGCCGCGACCGATGTTCTCCAGCTGCTGCGCGGCGAACAGCGCATCGAAGTTGACATCGACCCCGTCGGGCCGGGGTGCGGATTCGTCTCTAAGGCTCTGCGGCACGGCATCGAGCAGCGTCAGCAGATTTTTCGACGGCATGTACAGTCCGGTTCGTCCGGCTTCGATCGCGATGGACCGCTCCCCGGCGCCGAGATCGATGATCTCCTCCCACGTATGAACGATGCCGGCGTCAGCGCAATCCTGCGGTGCCAGGCAATGCGGCGCAGCGAGTGCATCGAAACCGGTTCCCCGCACCCCGATCACCGCAGTCGTGATACCGAACGTGACCGCTTTCGGATTGCGCTTGGCGAGTAGACCGGTCAAGGCGCGCACACCGCCTCGCACGATGCGAACCGCAAAGTTCCCGCCGTCGGCCTGCGGACCGGCGAATCGGACGTCCTCGAGCTTGAACTCCGAATCACCGATCACCGTGACCTTGGATCGATCCCGGAAAGCCAATACTGCATACGATCCTTTCGCGGTCCTGACGGCATCTCCGGTGAATAGCGCCGCGCCTTCGCTGAGCGCCCGCGTCTGTGAATCGGCGCCGACCGCCGTCGCGGAACCGGTCATGACCGCGACGCGTGCGACGATGAGCTCCGGTTGGACGACGCGCGCTTTA
>JBKJKJ010000431.1:0-8247 GCA_046597455.1 Burkholderiales bacterium
GTACGAGGTCACCGCGCAGTTCGGCACATCGGCAGCCTGATCGATCTCGAGGATCTGTGTCTCGTCCAGGCGCTCGAAAAGATACCGAAAGCACGTCACGATCACCTGGTGCCCGACGATGAGCACGCGCTCGCCGCGATATTCGCGCGTGATGGTGTCGATGACGCTGCGCAAACGCAGGATGACATCGCACCAGCTTTCTCCGCCCGGCGGGCGGAAATAGAATTTGCCGACGTGCGTGCGCTGTTCGCTCAATTCCGGGTGCTTTTGCATGATGCCGTGCTTGGTCAGGCGATCGAGTATCCCGAACTCCTTCTCCCGCAATCGCTCGTCGGAATTGAAAGTGATCGAATCGCGTGCAATCCCTGCGGCATCCAGGACGATCGTCGCCGTCTCCCGGGCCCGTATATAAGGCGAGCACAACACGACGGTCGGGCGCTGGTCCGCGCGCATCTCGCCGAACCACCGGCCCAGCGCGTGCGACTGCTCGCGGCCCAAGTCGGAAAGCGGTGTGTCGACGTCGCGCGTCAGGATGTCGATCAGCGGCAGCCCCGCCGCTTCCGCCGCGTCTCGCGCGACATTGCCCGCGCTCTGCCCGTGGCGTACCAGCCATATCGCGTGCGGCCACTTCTGGTCCTCTATAGTGCGTCTCTCGGTTTTATCGTCCATCCTGCGGCAGGGAAGTCATTGCGTAACCCGTATAAGCAGGCGCAATGCCCACAGCGGAAGACGAAGAACCGCGGGGGGCTTCGAACGGGGGGCTCGGATCAGGCGAGGCATCGGCAAAACCGACGCTGGCGAGTCTTCGCAGCGGACTCAGTACTCCTCGAACATCCGCCTGATTTCTTTCAGGTCGCTCGTCCTGCTCAGCGCGAGCATGAGGAGGATACGGGCTTTTTGCGGATTGAGCGTATCGGCCGCGATCATGCCCATGTCGTCATACTCCTTGCGGGGAATGACCCGGCCGTTGCCGACCCGGCTCGAGCGCACGAACACCGTTCCCGGTGATGCTTTCTTTGCCGCGGCCTTCTCCGAATCGGACATGCCGCCGGCGCCGGTGCCGGCGATCACGATCCCGCGCACACCTGCTTTGACCAGGGCCTCGATCACGATGGCATTGGCCGGTTCCGCGTACGCGTAGACGATCTCGACTTTCGGAAAATCAGCCTTGGCATCGAATTCCGACCTCGCGGTGTGGCGCTTCGTGGGCTGCCGGTAATACGCGACGCGGTCCTGGTCGACATAACCGAGAAACCCGAGCTCGCCCGATTTGAAGGTTTCGGCGCGATAGGTGTTGGTCTTGGTCACGTCTCGCGCGGCGTTGATCTCGTCATTCAGAACCACGAGCACGCCTTTGCCGCGCGATTCGGGCGCAGCCGCCGCCCGCACGGCGTTGACGAGGTTCAGCGGCCCGTCGGCGCTCAATGCCGTGGCGGGGCGCTGCGCACCGACGAGCACAACCGGCCTGTCGTGCTTCACGGTCAGGTTCAGGAAATACGCGGTCTCTTCGATCGTGTTCGTGCCGTGCGTGATCACCACGCCCGCGACCGTCGTGTCCTGGTCGTAAATCGCATTGATGCGCTCGGCGAGCTTGCGCCAGATCGCGATGTTCATGTTGGTGCTGCCGACATTGCTGATCTGCTCGACGCGCACGTCGGCAAACTGCTTGATTTCCGGCACCGCGTCGACGAGCTCGGAGCCGGTGATCGAACCGCTCTTGTATTCGGATAGGCTCATGGTCGAGCCGCCGCGTCCGGCAATGGTGCCGCCGGTGGACAACACCACCACGGTGGGAAGCTGCTGAGGCGTCATCTGTGCGCTCCTCGCGGACATGGAAGTCATCGTTGCTGCCGCCCAGAGTAACGCAACAGCCAGACGTACGATGAGCGGACGTGAGATTGCAGTCATTTCGGTTCTCCGGTAATGGGTGCGGCGGCACCCGCGAGCTTGATTTCGAAACCTTCGCAGGTGTTGAAGGCCCCCGCGCACGTTTTCCCGGCCGCCTGCGCTTCGAACGCGCGGCGGTGATACGCCGCGGCAGCGTCCCGGAGCCCCAGACCCTTCGCAGCTTCGGCCAGCAGGAAATACGAGAGGTCGTTCAGGTAACCCACTTTCATGACCGAGACCGCGAGCTCGCGCCACGCCTTCTTGTCGTGCAGCGCTTTCCAGGTGCCCTTCTGGTAGGCGTAGCTCAGTCCACACTCGGCCCCGCACGTGAATACGGCTTCGCCTTTGCTGAACCGCTCGAAGTCCTCGGAGACGAACGTCATCGCCTGCGGCTCCGCGGCGACCCGTGCCGCGTATTCCTCCCGCGAAGCCGTGCCCGCGGGGCGCTCATTCGGATTGGGTCCAAGAAAGTCCGGGATGTCGCGCGCCGGCCCGCCTGCTTTGGCCGTCTGATAGAGCGGGTCGACTTTGGCAACGAGCTCGTTCAGCCGCTGCACGCGGTTTTGCGGCGAAGGATGCGTGGACAGGAATTCCACCGGCGAGCCGCCCTGCTTCGCCATCTTCTCCCACAGCGTCACGGCGGCGCGGGGATCGAAACCGGCGCGGGCGGCGAGCTCGATGCCGATCTGGTCCGCCTCGTTTTCGGCTTCGCGGCTGTTCGGGAGCGTCACCGCCAGGCCCGCTGCGGCGGAGAACGCGGCACGGTTGGTCTGAAAGGACGATGCGCTTGAGCGCGATGCAACCAGCGCCGCCAGCACGGTCGCACCGACCCCGGCGGCCAACCCGACCGACATTTTCTCGCGGGTGTGGCTCGCGAGCGCATGGCCGATCTCGTGGCCCATGACCGCCGCAACCTCGTCATCGGTCGCATCGAGCTTCTCCCAGAAGCCCGTATAAATCCCCATCTTTCCGCCGGCCATGCAGAACGCGTTGACGGTCTTCGCGTCCTCGATCACCTGCACTTCCCAGTGCCAGTTCGCCGCGTCCGGCCGAAAGCGCACGGCTTCGGCGACGAGGCGATTGGTGATCGCTTTCACGCGTGCGACGCGCGGCGTGGCGGTTTCCAGCTTCTGCTTTTTGGCGAACCCGCCGATCATGCTCGAATAAGCCGACGCCGATCCGCTGATCGCCTGCTGCTCGGAAACCAGCATCAGCTGACTGCGGCCGGTCATGGTGTTGGTCGCGCAGCCTGACGCGAGCAGTGCGGCGCCGACGAGCAGCCACCGTAACGGATGAAGCATGCAACGCATCACGATTCCTCCCCAAGGACTCGCGCTCTCAGGCGCCAGGGGAATTCTAACCGCCTGACGCGCGCGCGGCCCAGGCCACGACTACGCTTATACTTGCCCGTCATGCGCGAGCGAAGACCCCAACAGCGCGGCGCGTCAACGAGGAGAAGCAGCCGGTGCCCGTATTCCGATCGAGGACAGTCGTCGCCGTGTGCCTGATGTCGCTTCCGTCGCTGGTGTCGATCGCGCCCGCGTGGTCGGCCCAGAGCCGCGACACCGCAACGAACTTTCCGACCCGCCCCATACGCATCGTCATCGGCTTCACGCCGGGCGGTCAGCCCGACATCACCGGGCGCATCATCGCGGCGAAGCTGACCGAGTCGCTCGGCCAGCAGGTCGTGATCGACAACCGGCCGGGCGCGGGCGGGACGATGGGCACCAAGATCGTCGCCGACGCAACGCCCGACGGTCACACGCTGCTGTCGGTGTCGTCATCGCTTGCAATCTCGCCCTCGATTTACGCAAAGCTGCCTTATGACACCTCGCGCGACCTGGCGGCCATCACGACCACGGCCACCGCGCCGTACATGCTGGTCGTCCCGCTGTCGCTGCCGGTCAAATCGGTGCAGGAGCTGCTGGCGCTCGCTCGCGCGAAACCCGGACAGCTCAATTTCAGCTCAGCGGGCAACGGCAGCGGCACGCATTTCGCGGCCGAGCTCCTGAAGAGCATGGCCAATCTCGACGTGGTGCATGTGCCGTACAAAGGCGTGCCCGAAGCTTTGACCGATACCCTGACGGGACGCGTGCAGTTTTTCATGACGCCGCCGGCAACACTCGGCACGCTCGTGAAGGACGGCAAGATCCGCGCGCTCGGCATCACCGGCCGCCGCCGCATCCCAAGCTATCCGGACCTGCCGACGATCGCCGAATCCGGTGTGCCCGGCTTTCTTTGGGAGACGTGGGCCGGGATACTCGCGCCGGCGAAGACACCGCGACCCATCATCGAAAAGCTCAACCGCGAAATCACGGCAATCCTCAGGATGCCCGATGTGCAGCAGCGCTTTCTCGCGATGGGCGCCGAGCCTGCGCCGAGCACACCGGCCGAATTCGACAAGTTCGTTGCATCGGAAATCGCAAGGGCGGCGGAGCTGGCCCGCAAAGCGGGCATCAAGCCGCAGTAGGCCACTGACGAAGGCGACGAATCGACATCGAGCCGCGGCCGCGGCCGCGAGGCAACTGCCGGAGATCGTATCGTGGGGGAAATCGGATTGGAGGCGCGCGTGATGAGCAACCGATCGCCGTGAGCGCCCATACCCATCCGGATACACAAACGCATAGGGGTAAATCCACATGGGTAGGGTTGTAGGTTGTATATACCCGCATATGCCTTTAGCCTTTGCGTCATGATCGACATTACTCGTTAGGCATCTAGATCCGCACCGATGGACGATTTATTCACCGCGTTCCCTCCTCATGTTGCGGTGCTAATGCTGGGCGTTGCGCTTATCTACGCTCTATGTGCCCACGCGCCTCTACTCTTCTCCGCGTTCGTGGCCTTGCGCCGTGGTCGAGACATGCGACGCCGGGTCTTGTTTGTCGGAACGGTTATGGTGATGACTTACGGATTCCTCGTCCTATTTATGACGGCTATTGCTATGCCGATCGGCGCTTTTGTGATTTTCGTCGTCCCCGCTCTACGAAGCCTCGGCTATTTCAATGATTCGTTCTTTTTGGCACTCGTGAATTTCACTGCGCAATGGTGGTGGCTTATGCTCCCTCCGGCTATTCTCGTAGGGGCGCTAATGTGCACACGTTATCTTGCCACGCGGTGGAACCGAATCGTTGGGGCACTCGGTGGCTAACCGCGCGATCGAGACGGACGCGATGCCAGCGCTGCTGCCGCGTGCGCTGGCTGGCGCCGCTCATCGCGAACGTTAAAGCGCACACGTGAAGCTGGAGGCCGCATGGTTCGCCTTTACGATTACGGGGAATCAGGCAACTGCTACAAGGTGCGGCTTCTGTTGTCGCAGCTCGGCCTGCCCTTTGAGCGCGTACACCTCGATATCCTGAAAGGCGAGACGCGAGAACCCGAGTTCGTCGCTAAACACCCGAATCACCGCGTACCGCTCTTGGAGTGGCCCGACGGACGCCGTCTGGCCGAGTCCAACGCGATCCTGTGGCACCTGGCAGAAGGCTCGTCGTTTATCCCGCAAGAGCCATGGCAACGTGCGCAGACCCTCCAATGGATGTTTTTCGAGCAATACAGCCACGAACCCAACATCGCGACGGTTCGGTTTTGGCATTTCGCTGGCCGTCTGGAGGAGAACCGCGCGTTTATTCCCGGTAAGGTGGAGGCCGGCTATCACGCGCTCGGCGTAATGGAATCCCATCTTGAGTCACATTCGTATTTTGTCGGCGAGCGCTATACGATCGCTGACATCGCGCTGTATGCCTATACGCACGTGGCGGCTGAAGGGGGATTCGATCTCAACGGATATCGCCGCACGCGGGAATGGCTCGAGCGCGTCTCCTCGCAGCCGAGCCACATTAATATCAACGAGATGGTAGGAACACTGGTTCCATGGCCACAGAAACAGTGACTGCACGGCGCGCTAACTTCAGTTAGCGAAACCTCAGGGTCTGATCACTGATTCTGACGGAGAATAGTCGGCTGCCACTGTCGCTCGGGCGCGGCGAGTAATCGGGACAGGCCACGCTATCGAGCTGATAATCAGTGGTCTGACCCTGAGGCCCTCCTCCAACTTCAACGCGTGAGGCAAACTGCTATGGCAACCAACCCAGTCGTCTGGTTCGAAATATATGTTCAGGATATGGCGCGTGCGCAGAAATTCTACGAGGCCATCTTGCGCGTCAAATTGGAGGCGCTCGGCGACCCGAATGACTCAACTGTTGAAATGAAGGCATTCCCAATGGACATGGAGGGTCCGGGTGCTTCTGGCGCCTTGGTAAAAATGAAAGACTTCCCTTCTGGGGGCAACAGCACATTGGTCTATTTCAGTTGTGCGGATTGTGCTGAAGAGGCAGGTCGTGTCGCATCATCCGGCGGCCGTATTCAACGTGAAAAAATGGCGATTGGTGAGTACGGTTTCATTGCGTTAGCTTTTGACACGGAGGGGAATATGTTCGGGCTACACTCCATGAAGTAGTGGTCGCGGCCTAATCATTCATTCAAGCCGAACCCGCTCGCGGGTCGGCTTAGTTCAGGCTTCATACTGAAACGCAGCGGTCGACCCGCAATGTCACCCCAGCCCTGGATCAATTCGCGAGGCCGGTTCTGGATGCAGGTCGCGGCCACGATCGCAGGCTGGATCCTCCTCGTTGCTTTACTCCACCATCTGGCGCATTCGTACCAAACGGACATCGTAGAAGTCCTGAGCTCGCCGATGCTCCAACTGGCAGCGTCAATTGTTCTACTTACAAGCCTGGTCTACTTCGTTGTTCTCAGTCTTCCGCGCGTTCCAGTCCTTGGGCTACGCAGCATGGCCATGGTGTTTATCTGGGCGGCACTATTAGTCGGCGGGCACGCTTTATCCCATATGGAATTTCACGACGCCCAGGCCATGCTGGCTGCCGTCCGCTACGAAGTCGGCACTGTGGCTCTGGTATTGCTCGCGCTTGCGTACGCGGTTTCGCTCGCCATGCCCTTTGTCCCAGGCCTCGAACTTGGTCTTCTTATTATGGTTGTATTCGGACCGATAGGAGCGTTGGTCGCATACGCGGCGACCGTCGCCGGTCTGGGTCTTGCGTTTGCGATAGGGCGAGTTCTTCCGGAACGGGTTCTCGCGGCGCTTCTTGAACGGATCGGCATTGCACTGCCCCGAGCTGGCATTACGTCCGGTATGCAAGGAATCGTCGCGGCAGGTGGGTTCGGAAGGCCAGCGCCACGCAGGTTGGCAAGCGTGTTGCTCAACCACCGCTATCTCACTCTCGCTATCTGCCTGAACTTCCCTGGGAACGCGGCACTCGGCGGCGGCGGCGGGCTTGCGCTGCTTTGCGGAATAAGCCGGCAGTTCCACTGGCGCAACTTCGTTCTGACTGTTGCCATAGCCACATCCGGTGTGCCTATGCTTGTGCTGTTCGGCCTGCTGAACCTGGACCCATTGATGCAACACCATGGTTTTGTGCATGACACGCTCACGCGAATCGGGCGGCTTTTCATTCACAACTGAGCGGCAGCACTCTCAGGCAGCTTGCCCGTGCCTTCGGCTATTGGTTATCCTCGCCAACATGCGACGAGCCGGTTGCTCCCACGGGGGACTTGCACCCCATCAGCTCATGCCCATGTCGGGCGCACGCTTCAGTTCGATCGGACGCGAGTCAGCGTGAGCGGTATGTCTGTGAAGGTGTCGCTGTCCATGCGGTGTCGCGCGCGCCGTTCAACAAATCGTGAAGCCGCACAGGAGGATTGCTCATGACCACAGGTACGGTCCGACTTCATCGCGTTCTGCGCACCAAACCCGAGAAGGTGTATCGCGCGTTTCTTGAGGCCGATGCGATGTCCAAATGGCTACCGCCCTTCGGATTCACGTGCAAGGTCCAGCACATGGATGCCAGGGTCGGGGGAACATTCAAGATGTCGTTTCACAACTTCTCGACAGGGCACGGGCACGCCTTCGGAGGCGAGTATCGGGAACTGGTACCGAACGAGCTCATCAGATACACGGACAAATTCGATGACCCGAATCTGCCAGGAGAAATGTCGGTCACTGTCTCCCTGAAACAGGTGTCTTGCGGAACGGAGCTGAGCTGAGCGTCGTTCAGGACGGAATACCGGAGGTCATCCCGGTCGAGATGTGCTATCTCGGCTGGCAGGAGTCCCTGGTGCAGCTTGCTCAACTGGTCGAGCCCGACATCCCAGGGTGAACAGGGCCGCCTGACACTACGCTCGAGCGGAGCGGCGCGTTAGGGACCTCTGAATAAGCTTTGGCGTACCAGTCAGCGTCATTCTGGCGAAGGCCAGAATCCATTTCGATCAGAAACGTGAACCATGGATGCCGGCGTACGCCAGCATGACGATGAGGTTGATCAGAGCGTCCTTAGACACACCACA
>JBKJKJ010000179.1:0-5303 GCA_046597455.1 Burkholderiales bacterium
CGCCGATCGACACACCGGCCGAGAGCCGGATGAGCTCGGCACCTGCAGAGCCCGCGCCCGCGCCGGCCCCCGCGGCTGAAGCCGAGGCGACCGGTCTCGATTTCAAGCTCAACGAGCTTAACCTGAACTTCGGTAACGATGCCCCCTCTGCCGCACCGACTGTAACGGGGAAGGACGACCACTGGTACGACGTGCAGCAGAAGTTCGATCTCGCGAAGGCTTACGAGGAAATGGGCGACAAGAATGGCGCCCGGGACATTCTTCAGGAAGTGGTCAAGGAAGGAGACGCCGATCAGCAGGCGCAGGCGAAGACGTTGCTGGGGTCGCTGGGCTGAAAGGCGTTAGCGCGATGAGACCGCGGCAGCCGACCTGCCGCGGTTTTTCTTTTGGTCTAGCGCGAGAAAGGATCTAGCACCAGCGATTTAGCGCCAGAGACGTACAAGCGGTGCAGGGGCGATGCCGGCGCGAGCGAAGGAGCGGCGTAGATTTCTCATGATTGCGTAAGAGTAGCGCTCGGCATCGAGTATGACGGGGCGCCTTTCTGCGGATGGCAGACGCAGCCGTCCCGGTGCGGGGTTCAGGATCATCTCGAAGCGGCGCTCTCGATCATCGCCGACGAGCCCATCGACACCGTGTGTGCCGGTCGAACCGACACCGGCGTGCACGCGCTGGAACAGGTCGTCCATTTCGATACCTCCGCGCACCGGCCCACTACGGCGTGGGTGCGAGGGGTCAATGCGTCGCTCCCCCCCGGGCTCGCCGTGGTCTGGGGGCAGGAAGTGAGCGCGGATTTCCACGCCCGCTACGGTGCACGCGGCCGCTGGTATCGTTACGTCCTGCTCAATCATGGTGTGCGTCCTGCCGCAGCGCATGGGCGTGTAGGCTGGTACCACCTGCCGCTCGACGTGGATCGCATGCGGGCCGCTGCCCGAGTACTCACTGGAGAACACGATTTCAGCGCCTTTCGCTCGAGCCAATGCCAGGCGCGCTCGCCGGTGCGCCACTTGCACACCATCGACATCGAACGCCGCGGCGTTTACGTAGTCTTCGACTTCTGTGCCAACGCTTTTCTTCACCACATGGTGCGCAACCTGATGGGCACGCTGATCACCGTCGGTAACGGCAAGCAGGGCCCGGCGTGGGCCGCTGATGTGCTGGCAAGCCGGAATCGGGTGCACGCCGCACCGACTTTCGAGGCTGCAGGGCTTTACCTCGCCCGGGTGGAATACGAGGCGAAGTGGCAGCTCCCGCGCAGTCCCCGCTGCGCGTACGCACCGATGGATCTCGTTCAGCCATGCGCACCGCAGTAAAAATCTGCGGCGTGACCCGTATCGAAGATGCGCTGTGCGCTGCGCATCAGGGTGCTCATGCGATCGGGCTGGTCTTCTACAAGCCGAGCCCACGCTACATCGACCCCGATGCGGCTGCGAATATCGTACGGGCGTTGCCGCCTTTCGTGACGCCGGTTGCGCTTTTCGTCGATGCCGCAGCCGAAGAGGTGAGTCTTGTAACCAAGCGGGTGGGCGCGCAGCTCATCCAGTTTCACGGCGCGGAGACGCCGGCTTTCTGCCGGCAATTCGATCTTCCGTGGCTCAAAGCGGTGCAGGTCCGGGCCGGAGTCGATTTGTTACAATACGCCCGCGATTTTCAGGGTGCCCGGGCGCTGCTGCTCGATGCTTTCCACGAGGGCCTGCATGGCGGCACGGGCGCGACCTTCGACTGGGCCCTGATTCCGCCGACGCTGCCGTTGCCGATCGTTCTGTCGGGCGGCTTGACTCCCGACAACGTGACTGAGGCGGTGCGCCGCGTGCAGCCGTGGGCGGTTGACGTGTCGAGCGGCGTCGAGGCGGGCAAGGGAATCAAGGACGCGGCGAAAATCGCGGCGTTCATATCAGGAGTGCGCAATGTTGACAGTAGCGCGGACGGATGCGCCGATGTATGAGCTACCCGACGCAAAAGGCCATTTCGGTCCTTATGGCGGCGTATTCGTTTCCGAGACGCTCATCCAGGCGCTCGACGAGCTGAAAGCCGCCTATGCGCGCTATCAGCACGATCCGGAGTTCGTTGCCGAATTCGAGTACGAGCTCAAGCATTATGTGGGGCGTCCCAGCCCGATTTATCACGCCAAGCGCTGGTCCCGGCATTTCGGCGGAGCGCAGGTCTACCTCAAACGCGAGGACCTGAACCACACCGGCGCGCACAAGATCAATAACGTCATCGGGCAGGCGCTGCTGGCGCGGCGCATGAAAAAGCCGCGGGTGATCGCCGAAACCGGTGCAGGACAGCATGGCGTTGCGACGGCGACGATTGCCGCGCGCTACGGCATGGAGTGCGTGGTCTACATGGGCTCCGAGGACATTCAGCGCCAGGCGCAGAACGTCTACCGCATGAAGCTGCTCGGCGCGACGGTGGTGCCGGTGGAGTCGGGGTCCAAGACCCTGAAGGACGCGCTCAACGAAGCGATGCGCGATTGGGTCACGAACGTGGAAAACACGTTCTACATCATCGGCACGGTCGCCGGCCCGCATCCGTATCCGATGATGGTGCGCGATTTTCAATCGGTCATCGGCAGGGAATCTCTGGTGCAGATGCCCGAGCTCACGGGCCGGCAGCCCGATGCGGTGCTCGCGTGCGTGGGCGGCGGCTCGAACGCGATGGGGATTTTCTACCCGTACATCGGGGAGAAAAACGTTCGGCTGATCGGGGTGGAAGCCGCCGGGCACGGCCTGGAAAGCGGCAAGCACGCCGCGACGCTGACCGCCGGCAAGCCCGGCGTGCTCCATGGCAACCGCACCTACCTCCTGCAGGACGAAAACGGCCAGATCATCGAAACGCATTCGATTTCGGCCGGCCTCGATTATCCCGGCGTCGGGCCCGAGCACGCATGGTTGAAGGACGTGGGGCGCGCCGAATATGTCTCGGTCACGGACGACGAAGCCCTGCAGGCATTTCACGACCTGTGCCGCCTGGAAGGGATCATTCCAGCGCTTGAATCGAGCCACGCGCTGGCGTATGCATCCAAGATCGCGCCGCATCTGCCGAGCGACCAGATCCTGCTCGTCAACCTTTCGGGACGCGGCGACAAGGACATGCATACGGTGGCTGAAAAATCGGGAATCACGCTTTGAGACCCATGAGCCTCAGCATGCAAAAGATGATGAGAGAGGGGGCAGGAGAGCGCCGCAACAGCACGCTCTCACGGGCAAATATGTCGATGTCTCCTTTTTCCGCTCTCCTTTCTCTTTTCTGACCGTGCCCATGTCGCGAATAGCCGCCACCTTTCAGAAACTGCGCAAGCAAGGGCGCAAAGCGCTCATCCCCTTCGTCACGGCGGGCGACCCCGAGCCCTCGGCGGCGGTGCCGCTCATGCACGCGCTGGTGGCGGGCGGCGCTGACATCATCGAGCTCGGCGTGCCGTTCTCGGACCCGATGGCGGACGGTCCGGTGATTCAGCGCTCAAGCGAGCGCGCGCTCAAGCACGGCGTATCCCTGAGGGACGTCATCGGCTACGTCGAGCACTTCCGCAAGACGAATAACGAAACCCCTGTGGTGCTGTTCGGCTACGCGAATCCCATAGAAGCGATGGGCGTCGAGCGTTTTGCCGATGCCGCCAAGGCCGCGGGCGCGGACGGCGTGCTGATCGTCGACTACCCGCCCGAGGAAGCCGAAACGATCGTCAGTCTGCTCGATGCGCGGTCGCTGGATACGATATTCCTGCTGTCGCCCACGACGACCGAAGCACGCCTGAAACAAGTGGCGGGGCTCGGCCGGGGCTACCTCTACTATGTGTCGCTCAAAGGCGTGACCGGTGCTGCAAACATCGATCTGAACGACGTTGCGGAGCGTCTCTCGCGCATACGCGCACACACGAAATTGCCCGTCGGCGTGGGTTTCGGTATCCGCGATCCGGAAACTGCGCGTCGTATCGCGACGGTGGCGGATGCCGTGGTGATCGGCACGCGACTCGTCCAGGAAATCGAAGGCTCGCGTCCCGGACAGATCGATGCACGCGTGACGGCCTTCATGCGCTCGGTGCGCGAGGCGATGGATAAACAACCGGAGGCGCCTGCATGAGCTGGCTACAGAAGCTTCTCCCCCCCAAGATCAAGCACGATTCCGGCAGCCCGAAAAAAGCCGTTCCCGAAGGGCTGTGGAGCAAGTGTGAATCGTGCGAAGCGGTGCTGTACCGCTCCGACCTCGAGAAGAACTTCTACGTCTGCCCCAAATGCAGCCACCACAACCGGATCTCCGCGCGCGAGCGGCTCGATTACCTGCTCGATCTGGAAGGGCGCTACGAGATCGGCGCCGAGGTGCTCCCGGTCGATACGCTGAAGTTCAAGGACAGCCGTCGCTACACGGAGCGCCTGCACGAGGCACGCATCGAGACCTCCGAAGAGGACGCGCTGGTCGTCATGCAGGGCAGCATCAAAACGCTGCCTGTGGTCGCGGCGGCATTCGAGTTCGGCTTTCTCGGCGGCTCGATGGGTTCGGTCGTCGGCGAACGCTTCGTGCGCGGTGTCCAGGTCTGTCTCGAGCAGCGCCTGCCGTTTCTGTGCATCACGGCCACGGGCGGGGCGCGCATGCAGGAAGGCGTGCTATCCCTCATGCAGATGGCCAAGACGTGCGCAGCGCTCACCCGGCTTGCGAGCGAGCGACTGCCTTTTGTGTCGATACTGACCGACCCGACTATGGGCGGCGTTTCGGCGAGCTTTGCAATGATCGGGGACGTGGTCATAGCCGAGCCGGGCGCGCTCATCGGTTTCGCGGGGCCGCGCGTGATCGAGCAGACGGTGCGCGAAACCCTGCCCGAAGGCTTTCAGCGATCCGAGTTTCTCCTCGAGCACGGCGCCATCGACATGATCGTGGATCGCCGGCAGATGCCCGACAAGCTCGCTCACCTGATGACGATGCTGTTGAAGATGCCGCCGAACGCCTGAGGGCGAATTGCAGCTTCATCCCGGCCGCGCAGCGGCTACATGACCTCCGTGCTCCCGACGAACGCAACCTTGCAGGACTGGCTCACGCATATCGAGCAGGTGCACCCGCGCACTATCGAAATGGGCCTGGAGCGCGTTGCAAAAGTAAAAGCAGCGATGGGACTTGCGCCGGCCTTTGCGGTTATCACCGTGGGGGGCACGAACGGCAAAGGCTCGGCGTGCGCGATGCTCGAGGCGATCCTTCACGAAGCGCGCTACAAAGTGGGGTGCTTCACCTCGCCGCACCTGCTGCGCTACAGCGAGCGGGTCCGAAGCTTCCTCACGGCCGATCCGGACCCGCTCGCTGTAGCGCAGCAGGTGCGGCGA
>JBKJKJ010000239.1:0-5056 GCA_046597455.1 Burkholderiales bacterium
TGCCGGTGCCGGATAGTAAACCGCCGAGTCTGCGTAGTACGGGGCCGGCACGGCCACGCAGCCCCCCAGGCCGGCAGCGGCCAGGGCCGCCACGATCAACTTCTTCATATTCGCTCCTCGCAGTTGTTATGCATCCGGTATGTCGGACCGGGAAGGCGTGCAAGGGTGCGAAACGAAAATGTAAGAACTTGTAAAACCGCGGATCGCCCTCACTATGCCCGCGCCCGCCGCGGCTTTCGGGCTTTTTTCGCCGAAGTGCGAGGCTGGGGCGCCGCAGCCATCGACGCGTTGAGCGCCGTCGCGAGCGCGGCGTCGCCGCTGATGAACGACGCCCATTCGAGCGCATAGCCTGTGCGCCTGCCCTTCGGCACGAGCTTCAGACCGTGAGGATCGATCGTCACGGTGTAGAGCTCTCCGTCGATCGACACCTCACGCTTGAGCGGCCCCGCGAGCTTGGTGGTCACTGCACCGCACCATACGAATGGCAGCGGATCACGGGCCCTCGTCCGCCGGGTGTCGCAGCTTGCGCAGCGTATAAGGCTTTGCCGGCACGCGCTTAAGCGCCGCCTCGTCGATCTCGATTCCCAGCCCCGGGGCGGTAGGCAGATCGATGTAACCGTTCTTGGGCTTGAGTTGATTGGCACAGATGGAATCGCCGAACTCGACGAAAGGCAGGAAGTATTCGGTGATGATGAAGTTCGGCATCGTCGCCGAGGCATGCACCGTGGAGGCCAGTGCCACCGTCGTCGAGTTGTAGTTGTGCGGTGACACGGCGACCAGGAACGGCTCGGCCATCGCGGCGATCTCTTTCAATTCGAGAATACCGCCGACGCACGCCACGTCCGGGTTCAGGATGTCGGCCGAACGCTTTTCGAGCAGCGGACGAAAACCCGTTTTCGTGTACGTCGCCTCACCGATGACGACCGGCACCTGGATCTCCTGGCGGATATACGCGAGCTCGTCCGCGAACTCGGCCTGGCACGGCTCCTCCATCCAGTAGAGACCCACTTCGGCCAGGCGTTTGTTGAGCCGGATGGCGTGCATGGGTGCGAGCCTGCGATGCTGGTCGATCAGGATGTCGACGTCGGGGCCGACCGCATCGCGCACCGCTTTGATGATGCGAACCGCACGGTCTTCGTGCTCTTTCGGAATCCAGGTGCGCCACGGTGCGAGCAGCGGATCGAATTTGAGGGCGGTCCACCCCTGTGCCACCACCTTCTCGGCCGCCCGCGCGTAATCGGCTGGCTCTTTCATGCCGTAGCTCCAGCCGTTGGCATAAACGCGGATCTTGTCGCGCACGCGCCCACCGAGCAGGTTGTATACGGGTTGCTTGCACGCTTTGCCGACGATGTCCCACAGCGCCTGCTCGATGCCGCTGATCGCGCAGAACAGTTCCACCGACCCGCGCCTCGCCGCGTAATCGTCGAAAGCGAATTGGGTGAAATGTTTGATGTCGAACGGGTTGCGCCCGACCATGTAAGGCCCCAGCGATTCGAGCTGCGCCATCACTGCGCGATCGCGATCGTACTGCGAATAGGATTCACCCCAGCCGTGGATGCCTTCGTCTGTCTCCACCTTGACGAAGATGAGGTTTTTGCGCCAGCCGGGATGGACGGAATAGCATTTGATTGCCGTGATTTTCATGGTGGACTCCCTGAGTTGAGCGGCGAACGGGCTGCGCTACGCCGCCGGCGTGCCGATGATCCTGAAGATCTTCTGGAACTTTTCGTAATCGGTTTTGAGGCGTGCCGCGAATTCCTGCTGCGTGCCTATCCACGGCTCGACCGCCTGATCGGCCATCTGCTTTGCGAGCTCGGACTTCCTAAGCGCCTTGTTGATCTCCGCATGCAGGCGTTCGGTGATCGCTTTCGGCGTGCCCGCCGGTGCGAAGCAGCCGACCCACGGGTTCATGTCATAACCCGGCACACCCGCGTCGGCGATCGTGGGCAGTTGGGGCAGTATCGTCGAGCGCTTCGCCGACGAGGTGGCAAGCGCTCGCAGGCGGGTGTTGCGGATGTGCGGGAGCACGATGCCGATCGTGGAAATCGACGACTGCGTCTCGCCCGATGCCAGCGAAGTCGCGACCGGCGCGCCGCCTTTGTACGGGACATGGATCAGCTTGATGTTCGCCATCGACGCGAACAGCGCCATCTGCACGTGCAGGCTTCCGCCTTCGCCATTCGACGCATAGGTGATCTGGCCTGGGCGTGCCTTGGCGAGCGCGATGAATTCCTTCACCGATTTCACCGGCAATGACGGATGCACGACCAGCACCCCGGGCTGAGCGGCCATGAAGCCGATCGGCTCGAAATCCCTGAACGTGTCGTACGGCACCTTCTTGTACGCAAAGGCATTCGACAAGTGCGACGACGAATGCACCATCAGCGTGTAACCGTCGGGGGCGGATTTCGCCACCGTCTCCGCGCCGATCACCCCGGACGCGCCGGCGCGATTTTCGATCACATACGGCTGCCCCATCACCTCGGACAGGTCGCGCATGACGAATCGTGCGACGATGTCGTTCGTCCCCCCCGGCGGGAAAGGCACGATCACCCGCACCGGTTTTACCGGATAGCTCACCTGGCCGTAACCCTGAACGGCGCTCATCGCGGCGCCCAGGCCGAGCGCCATGCTTACTGCTGCCCTCCACTTCATCGATCCCAATCTCCTTTTTCAGCTTCAGTTCAAAGCCGGCAGCGCAACACTGGCGTGCGCGTCCAGCCGTTTGATATACGAGATCCACTCTGCGGCACGCTGCGGCGAGGCGGCGTGTGCAGTCAACGTCGTGAACTTGCTTTCGAGCGCTGCGGACGATACCGGATCCTCCACGCTGCCCGGCCGGTAACGCGTCTCGTCGACGTGCGTCCTGCCGTCGCACGTGCGCACCTGAAGTCTGCACGCGAGTCGCAACGCGGCGTCCGCGTCGAAGGCCGGGAGCACGTCGACCTCGATCCTGGGTAAGAACGCGGCGATGTCGGCACTCTTGATGCGCGCTTGCGCGTACTGCGCCGGGGTCGCGACGCCATCGAGAGCCATGACCGCGAGTCCGTATCGCAGGTTCATCTGCGCGGCGAGCACCCCTTTCATCGTCACCGGATCGAAATCCCACCCGCAATGATCGAGGGTGTTGGTGCTGACCGACGCGTGGACGTGCTCGAGGTCGCCTGCAGACAGGCCGTGCTCGCGCATGATCCGCTGCAAGGTATGCATCGCGGTGATGCTGCCGTTCGAGGCGGGAGACAACTTGTAGCCCACGTTGAGCGTTTCCCAATCCGTTCCGAGACCTCGCGTGAGGCTCGCCGGATCGTAGCTTTCGACCAGCGTGCTGAAAAAACCGCCGTACTCGACATCGAGCACGTCCTCGACACCGGTATAACCTTCTTTCGCGAGCAGCGCGGCGTAAACACCGCTTTGAGCCGCACGTCCGGAATGAAAAGCTTTGGCGTTCGCCCCCTCCTGCACGGCCATCAGCCCGGCCGCCTGCGACGCCGCGATGCCGATCGCATGCAGCGTGCGCCGCGGGTCCAGCCCGAGGATGCGCGCGGCCGCGGCACCGGCGGCGACCGCACCGGTCGTTCCCTGATTGTGGTAACCGCGCTTGAACATCAGGCCTTTGCTCGCCTGGCCGACCCTGATGCCGACTTCGTAACCCGCGATCATCGCGGTCATGAAAGCCTGCCCCGATACGCCGCCGGCAGCTTCCGACAGTCCGAGTATGGCCGGCACCACCACTGATCCGGGATGAAGGGTCGCGCCGGCGTGCACTTCATCTAGCTGGAAAGCATGGGCAGCAGTGCCGTTGACGAGCGCCGCGTGGGAAGGCGACGTGCGTTTGCCCGTGCCCAGAATGCTCGCGACCGCACGCCCACCCGCATGCCCACCCTCTTCCATGGCGACTTTCGTGAGCATCATGACCGGCGGCAGCGTCGCGCCGTAGATGCAGCAGCCCAGCGTGTCCATCAGGCACAGCCGGGCTTTCCCGACCACGTCCGGCGGGATGTCGGTGAACTGCAGACCGGAGGCGAAAGCGGCAAGGGCAGCGGTCGCGCCCGGCGTTGCGGAAGACGCTTTCATGATCACCCTTTCAGCGTCGCAACGACCTGACCTTCGGCTACCGCATCCTTCTCCCTGACAAGGATCGCCTCCACGACTCCGGCATCTTCAGTGATGACCGGTATTTCCATTTTCATCGATTCGATCACGACGAGCACGTCGCCCACCTCCACCTTGTCACCGGGCGCGGCTTTGACCTGCCACACCGTGCCCGTGATTTCCGATTTCACTTCGATTGTTGCCATTACATCGCCTCCGATCAATACGTATCAATACGTGGTGGGCCACGTGCGCATCAGGTGCTGGCCCACACCGTCCGAAAGCCGGCTGCGGTGAATTTCCAGCATGCGTATGAGCCAGTCGCGCGTGTCACGCGGGTCGATCACGTCCTGCGCGGTGTAGATCGCGGCCATATCGTAGGCCGAGGTGCCTTTCGACATTTTCGCGACCGCCTCCTGGTATTTCTGCGGGTCCTTGTCCGGGTCGGCGCCGAACACGACGCGCGCACCGAAATCCGGTTTCATGAAGCTTACTTCCGCAGTCACCCAGCACGCGACCTCGTCTGCGTTGCCGCCCGCGCCCATGCTCGACACCGCCAGGCCATAGCTCTTGCGCAAGATGATCGAGAGCTTGGGCACGGTCACCAGGCTCATCGCATTGAGCCAGTTCATCACTTTGCCGGTGATGCCGCGCTGCTCGCCTTCGGGACCAATGAGAAAGCCGGGTTGATCGACCAGCATGACGATGGGCACGTTATACGAATCGCACAGCACGAAAAAGTTCTGCACCTTCTGGCACTCGTCGGCGCCGATCGCGCCGCCCCGGTGCAGGGGATTGTTCGCGATGATGCCCACCGATTTTCCGTCGAGGCGCGCGAGCGCCGTGACGACCGATTTGCCGTAGCGTCCCTTGATCTCGAACATCGAATCGCGATCGACGACGCAGCGGATGACTTTTCGGACGTCGTAGACCTGGTGCGGCGATTCCGGAATCAGCGAAAGAA
>JBKJKJ010000346.1:0-3547 GCA_046597455.1 Burkholderiales bacterium
CGACTCGAGCGCCTCCAGTGCGGCGAGGACACCGTAAATCCCGTCGAAACGCCCACCTTTTGGCTGGCTGTCCATATGGCTGCCTGCGAGGACGGGCGGCGCGCCGGCGTCGGTGCCCGCGCGACGCACGAAAAGGTTGCCGATGCCGTCGCGGCTCACTTGGAAATTGCGCGCGCGCGCCCAGGAGACGAGCAGATGCCGGGCACGGATGTCCTCCGCCGAGAAAGCCGCGCGGTTCACGCCGTTGTTCGGGATGGCCCCGATCCTCGCCATTTCCATGTGGCGCTGCCAAAGGCGCTGCTCGTCGACGCGGCCGACCGCTTGCGTGTGGGCTTCTTTCATCCGGGCTCGATGCCCGGGACGCCGGCAGGGGCTGCCGGCGAGCGCGACTGGCGGCAGATCGTGCGCCGGGTTTTATCCATGACGATCATCAGCGGTGATACCGGTCGGTCCCATCGGGTCGAAGAGGCTCGCAAAGCTTACTGCTGACACGCAACCTCGGCTACCGCGCCGCAAACGTGTTCCGGCGGCGCCGTACCGCGGCCTTCTCGGTCGACCGTGCCCCGTGCCGCTCAGTCGCCCCGAATGCCGGTCTCCCGGATGAGCTTTCCCCATTTGTCGTTTTCGGCCCGGATGTGTGCCGAGAACTGCTGCGGGGTGCTCCCCACGCCTTCGGCACCGTCCGCGGCGTACCGCTGAGCGAGGTCGGCGTCGTTCACGACTTTGACAACGTCGCGATTGATGCGCTCGACGATGGCCGACGGGGTCCGGGCGGGCGCGACGAGCCCGTACCAGTTGGCCACCACGAAGCCTTTGGCGCCGGCTTCACTTGTCGTCGGCACTTCCGGCAGACCGTTGGCGCGGCGGCCACCCGTCACGGCCAGTGCGCGCAGGCGCTGCGTTTTCACATGCGGCAGCACCGAGACGATACTTGCGAAAACCATTTGCACGTTGTTGGCGAGTATGTCCGGATACGCAGCACCGATTCCTTTGTACGGCACATGAACGGTCCTGATTCCCACCGCGCGGTTGAAGAGCTCGCTGGTCAGATGAATGATGCTGCCCTGTCCGGAGGAGGCATAGTTCAACTTGCCCGGATTCGCTTTCGCATAGGCGATCAGCTCCTGCATCGACCGGGCAGGGACCGCAGGATTGACCGTCAGGACGTAAGGCTGAGTGGTCACCTGCGAGATCGCACTGAAATCGCGCACGATGTTGTAGCGGGAGCCTGCATACATGAGCGGCCTGATGACGGCGCTCGCACTCATCATGAGGAAGGTGTAGCCATCCGGCGGCGCGCTCGCCGCAAGCTCGGCGCCGACCGCACCGCCGCCGCCTCCGCGATTGTCGACGACGACGGTTTGACCCAGCGGCTCGGTCAGCTTGGCCGCGAGAGCGCGGGTGATGGTGTCCATGCCGCCGCCTGCAGCCAGTGGAACGATCAGCCTCACGGGCCGTTGTGGATAGCTCGATTGCGCGGACGCACATCCGCAGACTGCGGCCAGCGCGAACGCGGCCAATGTTGCTGATTTTTTCATGGGTTTTGGATGCTCAGGAAATTGCCAGCAGCCTGGCGATTTGTGTCGCGTCGCCGAGCTTGTCGAGGCCGAGCATCGCATCGCGTAACTTGCTACGCAAGAAGGCCGGAACTTTATTTCGCGGTCCCCGCTTAGTCAAGGCCACACGATATGGAATCAGGTTACGGTCGGCCGGGCGCCGCGAGCCCTCAGCATGATCGATGTGCCTGCGTTTTTCTGCGTCCGGTGGAAAGCCGATCGGGTGAGCGCAACGTTCATTACGCTTGGACTGTCGCCGCACCGCGTCGCTGCACCGCTTCGGCCAGCATTGCGTTGTTCACTTCACGAACGTCGGTCAGTTTCTCGAGGTCCACAATCGCGGCATAAACAGCAGCCGCGCGCTCGGCAGGAATGGCCCGGTTCGCGCAGTTGTCGAATTTTGCCTTGAGCCTTTCCTGCGGCAGCGGGTTTGCCGAGGTGCGCCCGGCGGGCTGATCGACTTTCGCTCCCAGGACCGTACCGCCGCGCAGGGTGACTTTCACTTCTGCGCCGTAGTGATTGTCGGCGGGGAACTGCTCGGTCGTGTAAGGCGCGGCCTGCACTTTCGCCATCACCGCACGCACCTGGGGGTCCTGATACGCGTCACCTTCGAAATGCTCGATTGCGACTTTGCGGTCGACCATAGCGCGGGCCAGGCAGTACTGCACGCTGAACTTGGCGTCCTTGGTGCTTTGCGGGTCCGGACGATTGGTGTGCTCGAGCCGCCGCGTATGGGTCCAGCTCTGGATGCGCTCCACGGCGTCGGGCTTCAGATCGTGCCTGCGCACGAGCTCGAGCATCGCGTCGATGGCGGGATGCGTGCTGCCGCAGCACGGATACTGTTTGATGGCGATGCCGGGGCTGACGATGTCGAGCGGGTTGGCCCACGCGGGCAGTATTTTTTCGGCGTCGTAGTTGCCCGCGCCGTTGTAGACCTCGAAATAGCCCTGCTTGTGCTCGAAGGCGACGGGGCTCGCGGTGTAATCGTCGCGCGCAAGCAGCGCAGCGAATAGACCATTGCGTGCGCAGTGACCGACGTGCAGGGGTTTCACGTATGTCCCGAAGTTGGACTTGATTCCCGATGCGAGCGACGCTGCGATGGCAAGCGCGATCGCCGTGCGGTTCTCGTCGAGCTTCATCAGCTTCGCGCACGCCGCCGCAGCGCCGAAAACGCCGATGGTCGTCGATGGGTGCCAGCCGCGGGTGTACTGATAGAAGTTCACGCCCATGGAAATCTTGCACTCGGTCTCGAAGCCGGCGACGTATGCCGTGATGAAATCGCGTCCCGTCGCACCGATCTCATCGGCCAGCGCGAAAAGCGCGGGCAATATCGGCGCCGAAGGATGACCGCCGAGCGTGTTGCTGCAGTCGTCGAAATCCAGCGCGTGCGACGCCGTGCCGTTGACCAGCGCCGCGTCCAGTGCGCCGGTGCGCTTGCTGGTGCCGAGCAGCAGGCTCGAGCCGGTGCCCGACAGCACGCCGGCCACGATGGTCGCGGACGGGTCATCGCTGCCGGCGAGCGTCACCCCGACCGTATCGAGTATGCCCACCTTGGCCCAGTGCACGGCCTCGGGCGGAAGATCGTCGTAACGCAATGCCGTGATGCGCTGGGCCAGCTCGAGTGCGAAAGGCATGGTCAACTCCTGACAAAAAATGCGCGTGTTTTATCGTGGTTTAAATGCCGTCCGGGACCTCGGCCGTTCTCGACGCTGTCGAGAGCTGCGGCGTGGACAGGCGTCACGGGATTTCGATGTCCATCAGCGCCGTGTACTGCTGGCCCCCGTGACCATCGCTGACAGGATGCGAATCTCGTCGGTGTCGGGCATGGCGATTCTTTTCTCACGCCTCTGGCGCTCGCAAGCGCAGACCTCGCGCGCGCGACGTGCAGCGCGGCGCTCCATGGATGGCGGAAGAGAGTGGGAGTCGAACCCACGCAGGACCGCCTGCGGCCCCTACCGGGTTTGAAGTCCGGCCGCCCCACCGGGAGCGAT
>JBKJKJ010000424.1:0-8474 GCA_046597455.1 Burkholderiales bacterium
GATCACCGGGCATGCCGGCGGCGGGCCGATTCGCGTCGGCATCGCGATCAACGATACCTCGGCGGGCCTGCTGCTCGCCAACGCGATCGTCCTTGCCCTGCTCGACCGCGCGCGCACCGGCGAAGGCCAGTGGGTGTCGACTTCGCTCATCGAAGCGCAGATCTACATGCTCGATTTCCAGGCGGCGCGCTATCTGATCGCGGGCGAAGTCGCGGGGCAGGAAGGCAACAGTCACCCGACTGCCACCGGCACCGGCATGTTCCAGACCGCGGACGGTTACATCAACGTCGCCGCCTCCGGCGATAGTCTCTGGGCGCGATTTTGCAAAGCGGCGGAGGCGCCCGACCTCCTCTCGAACCCCGACTACGCCACGGCGGCAGCACGTTCGAAGCACCGGCCGGCGCTCAACGCGCGTGTGGCCGAAGTCATGCGCGGCCACACCAACGACTACTGGGTCGACGTGATGAACAAGGCCGGGGTGCCGTGCGGGCCGATCAATACCATCGACAAAGTCTTCGCCGATCCGCAGGTGCAGCATCTGGGAATCGCCACCCCGATCGACCATCCGAAATACGGTCCGCAGAAAGTCGTCGGCCAGCCGATCCACCTGAGCCGTTACCCGCAGCCGGAGAAGCTTCGCCATACGCCCGAGCCCGGCGAGCACACCGAGGAGATACTCAAGGATCTGGGCTACGACGCGGCGGCGATTGCGGCGCTGCGCGAGAAGCAGGCGGTATGAGGACGGGCTGTGCTTATAATGAATGTTCGATGGAGGATGACGTGGCCTATTTTCGTGTGACGCAGATGAAGCGCGGCTTGCTCGTGCTGGCGATGGGCTTTGCATTCGCATCGGCAGGCTTCGCCGCCGCCGCCGAAAAGGACGCGGGTGCCGCAAGCGCGCCGCAGGTCTTGAGCGGCGGGGTGGGAGCGGGCGCGCGCGCGCAACTCGCGGAGCAGGCACGAGACCACAACCTGAAGCTGGTGTTCACGTTCTCGACCGGCAGCTATCTTGCCGAGGTTCCATTCCAGGTCATTCGCGGCGGCACCGTGATCGTCGAAGACGTTGCGCACGGGCCGTGGGCTTTCGTGAAGCTTCCAGCGGGCAACTACACGGTGAAAGCCACTTACGACGGGATGACACAGACGCGCAAGGTGAGCGTCCCCAAGACGGGGCATCGACGCCTGCCGTTTTCGTGGCCTGCGCCCGCTCGCGTCAAGGTGCAGCCGAACTAGTGTTGAGGCCTTGAAATAACGGGTGCTTTGTTTTTCGTTTTCTACCCCGAACCGCCAACGACACGGCGTCCAGTCAAAGCCTTGACACGGAGGACACGGAGGATTAAAGAGAAAAGCGCCGTCTATGAGAGGGCGCCGTCGGCGTAGGTGGGGCGTAGTATCCGTTAATCACGCGATGTGCTTTGTACTCATTCCTCCGTGTCTTTGTGTCCTCCGTGTTAAAGCTTTTCGCTTTTTCGAGTTCGCGGCACAGTGCAGCCGGCGTTGCGGCTCGAGCGCGAACAGGCGCCGCACTCAAGGCTGTGGTGCATCGACTTCAAAACGAGCGGGTAAATGACGATCAACGGGCGCAGTCGTAGCGCCTGACGCCTTATATCGGCTCGATCCCCGCTGAGCGCACGAGCTCGCCCCAGCGTTTGATATCGTTCTGGAAATTCTTCTGGAATACCGCCGGCGGGTCCGCCGTCGGCTCGTAGCCGCCCGCCAGCAGATACTCGCGCACTGCGCTCACCTGCAGCGACTTCTGTATGGCACTGTGAATCAGCGTGACGATGGGTGCGGGGGTCTTCGCGGGCCCGAACCAGGCATGCCACCCCGTGTCCATCTGGAAGCCCGGCAGGCCGGCTTCGCTGATCGTCGGAACGTCCGCGATGGCCGGCAGCCGCTTCGCACCGCTGTAACCCAGCGGCCGCAGCCGGCCGGTCTTGATGTGCGCAACGGCGATCAGCGGCGGGACCACCATCACCTGCACTTCGCCTCCGATCAGGGCGGTCAGCGCGGGACCCGCGCCCTTGTACGGGACGTGCAGCATCTCGATGCCGGCGCGCAGGCTGAACCCCGTCGCGATGAGGTGCAGGACATTGCCCACGCCCGGCGAGCTCAGCGCCAGCTTCTGCTTTTTGGCCAGGGCGATCAGCTCGGTGACCGATTTCGCAGGCACTGAGGGATTGACCGCCAGCAACGCACCCTGTCCGACGACCGGGTTGGTGATCGGCGTGAAATCTTTGCGCGTATCGAAAGGCAGCTTCTTGTGGGTGCTCGGGTTGATCGCGAAGGCCACCGAGATGTGCATCAGGGTGTACCCATCGGGTGCCGCTTTCGCCACGATGTCGCTGCCGATGATGGCGTTGGCGCCGCCGCGGTTGTCGATCACCAGCGGCTGGCCGAGCACGTTTTCCACTTCTTTTGCGATGACCCGCGCGTTCGCATCGGTTGCGCCGCCGGGGGGGAACGGCACGATGAGGCGGATGGGTCGCGTGGGCCACGCCTGCGCAGACGTGGTCGAAGCCGTCTGCGCCCCGGCGTCAGCCGCGATCGCGATCGCGACGCACGCCATCGCCGGAATCAAACAACACATCGGGTATCGGGCAGTCATGACCACGCCTCCTCGGTTGTTTTTTTTAGGTGCTGCGCCAGTCAGTGCAGATTGGGCTTTTTGAGAAAGTCGCTGCGGTCGGCCGACTTGACCGTGACCTGAAGCACGTCGCCGCCGCGTGCGAGCGTGAGCGGCACCTCGACCCCGGCCGCGCCGATCCGCCACACGGTCCTGAACAATTCCGCCAGTCCGGTCACACGTTGCGCCCCGACCTTCACCACCCTGTCGCCCACCTGCACGCCCGCACGCTCGGCCGGGCCGCCCGGCGAGAGCTTGCTGACGAACAGCTTGTCGTCCTGATCCTGCGGGGACAACCCCAGCCACGGATGCGGCGGGTGCGGGCTGCGGCCGGTCTGCAGCATGGTTTCGAGAATAGGATCGAGCAGGTCGATCGGGACGAACATGTTGGCGTGGACCGCTTCGCCGTCCACGTCCTGCTGCACCAGCAGCGAGCCGATGCCGATCAGGTTGCCCTGTGCATCGAGCAGCGCCGCGCCGCCCCATTGCGGATGGGCCGGCGTGGTGAAAACCGCCTCGTCGAGCACGTATTCCCAGGAGCCCGCGAACTCGCGTTTATCGACGACCTTGGTTTTGAGCGTGTGGGCTACACCGCCGTGCCCGATCACGAAAGCCGGATCGCCGACTTTCACGTCGGCTGCGCGGCCGCGCGGAAGATGCGGCGCATCCAGCTTGCCCAGGGGCTGGATCAGGCCGAAGCCGGTAGCCTGGTCGTAGGCGAGCCGATAGCCGGGGACGACCGTGCCGCGATTGCTGGTCAGCCAGATCTGCGACGCTTCGTTGATGAGGTAACCGATGGTGAGCACGAGACCATCCTCGCGGATCACCGCCCCGTAACCGCCGCGTTCGGTCCCGAGGGTGGCGGCGGTGTATCCATCGGCTGGAACTTCCGCACGCACCAATACCACTGCATCCAGCGCGCGCGCCAAGTCAAACTTCGTTTCGTCGGCCTTCGGTTGCAGCGACTCGATGAAGGCCCATTGCTGAGTTTCGGACATGCGGGGATTCTGACACGAAGCGATCGCGAGAGCTGGGACAATTCAATCGGCGCGGATGCCGAGCGCCCCGATCAGTTTGCCGGAAGTCTCCATTTCTTTTCTGACCGTCGCTGCGAGCGCCTGGGGTGAGCTGCCTACGACCAAGGTTCCCATGCCGAAGAATTTTTCGGTGACTTCCGGTGTATTCAGCACGTTCACGATTTCCTGATTCAGCCGGCCGATGATCGCTGGGGGCGTTTTCGCCGGCGCAAAGATACCGTGAATCGCAGCCGATTCGAAACCGGGCAGACCCGAAGACGTGACGGTCGGCACGCCTGGCAGCGGCGCAAAGGGCAGCGCGGTGGTCACGGCCAGCACCTTCACCCGGCCCGATTTGATGTACGGCGATGCTGCGGCCACGTTGGGAAACATCACTTGCACTTCACCCGCGGCCAGCGCGGCGACGGACTGCACGGTGCTCTTGTACGGCACGTGAACGAGGTTCACACCGGCCATCGACTTGAACAATTCGGCGGCGAGATGAGCCGTAGAGCCGGTGTTGCCGCCGCCGTAATTGAGCTGCCCCGGTTTGGCGCGGGCGAGGGCGATCAGCTCCTTGACGGAGTTTGCCGCAATGGAAGGATGCACGGCGAGAACGTTCGGCGCCATGACCGCGATGGTGATCGGCGCAAAATCCTTTTGCGGGTCGAACGGAACGTTCTTCCGCATGAAGCCGATCTGCCAGATCGTGTTGCCGTAAGAGAGCAGCGTGTGGCCGTCGGGCTGCGCCCGGGCGACGATTTCGCCCGCAATGACACCGCCCGCCCCCCCGCGGTTGTCGACGATGACCGGCTGGCCGAGGCTTGCGCTCAGCCGCTCGGCGATGATCCGGCTCGCGATGTCGAAGCCGTTCCCGGCCTGGGAAGTGACCATGCGAATCGGCTTGGTCGGGAACGCCTGGGCATAGGCGATGCCCGCATGGGTGAGTGCAGCAACGATCGCACACAAGCCAGTGGCGAAGGCAACGATACGCGGACTTGGATCCATGGGTTCCTCTGGGGACGATCATTGAGTGCACGTTACCCCACTTCGAGCAACGGGAGGATGGTACGGGATGAAGACGATCTCGCGGAAATACCCGGGCCCGCGGTGTGAACCCGACTTTGGTAACGTAGGCTGCCACAGCGGTCTGCTGAATGCCGATGCGGACTTTGGATCGACCGCGGCGCCATTTCGGAGGGGAAACCGTGATGCCCTATGTGATCGAAGCACGTCGAGGCGTGATGTTCTGCGTTGCTGCGGCACTGTCGCTGTGCTCGGCTGCATCGTGGGCGCAGACCACTTCGACACGCCCGGTACACGAATTTCCGTCCAAGCCGATCCGTTACGTCGTCCCGTTCGGCCCCGGCACTTCACCCGATATCGTCGGGCGCCTGATCGCCGATCGTCTGACCCGCCTGTGGGGCCAGCAGGTCATCGTCGACAACCGCGTGGGCGTCGCCGGCGTGCTCGGCACCGCGTATGTCGCGAAAGCGCCGCCCGATGGGCACGCGCTGGTCCAGTGCAATATCGCTTCGAGCGCGATCGCCGTGTCGCTGTTCACCAAGATGCCGTACGACCAATTGCGCGATATCGCGCCGGTCACGCGGATCGGCATGACGCCCAACATCGTGCTCGTCCATCCTTCACTGCCGGTGAAGTCGATGAAGGAATTCATTGCCTACGCCAGGGCGAGGCCTGGCCAGCTGAGCTACGCGTCCGGGCTCGTCGGCACGTCGCCCCAGCTCTCGATGGAGCTCGTCAAGCTGATCTCGAAGATCGACCTCGTCAATATCCCGTACAAGATCGCGTCGCAGGGCGTGAACGACACCATCGCCGGCCAGATTCCGGTAAACGTCTCAAACTTCCCCGCGTCGGTGGCACCGGTACAGTCGGGTCGCTTGCGCGCCCTCGCGGTCACCACCGCGACCCGTGTTTCGCAGGCGCCGTCGATTCCGACGATGCAGGAGGCGGGCTTGCCCGGCTACGATGTCAGCTCGTGGTACGGCGTGTGCGCGCCGGCTGCCACGCCCGCGGCTTTGCTCGACAGGCTGAACAGCGATATCAACTCGGTATTGCGCCAGCCCGAGCTCCACCAGCGGCTCGAGGAATTGGTGATCGGCGGGCCGGAGACCACTCGCGAGGACTTCGATCAGTACATCCGCGTGGAAATCGCACGCTGGGCAAAGGTGATCAAGGACGCGCGGATTCCGCTGCAGTAGCGGCCGGCATGCCTCGAATCGTTCAGAGGCGGGGCAGCCTCGCGGCGCGGGAATTTTTAGAAGACCAAATCCAACGGAGCAGAAGATGAAATTTGAGAAAGTCGGTTTCATGACCCCCGGCGACATGGGGCAGGCCGTGGCAATGCAGATCAAGTCACGAGGCTTTACAGTGTGCACCGCCCTCGACAAACGCAGCGAGCGCAGCCGGGGTCTCGCGCGTGAAGCGGGATTGACCGATCTTGGCACCGTTGCGCGACTCGTTGCGGAGTGCGACGTGGTGCTCTCGGTCATGAACCCTGGCGCGGCGGTCGATTTTGCGCGCGAAGCCGCGGACGCGATGCGCACAAGCGGACGGCCCATCCTGATCGTCGACTGCAACGCGATCGCGCCGGACACGGTCCACGAAATCGCGGGCCTGGTGGAACAGGCGGGCGGGCGCTTCCTCGACGGCGGGATCATCGGTCCGCCGCCGCGCGGCAACGCAAAAGCAAACCTGTATGTGTCGGGGCCGGGCGCCGGCGATCTCGAACAGCTCGGCGGGCCGCAACTCAAGGTGCAGGTCGTCAGCGAGCGCATCGCAGACGCGAGCGCCCTGAAGATGTGCTACGGCGCGCTCAATAAAGGCACCCAGGCGTTATGGCTGGAGGTGCTGATGGCTGCGCAGCGCCTGGGTGTCGATGAGCTACTCGGGCAGCAGCTGCGGCAGTCCCGTGCCGATCTGCTCGACTGGGTGCTCGGCCAATATCCGATCATGCCGCCGAAAGCGCATCGGTGGGTGCCCGAAATGCTGGAGATCTCGAAGACCCTCGGCTCGGCCGGCATCACGCCGAAAGTCTTTGAGGGCGCCGCGGAGATCTATCGCTTCGTCGCGGATACGCCGCTGGGAAAAGAAACGCCGGAGAACCGTGATAAAGCGCGCACCGGCTTGGATGTGGTGCGATTGCTCGCGCAGAAACGCGAAGCTTCCTGACGCGGGCGAATCGAAACGCGTTGTAAATCGTGCCGCGAGCGGGCCGTCGAGGCCGCGCTGAAAGATCGTCTGGTTTGGTCGTCATGTCACCGATGAGGCCGTGCCGGACGGTTGCGAGGCGAGGAGATGGCGTTCGCGAACGCCATCATTCGCCGGGAACGCTCACCACGTATTGCGCAGCTCGCGCAGCTTCAGAAAAACCGTGCGCTGATCCGGCTTGTCCGGAAGATCGGGAAACGCTACACGCAGTGTGGCGATGACGCTCGGGCTGGACAGCCGGAAGAACGTGTTGACGTCCCGCTCGACACTTAGCGTCGAGACGAACGCATCGTCGGGATCCTGGCCTTCGAGTCGGTCGAGCATCGACTGCGCGTCCTTGTTGTCCGGCTCTCGGTTGAGCGTGAAGCGCAGGTTGTGCTCGATATAGTCGTGCCCCGGATAGATCAGCGTGCTGTCAGGAAGCTTGGTCAGCTGCTCGGAAAATGTCTTGTAGAGCTCTGCCGGGTGACCGCCGTTGTGACAGTTGCCGGCGCCGGCGTTGAAGAGCGTATCGCCGCAAAATAGCGCCGGCTGGTCGGTATGCGAGAGCAGGCACACGTGGCTCATGGTGTGCCCGGGCGTGTCCAGCGCTTCGAGCTCCACCGTCCTGCCCACCTTGATGACGTCGCCTGCGCTCAGGCCACGGGACATGTCGGCGATCTTGTCCTTCGCGTTCTGGTGAGCCAGGATCTTCGCGCCGGTTTTTTGCGCCACGGGCCCGTTTCCGCCGGTATGGTCGCGGTGCTCGTGGGTATTCAGGATCTGTGTGATGTTCCAGCCGGCGTCCTTGGCCGCACGCAGGCATTTCTCGTGGTCCAGCGGGTCGACAGCCATCGCTTCCCCCGTTTCGGGGCAGGCGATGAGGTAGTTGAAGTTACGATAAGCATTGCCGGTCCAGATTTGTTTGACGATCACTATCGTGTCCTTTGAGACGGGAAGCCTGGCAATGATAGCCCTTAAAGCTGACGGCTGTTACGATCCGACCCACGGATTTTAATCCGCTGGTCGCGAGTTCGAATCTGCACCTCCTACCAAAACAGATCAAGGGGTTGGCTTAACGGCTGACCCCTTATCTTTTGGGCTCTGTGTCGTGGTTGTGTCGCCGAGCAAGCCCGCTACTACCTCTGCATGCTCGAACAGGTGCGCTGGCGCGAGGTGAGCATATCGCCTCACCATCTCGGCAGACTCCCACGCGCCCATCTCCTGCACCACGTAGATTGGCGCTCCTTGCTGCACTAGCCAGCTCGCCCAGGTATGGCATAGATCGTGCCACCGGGAGTTTTCAATTCCAGCCCGCTTTGCCGCCAATCGCCGCTCGCGTATTGGCCCACCCGATCGGAGTCCCGTTGTAGGTGAAAACTCGCTTCTTATGTTTGCCCGCTTGCTGGCGAACGACGGCGATTGCCAGCGATGACAATGAAACGTGTATGTCTCGCCTGCCCTTGGCCTGATCCGCGTGAATCCACGCGACGCCTCGATCTAAGGTAAGCGTCCGGTCAGCACCCTCTTGAGCCGCTGTTAGCTTGTCGCGAAGATGGTGTCCACCATGAAGATAGTGGACACCAAGTCGATGACGCCGCCCGGCGTTCGCGTCAACCGCA
>JBKJKJ010000027.1:0-2712 GCA_046597455.1 Burkholderiales bacterium
AGAGTAACGTTGTAACCTTTGAAGCCAAAAAAACAGAGGAGCGAGGAATGACCCGATCATCGTTATTAACAGCGGCCATCGTGGCCTGTGCATTCGGCACGGCCAACGCGGCGGACCCGAAGTACCCGACGAAACCGGTTCGCATGATTTCGCCTTTTGCGCCGGGCGGCGGAACCGATCAGCTGGCGCGCCTCATCGGTGTTCGGGTCGCCGAGTCACTCGGTCAGCCGGTGGTGGTGGACAACCGCCCCGGCGCCGGCGGCTCGATCGGGGCCGAAACGACGGTGCGCGCGGAACCCGACGGCTACACGCTCATCATCGTGTCGGCGACTTACGCTGCGACTGCGGCCTATCGCCCGCCGCCTTACGATCCGATCAACGACATCCGGGCGATCAGCCTCATCGGCACCGCGCCTTTGCTGTTCACGGTTCATCCGTCGGTGCCGGTGAAGAACATTCCGGAGCTGATCACCTACGCCCGGGCGAATCCCAACAAGCTCAACTTCGGAACCGTCGGCGCGGGCAGCAACGTGCATCTGGCGATGGAGCTTTTCAAGCTGATGACAAAAACGAGCTTCGTCGACGTGCCCTACAAAGGCGGTGCGCCGGCGATGACCGCGATCGTCGGCGGTGAGATACAGGTCACTGCGATGAGCGCGGTCCCGAGCATGCCCCACGTCAAGTCGGGAAGGGTGCGCGCCCTTGCAGTTACGACGGCGAAACGCTCGAGTTTCCTCCCCGACATACCCGCAGTGAGCGAAACAGTGCCGGGTTATGAAGCGAGCCACTGGTACGCGATGTGGGGCCCGAAAGGACTCCCCCGGCCGATCGTCATGCGCTGGAACCAGGAGGTCTCGCGCGTGCTCCAGACCGAGGAAGCAAAAGCGCGCATGAACGCCGAAGGACTGGAGCCCAGCCTGGGCTCACCGGAGCAATGCCAGCAGGTCATCAAAGAGGCGATCGAGAAATGGCGGCGAGTGATTCGGGAGGCGAAGATAAAGACGGATGTGTAGCGTCCATGATCAACGAGCCATCCTGTCGCTTTCGATCAGCAGCGTCTGGATGTCATTCATCACTGCCTGCGGATGCAGGAAAGAAGAGCTGTAGATTTCGCGTACATAGCCCTCGCGGTCGATCAGGAAAACCTTGAGGACGTGGGCAAGCTCGCGCACCGGCTTGCCGCTCGTCGTGTCGATCGAATACCGGACGTCCTGTCCGAAGCCTTCGACCAGCGGGAGCAGCTCGCGCACCGAGCGCGTGGTGAGGAAATACCATTGCAGCCCGCGGTCTTCCTTCAGTCGGCTGCCGGCATAGCGCGTCATCACTGACGGCGTATCGCGCGCCGGGTCGAAGCTCAGGGTGACGAAACGCACCTTTCCGGACAGCCCCGGCGTCGCGTGTATCTGCTGATTCAGGTTGTCGAAGACCTGGTAGGCGAGGGGACAGCCTTGCGGGTCGACGCAGGTCGTATAGATGAAGCCGAGCAGGGTGATCCGGTCGCGCGTGTAGCTCGAAAGCCGCCGACTTCGCCCTGCCGTATCGAGCACGTTGCCGTCGGGTGCGCGCATGATGCGGTGTAAAGAATACGACCCGGGTGCCGGTATGGCGTAGTCGAGCCGGGGCAGAGGCGCGTCGGCGCGGTGGGCGCCGGCGGCGGCCGTCAGGAGCGAGGCTGCAAACAGGCTGGCCAGGCGCAGCATGTGGCCGGGAGGCCGACGCTACTGCGCGCTGGCCATTTGCCGGGGCACCGCCGGCGTGCGATAGGCGCTTTGCAATCCTTTCGCGCCGAGCTTCATGTGATGCGCGCGCCCGAGCTTCTCTTTGGTGAAGTCGACTTCGAACACCTGCGTGAGCGCCTTGCCGTCCCAGGTGTAGCCTCGCAGGAACTGCTCGTTGTCGGCGCCGCCTTTGTCCCAGTTCGCGAGCAGCGACGACGTGATGTAGATGCGCTTGCCGTCCCAGCTCTGCGAGATCATGTTCACCTGCTTTCCGGTTTTCTTCTCGTACGTCTGAGTCGGCGCTTCGGGGTTGGACAGGTCGAAATAACGCGTCATGCCGTCCATGAAGGTATTGACCCAGAGCCCTTTGCCGTCACGCGTGATGCTGATGTCCACCGGCAGAGGCGTTTTCGCGGGGTCGGCGATCGTCGCGGTCGCTTTCGCCTGCCATTGGCCGGCGGCGTCCTGCTTCACCAGCCAGATCTTCGACGTGAGCGCGGTCGCGGTGACCGCCCAGTTATCGGCCGGGTTGGGCGACCAGCGGATTTCCAGCGGCGCGCCGGGGACGCTGAAAATCTGCCGCGGCTTCATGGTTTTCAAATCCCACAAGACCATCGTATTGCCGAAGCGCTTCATCGCCGCCTCGTCCTTGATGAGCTCGCCGAGCGGGCGCATGTAGTTCGCGTACCCCGTGAAGCTCGACGTGAGGAGCACGTTCTTTTTGGCGTTCACGGCGAGATCATAGCCGTAGCCATCGCCCCCGGCTTCACCAGGCATCGCGTAGCTCGTGATGAATACGCCTTTGTTGTTGTAGAGCGCCATGCCCGTCGAGCCGTTCTTGTCCTTGTCGTTGGAAAGCGCCTGGACCAGCATGCGCCCGGGCAGCGCGTAATAGGTGTGAGGGCCGAGATACCCCGTCTTCGCCGCGAGATCGTTTATGGTTCTCACCAGCCTGGGCTTGGCGGGATCGGTGGCGATGTCGAAAACATGAATC
>JBKJKJ010000083.1:0-2754 GCA_046597455.1 Burkholderiales bacterium
CATGAAAAAAATCGAGGCGATATTCAAGCCGTTCAAGCTCGACGAAGTGCGCGAAGCGCTGTCCGAGATCGGCGTGAGCGGCCTGACGGTCACTGAAGTCAAAGGTTTCGGCCGCCAGAAAGGGCATACCGAGCTTTACAGGGGCGCCGAATACGTCGTCGATTTCCTGCCCAAGGTCAAAGTCGACGTGGTCGTTCCCGACAACCTGCTCGACAGTGCAATCGACGCTGTCGTGAAAGCGGCGCGCACCGGCAAGATCGGTGACGGCAAGATTTTCGTGAGCAACGTGGATCAGGTCATTCGCATCCGCACGGGTGAGACGGACGAAGCCGCGATCTAGATCGACCTCGACCTCTACCTCTGCGCGCGGGCGGCGGTCCCGCACAGCGGGAAACAAACGTTTCCTTCCGCCACGATGACGTCCCCCGGTCATCCATTCGCACCCGCAGTTCAGCCGGAATTCAGCATTCCGGACGGGTTTTGAGCAGCACGATCACAGCGCCGCTTCCACCGTCCGCGGGACGGGCTTCGCGAAACGCCAGCACCTCGCCGCGCTGCATCAGCCAGCTCGCGACCCTGCTCTTGAGCACGCCTTCCCCGGTATCCGAGCGCAGTCCCTTGCCGTGGATCACACGCACATAGCGCAAATGTCTGCGCTGGCTTGCGTTGAGAAATGCGACCAGCAGCGGGCGCGCCTGCGCCACCGTCAGACCGTGAAGATCGAGCTCGTCCTCGATCGCCCCGCCGCCGCGGCGCAGATTGCGAATCACCTGGCGCTGCAAACCCGGGCGGCTGAAGTTGAGCGCTTCACCAGGCTCCCGGGTGTAGGGGACGTGGTCGCTTAAATCGTCGTCGAGCGCCTCGTCGTCACGGTGGGTACGTGCGACAGGGCGTGGACGCGGCTTGTCCAGCCGCGCCTTGTTACGCGGCGCAAGCGGAACGACATCCGAAACCGCGCCCAGGAACTCTTCCGACGCTTTCGGGGCGCTTTTCTTCAACGTTTGCCGCGGATCGTTCACCGCCGACGGCGGGTCAGAGCGCGCCTTTCGCCTCGAGAAACTTCTGCGCGTCGAGGGCGGCCATGCAGCCCGTCCCCGCGCTCGTCACCGCCTGCCGGTAGACGTGGTCCTGAACGTCGCCGGCCGCGAAAACGCCCGCGACGCTGGTTGCCGTCGCCATGCCTTGGAGGCCGCTGCGGGTAATGATGTAGCCGTTCTTCATGTCGACCTGGCCGGCGAAAATCTCGGTGTTGGGGCGATGGCCGACCGCGATGAAGACGCCCTGCAAATTCTTCTCGGTCGTGATTTCGGTCTTGACGTTTTTCAGACGCATGCCGGTCACGCCGCTCTTGTCCCCCAGCACCTCATCGAGCACGTGATCCCAGTGTATGGTGGCTTTGCCTTCAGCCACTTTCTCCTGCAGCTTGTCGACGAGTATCGGCTCGGCGCGGAACTTGTCGCGACGATGGACGACGTTCACATGGCTCGCGATGTTGGTGAGATAGAGCGCTTCCTCGACCGCGGTATTGCCGCCGCCCACGACCGCGACTTCCTGGCCTTTGTAGAAAAATCCGTCACACGTGGCGCAGCCCGAAACGCCGCGCCCCATGAACGCCTCTTCCGAAGGGAGGCCCAGGTACATCGCCGAGGCGCCGGTGGCAATGATGAGGGCATCGCACGTGTAAGTGGCCTGATCCCCGATCAGCGTGATCGGATTCTCGGTGAGCTTCGCCGTATGGATCTGGTCGAAGATGATTTCGGTCTTGAAACGCTCGGCGTGCTTCAGGAAACGCTCCATCAACTCCGGGCCCTGGACGCCCATCGCGTCGGCAGGCCAGTTGTCGACGTCCGTCGTGGTCATGAGCTGGCCCCCTTGGGCAATACCGGTGACCAGTACGGGATTCAGGTTGGCGCGCGCAGCGTAAATGGCCGCGGAATAGCCGGCAGGGCCGGATCCGAGGATGAGAAGGCGGGAGTGCTTGATTGCTTGCGACATGAATTGACCTATGAAGGGCGTTGGATAGCTGACGGGAACCCGAATCTAGCAGCGACTACGGTCCCGTGTCGAGCCGCGAAAAGCTTGCATTTTCAGCGGTTACCGGGTGACGGCTCATGCTCATTCTGGCACTATACGCGCTGACGTCGACCGGGCGGCGCTCAAGACCGTCCCCGGCGGACAGCGAATGACAATATAAGAGACGACAATGGCCCAGTTCGCGCTCAACCCGAACGTATTGAAAAACGTTCCGCTGTTTTCTTCCTTTTCGGACCAGCAGCTTGCGATTCTCATGCCGGCGGTGCAGCACCGGCGATACCCGCGCGGCTCGTACGTCATCCGGGCAGGCGAGGAGACCGACGCGCTTTATATCATTCTCGCCGGGCGCGCAAAAGTGCTCATCCCGGACGATGATGGCAACGAAATCATCCTGTCGATGATCGGACCGAACGAATTCTTCGGGGAAATGGGACTGCTCGACGACCAGCCGCGCTCGGCCAGCGTCGAAACGCTCGAGGCGTGCGAGATGCTGCGGATTACGCGAGCGGCGTTCCTGAGTTGCCTGAAAGACAACTTCGATGCCGCGCTCATCATCATTCGCAACCTGGTGAAGCGGCTGCGCGAGGCCGATCGCAAGATCGAGAGCCTGGCGCTCATCGACGTTTACGGGCGTGTCGCCCGCCTGCTGATCGAACTGGCGCAACCGGTTGATGGCCAGTGGATCATCGAAAAAGCGCCGCCCAAGCAGGAAATTGCGCG
>JBKJKJ010000121.1:0-4685 GCA_046597455.1 Burkholderiales bacterium
CCGCGATCCATATACCTTCTAGGTCGTCGTCGCGAATCGAGTCTGCGGCTTTAAATTTTGCCTGCATTGGCTCCCACGCGAAAACAGCGGTGAAAACCAGAATAAAAAGGATCAGGATCAAGATTGCCATTTGTTGCAATGTACCTACTCGGAGCGCCAAGGCTGATTCGCCGTCCCCGTGCGGCTGCCCGCCCGGAGCGTAGTCGGCATGTGCAATGGGTGCCCCGCACGAACGCGGGGCAAAAGATCAGCTAAGCAGTGGGGGTGTCGCTGGGGGTATCATCTATAACATTACGGATACGAGAACCGTAACGTACTGACTGGAAGGCAAGACTGACGCAAGTTCGATCCTCCTCCACTCCACCAAGACTGCCGTCGCGCTTTGAGGCGTGATTAAAAAATCCGGGGCCACTGATCTGATTCGCGAGGCTGGCGGGATTCGCGATCGGGCGAATCGCTCGCAGCACGGTCCCGGCAAGGTTTCAGCGGGTGCACGGTCACCCTGCCCTCCAACGTCGATGGAGATTGATTTGCGTATAGCCGAGTGTGCAGGAGAGCAGCGGCAGGCTCCGGGGCGGGCCGGGCGGCGGCTTCCACAGCGCGCGTCAATCATGCGCGCTCAACGCGCACTGGCGGTGCGCGCACCATGCCGATGAAACCCGGGCAAAAAGCGAGACTGCTGATCGTCGACGATAACGCGGTGATCCGGCGCGCGCTTCGCGGCATTCTGCGCCAGGATGACAGCCTCATCGTTATCGGGGAGGCTGCCGGCGGCCAGGCGGCCCTCGAGTCGATCAAGATGCTGACTCCGGACCTGGTGTGTCTGGATGTGCTCATGCCGGGCGTGGACGGCGTGGCGGTCCTCCAGGGCATACGTGAGGCTCACCCCGCGACGCGCGTGGTCATGATCAGCGGGCATTCCACGCCGGACGTCATCCAGGATGTCCGGAAACTGGGTGTGGACGGCTTTGTCGTAAAGCCTTTCAGTGCGGCGAGAGTGCTCGAGGCCATACACGCCGCGCTGGTTCGAGAGCGCGCGCCGGCGCCCGAGCCTGTGTTGAAGCCCGAGCAGTCGACCGAGCCCGAGCCCGATTTCAAGGTCGAGCCGACGCCTGAGCCCGAGTCCGAGTTCAAGGTCGAGCCGACGCCCCAACCCCCTGCGGGCGACGCCAGCGGCGCTTGAGACGCGCCGCCGGGTCGCAGCCCGCACCGTAGATCCCGATGTCAGTTCGTCTGGAAAGCGCTCACGGTTCCCTTGCGGCGTGCTGATCCTGCGCTATCGTCATCGATAAGCGCGCGGGCCGGGTCCATGCGATGATGGGCAGTCGAACACCGCGGCAAAGCGGAATCGGGGACGCTGCGCTGCCGGCGGGTCCTCCAGATCAGGCCCGCCCCCGCACAGCTGGGATCAAGGCTGGGATTGACCTCGGCGTCGTTCGAAATGGAGAACCCGTGGACAAGCTCGAACATTCTCTAAAACCCGAAACCCAAACCGATGCGGTCGCGGCGCGCGTGTTGCGACCCAGTCTGGACAAGATCACCTGCCTCGAGGATCTGCATGTCGTGCTCAGCGATCAACGGCGCATGCCTGTGGTCAAGCTGGGCGACTTGCTGGTCGAGCTTCAGTTGCTCACCGCGGAGCAGCTCGGCATCGCGCTGCAGTTCCAGCGGGCCAACGACAAGAAACATCTGGGCGAGATTCTCGTCGAGCTCGGTTTCCTTACACGCAATCGGCTCGATCTGGTGCTCTGTCAGAAGCTCGGAATTCCCCTCGTAGACCTCTCGAAGTTCACGCTCGACAGCCGCGTGCTGAAAGTGCTTCCCGAAGAGCTGGTGCGTAAAAGCGCCATCGTTCCGCTGTGCTACCTCGAAGGCCGGCTCGTTGTCGCGTTGTCCGATCCGCTGGACACCGCACCCCTCGAGCGCGTGCGCTTTTTTACCCAGTCGCAGGTGGTCCCGGTCATGGCGAGCGCAGAGGACATCGAGCGCGTGATCGTCACATTTTTCGGCGGTCCGACAGAGCGGCACGAGGTCCAGGTGATCGCCAAGCAGCTTCGCGACGAGCTGCGCGCCGATGGCGAGCCCAGGGATGAGACGATCAAGGAAACGGACAGCACGCTGGTCCGGCTCGTGAACAAGATCATCACGGATGCGCACGCGTGCGGCGCTTCCGATGTCCACGTCGAAGCCAACCGCGGCCGCGAAAGCGTCGTCGTGCGCTTTCGCAACGACGGTCAGCTCTCGGAGTATCTGCGGCTTCCGTATAACTTCCGCAGCGCGACGATCTCGCGCCTGAAGATCATGGCGGGCCTCGACATTTCGGAGCGACGCCGCTCGCAGGACGGGCGCATCAACTTCAACGAGTTCGCGCCGCTCGAGCTCGAGCTTCGCGTGGTGACCGTGCCTACGCGGGACGGCCTCGAGGACATGGTCATGCGCCTGCTGACCGCAACCGAGCCGTTGCCCATTGTGAAACTCGGGATGAGTGAAGCCCAGATCGGCCTGATACGTCAGCTCATCCGGCGTCCTTACGGTCTGATTCTGGCGGCAGGCCCGACGGGCTCGGGCAAGACCACGACGCTGCACTCGCTGATCAGCGAGATCAACGAGCCGGGAACCAAGATCTGGACCGCCGAGAATCCGATCGAGATCACGCAATCCGGATTGCGGCAGGTGCAGGTGCATCCCAAGATCGGCTGGGATTTCGCCACCGTCATGCGTGCTTTTCTGCGGGCCGACCCCGACGTGATCATGGTCGGCGAGATGCGCGATCAGGAAACCGCGGGTATCGGCGTTGAAGCTTCGCTCACCGGTCATCTGGTGTTCTCGACGTTGCATACGAACAGCGCGCCGGAGACGGTGGTGCGCCTGCTCGATATGGGAATCGACCCTTTCAGCTTCAGCGATTCGCTGGTTGCCGTGCTCGCACAGCGTCTCGCGCGGCGCCTGTGCCCCCGCTGCCGGGTCAAGCGCCCCGCACCGGCAGCGGAAATCGCGCAGCTTGCCGAGGAATACTGCTACGACAGCATATTGCAGCCGCAGTCGATCATCGCGGGCTGGAAAGAGCAGTTCGGTGGGCGGATCGTGCTGCACGACGCGAAAGGCTGCGACTTCTGCCGCAAGACCGGCTACCGCGGCCGGGTCGGGCTCTTCGAGCTGCTCGTGGTGACGCCCGACATGCGCCAGATGATGCTGCGCCGCGCGCCCGCGAGCGAATTGCGCACGCTGGCGATGGACAACGGGATGCGAACGCTGAAGCAGGACGGCCTCGACAAAGCGCTTTCGGGGGAGACCGACATACGCGAAGTGCGCGCGGCCGCGCTGTAATGCCGTGCCCGCCTGCCGCCACTTCGCGCAGGCGTTTCCTGCGCCACGCGGCGCTCGGCGCGGGCATCGTGAGTGCCGCGGCGCTGCGCGTGTTCGACGCGCACGACGCGTGGGCGGCAGATTCCGCGGAGGCGGCAGGCCTAAGCCGCAATGCAGGACCGTACCGGCCTTTGCGCCGCGTCGCGGACGCAAGCGGGCGCGCGATCCTGGCCTTGCCCGGGGGTTTCGACCTCGTCTCCTTCGCGGCAACCGGGGAGCCATTGACCGGGGGTGCCGGGCATCACGCGCGCAATGCGGACGGCATGGCTGCTTTTCAGGGGCCCGACGGTGCCGTGCGCCTGATCCGCAACCAGGAACTTCGCAACCCGCCTGACGACTTCACGCGCGGCGTGATTGGTGCCCCGGCCGCGCGCTACGACACGAAAGCGATGGGCGGCACGACGACCATCGATTACGACCCGGTGCGGCGCCGGCCGGTGCGTGAGTTCTTCAGCCTGAGCGGGACGTTCGTCAATTGCGGAGGCGGCCTCGCCTACGGCGGCGCGGGGTGGCTGAGCTGTGAGGAAACCACCGAAGGTCAGCGGCAAGGGTGGGCACGCAGGCACGGCTATGTTTTTTTCGTCTCCGCTTCGGCCACGCAAGCGCGCCGCGCCGAACCGCTTGCCGCGATGGGCCGCTTCGCGCACGAAGCCGCAGTCGCCGATACCCGCAGCGGTATCGTCTATCTCACCGAGGACGCGGGCTCGAGCTCGGGCTTCTATCGCTTCCTGCCGAAAGACCCGTCGCGCCTCCTTTCGGGCGGAACGCTGGAGATGCTGAGGATCGCGGAGCACGACCGATACGACGCGCGATCGGGGCAGAGCGTCGGGCGCGAGTTGCGCGTCGAGTGGGTCGGAATCGCCGATCCGGACCCCGACCTCGAAAGCGGCGCGGCATCGTGCTTCGCGCAGGGTTACGCCCGCGGCGGCGCCCGCTTCTTTCGCCTCGAAGGTATTTATTGCGGTGAGGCGGGATCGATTTTCTTCGTGTCCACGAGCGGCGGCGATGCGGCGAGCGGTGGCGCGCCGTGGGCCGATTTCCGGCCCGCCTATGGTCAGCTCTGGCGTTACACGCCGGGCGACGGCGGGGGACGCCTCACGCTCGTCTACCAGTCGACGGGCGCGTCGCTGCTCGACTCCCCCGACAACCTGATCGTCACGCCTCGCGGTGGCATCCTTTTTTGCGAAGACGATGCGAGCGGCAGCGATCGCGATACGCATCCCCTCGCGCCCGGCATCGTCAACGTGAACCGTCTGGTCGGGCTCACGCGTGAAGGCGTACCGTTCACTTTCGCAGTCAACGTGCTGAACCATACCGAG
>JBKJKJ010000148.1:0-14206 GCA_046597455.1 Burkholderiales bacterium
CGCTTGCGAAAGCGCGCAAAGGCGAGCTCGTCTATGCGTCGTCGGGAACGGGTAGCGCGCCGCACCTCAGCGTGGAGCTTTTCAACTCGATGGCCGGAACGAAAATGGTTCACGTGCCGTACAAAGGCGCTGCGCCGGCGACGATCGATCTCCTCGCAGGGCACGTCGCGCTGATGTTCAACAACCTCATATCGGCGGTGCCGAACGTGCAGGCCGGAAAGCTTCGGGCTCTGGCCGTCACCGGTTCGTCGCGCACGGCGGCGCTGCCCGATCTGCCGACGATATCGGAAGCGGGTCTTCCCGGTTACGAGGCCACGACGTGGTACGCGATGTTTGCGCCGGGCGCGACACCCGCGGCGATCGTCGAGCGCCTGCACAAGGAGGTGGCCGCGATCGTCAAATCGCCCGAGATACGCAGGCAGCTCGGCGCTGTGGGTATCGAGCCGCTGGGCGGTTCGCCCGACGCGATGGCGAAGTACTTGCGCACCGAAATCGCGAAGTGGGGCAAGGTGGCGAAAGCGTCAGGGGCCAAAGCGGATTAAGGCGCACCGGAGATGCACTCGCGAGGCAGCGCCTCATGGTTGTGTCATCGCGCGGTGTTTGTCGCAAAGACGGATGAGCGAGGTGTCATTGCGCGGTGCTTGTCGCGATGGCGGTTTGAAGGGTGTCATCGCGAGGAGGCGGCGGGGCCGACGTGGCGATCACGTGGCGCACGGAACAGTGCTGCGGACGTTCCGGGATTGCTTCGTCGCGGTGCTGCTCGCAATGACCGATTAACGAGACACACCCCGGTGCCCATACAACGTCATTCTGGCGAAAGGCCAGAATCCAATTGGATCAGATCTGACCATTTTAGGCCAGCATGACAATGAGGTTGATCACAGCGTTGACCGATGGCCTGGATGATTCTTTCTTACTTATCGCTCACAGTGCGGGGTTGAATTGAAACACTTCCAAAGATTATTCGAGCCGCGCTCGATCGCCGTTGTCGGCGTATCAGACGACGCGGCGCGGCCCGGCTCGCAGGCCGTGCACACGCTGCTTCGCAACGGCTACGCCGGACGGATTTTTCCGGTCAATCCCAAGTACGCCGATTTCGAAGGTCTGAAGTGCTATCCCTCTGTGGATGCGATCGAGGACGACGTGGACGTCGTCGTCATCGGCGTGCCGGCCCGCGGTGTGGTGCCGATCATCGAGTCGTGCGCGGCGAAGCGCGTTCCGTTCGCGGTGGTGCTGAGCGGCGGTTTTCGCGAAAGCGGGCCCGAGGGTATCGAGCGGCAGGCAAAAATGCTGGCGATCGCACGCGAAGCGGGCATGCGCATCGTCGGTCCGAACTGTCTGGGGCTCGCCAATATCCACAACAATGTCTACGCCGCCTTCGGCAGCATCACGCGGCCGCCCAAACTCGCGAAAGGCGCCGTATCGCTGGTCACCCAGAGCGGCGGCTTCGGCTATAGCATCGCGCTGGCGTGCGCGGAGGCCGGGATCGGATTTCGCAACGTCATCGCGACCGGTAACGAAGCCGACATCGATACCGTCCAGTTCATCGAGGCGCTGCTCGAAGACGACGAGACGCAGATCATCCTCGCCTACATCGAAGGCCTGCAGAACGGGCGTGCACTACTGGACGTGGGGCGCCGCGCGCTGGAGCGCGGCAAGCCGCTGCTCGTGTGGAAAGGCGGCGTCACCGAGCAGGGCGCTCACGCGGCCGCTTCACACACCGCCAACCTGACCGGGAGCTACGATTACTATCGGGCGATGTTCAGGCAGGCGGGGATCATCGAGATCCAGGAAATTCACGAAGCCGTCGATTACCTCCGGGCATTCGGAGCGCGCCGCTTCCCCGGCGGCCGCAAAGTCGCGGTCATGGGCGGATCGGGCGGATCGGCAATCGTCTTCGCGGATGCGGGCGAGCGTGCCGGTCTCACGCTCGCGAAGTTTTCAGAAGAAACTGAGCGCAGGCTGTGGGAAGTCGTCCCCGAAATCGGGGCGGTGCACAACCCGGTGGATTTCACTGCCGGCTATATCACCGGCACCAACACCGAGCGGTTCGCCAAGGCGGTTCAGGCCGTGCTGGACGAACCCAACGTCGAAGCCCTGTGCGTCAATTTCGCCACGAGCAGCGGCGCGGGATGCCGTGCCGGCGCGCAAGTGCTGAGCGAGCTCGTTCAACACAGCTCGAAACCGGTCGTCGTCTTCCTGTCGACGCCGCCGAGCGAGTCCGCCGATGCGCTGCCTTTTTTCGCGCAGGCCCGAATCCCGGTGCTGCCTTCGCCGGCGCGCGCAGCGCGGGCCATCGCGGTGCTCTGCACCTATCGCGAGGCGCAGGTGCGCAATGCCGAAGGCACATCGGCGTTTGCCGTCGATGAAGGCATGGCCGCGGCTGAACGATTTCCGCGTCTTACCGCCGCGGCGGGTACGTTGTCGGAAGCGGATTCCAAAGCGGTTCTCGAAAGCATCGGGATCGCGGTCACGCGCGACCTTCTCGTCAGCTCCATAGAGGACGTGCCGCTGAAATCGCACTCCGGTTTCCTGACACCGCCTTACGCCGTAAAAATCGTTACGCCCGATATCGCACACAAGACCGAGATCGGCGGCGTGAAGCTCAACCTGCGCACACGCGAAGAGCTTGCCATTGCGATCGCCGAAGTGCTCGACAACGCACGCACCCTGGCGCCGCAGGCGCGAATCGACGGCGTCATCGTGTCGGAGATGCTCAGTGGTGGTTTCGAGCTCATCGCAGGCGCCGTGAACGATGTGGTGTTCGGGCCCGTCATCGTCGTCGGCGCGGGCGGCATTCATGCCGAGATACTCGGCGACACGGCGTGCAGGCTCGCACCATTCGACGCACGAACCGCGCGCGAAATGATCGACGAGCTCAAATGCAGGCCGATACTCGACGGTGCACGCGGTGCGTCCGCACTCGACGTGGGGGCTGTGGCGAACGCGCTTGCGGCGCTGTCACAGTTCGCCTGGGCCAACCGCGCGACGGTGGCAGAGATCGATATCAACCCGCTGTTCGCGCTGCCCGCTTCCGCGGTGGCAGCGGATGCGCTGATCGTCTGCCGCGGGCCGCTGGCGGATGAATGAAACCGCCGCAGCATCCGGACGACGCTCGCCGAGCGCGCTGCCGTGCTACACGGACGACAGCTACCCGTATCGCAAGCTGCATCCCTGGCTGCGGCAGGTGTACGATGCTTTCGGGCCCCGGCGCATGTTCTGGGGAACCGATATCAGCCGCCTGCCGTGCTCTTACAAGCAGGCGATCAATGTTCACCGAGGAGATACCATGGCTTACGCCGGAGGACAACGAATGGATCATGGGACGCGGGATCTCGGAACGGCTCGACTGGCCGCTGCCGGAGTGATCGCTACGGTCACTGACACGGAAGCCCTGATCAAGCCCGTTCCGAGAAAGAAAGGCCCGATCAAGAAGCCGCCGAACAAGCCGATGCCGATGCCCGACGCGGGTTGATTCGACATCACGAACCCGTTCGTGCTGAGCGTCGCACGGCGACACAGTCGAAGCATCAGCCCGTTCGTACTGAGCTCGCACGGTGACGCAGTCGAAGCCTGAACGGCAGCATGCATGCCACCCATCATGTCATCGCGAGGAGACGGCAAGGTCGACGCGGCGATCCCGAGGCGCTCGCAGGTTTCCGTTCGTGCTGACGCGCCCAGAACAGTCGAAGCATGGACACCCGCCGTTCCCCTTCGACCGACCGCGCTCGCGCGCTGGCTCAGGGCGAACGGGTTTGTTGAGCGAACCTTCCACCGTTCGTGCTGAGCGTCGCACAGCGACACATCGAGCATGAACAAGCCGCCGTTCCCCTTCGATTGCCCGCGCAACTCGTCCACTCAGGACGAACGGGGGGCAACTACCCCCTTTCCGCCTCCAGGACCAGTGCCGCTGCCGTGATCACCGCGGCAATCCGCCCGACATCGCGCAGTTGCTGTGCCGTGAACCCGTTCTCCTTCAGCATCTTGTAGTGCGACTGCACGCAGAAGTGGCACTTACCGACGAGGCTCGCCGACAGCGAGAAAAGCTCGAAGCGCGTCTTGTCCACGCCGCCGTGCGTGGCGTACGCATTCATGCGCAGCTCTGCACGTTGGGACTTCAGGTCCGGATCGTCCGCCATTTCGAGGTAGGGATACCACACGTTGTTCATGCCCATGAGTGCCGCCGCTGACAGCGCGCCGGTCACGTCCGCGTCGGACAGCTCGCCCGAGCTGCGGATCGCATCGATGAGCGGTTTCGAGCGGGCGGCATAGGCCGCAGCAAGCGCGGCGCCAAGTGCGTCGGCAGCATCGAGACTGCTTCGCGCGAGAACGGCGTCGAGATTGAGCCGGGTGTCCTTCGCGTAGTCGGGAATGCCCTCCTTAAGGGCAGTGAGGAAGTCCATCGTGTCTCCTTTGAAACGGCGCCCCGCCGGATGGGAGGGCGCCGTCACGCTTTGGGCTACATGCCGCGCGCAGTTCGCAAGTTTACTTCAGCGTATTGCGGCCGAGCGTGCGATTGCATGGGTGGAGCTCGTGCGTGTGCAGGCCGCCGTATGACGGCGTCGGGCTCGCGTGGAGGGATACGTTCGATAGGCTGGATGAATCGGCCACATTGAAGGTATCAATTAGACCTTGGAGCGATACGGCGCTACCCTATGGGCCTGTTCGGGGCAGGCGCGCGCCCGAAGCAGATCCTTGCAAATTACAAATCAAAGGAGATTTCCATGGCCGCACTCAAAGGCTCCAAGACGGAAGAGAATCTGAAAGCCGCATTTGCGGGCGAATCGCAGGCCAACCGCCGCTATCTGTATTTCGCAAACAAGGCCGACATCGAAGGCCAGAACGACGTGGCGGCCCTTTTCCGCTCCACCGCCGAAGGCGAGACCGGGCACGCGCACGGTCACCTCGAGTGGCTGGAAAAACATTGCGGTGATCCGGCCACCGGACTGCCGATCGGTGCCACGCGTGACAACCTCAAGGCGGCTGTGGCCGGTGAGACTCACGAATACACCGACATGTACCCCGGCATGGCCAAGACCGCCCGTTCGGAAGGACATGAAGAAGTCGCCGACTGGTTCGAGACCCTGGCCAAGGCGGAGCGCAGCCATGCGAACCGTTACACCAAGGCCCTGAACGAGCTGGTGGACTGACAGTCCGCAGCGCCGCCGCGGATCATCTCCGCAGCGGCGCGGTTGTCCGGCGCCCGCAGTCAGTCCGGCGCTCGCACCTGCCGCTCGACGCAAGTCGTCATCGACTGCTTGCTTCCCCGAAGAAAAAAAGCAAGCCAAGAGGACCGCATGGCAAAAGAAGGCAATCTCGAAGCGCCGACCCGGCACCCCATCGACTGGAAAGGCGCCGACTACTACAACGAAGACGCGACTCTGGACGAGATGGAGCGCATTTTCGACATCTGCCACGGCTGCCGCCGCTGCGTGAGCCTGTGCGGTTCGTTTCCGACGCTCTTCGACCTCGTCGACGAGAGCACGACGATGGAGGTCGACGGAGTCGACAGGAAGGACTACTGGAAAGTGGTGGACCAGTGTTACCTGTGCGACCTGTGCTACATGACCAAGTGCCCGTACGTGCCGCCTCATCCGTGGAACGTGGACTTCCCGCATACCATGCTGCGCGCCAAGGCGATCAAGTTCAAGAAAGGCGGCGTCGGTATGGGCGAGCGTCTTCTCGCCTCGACCGACGTGCACGGCAGCCTCGCCGGCATCCCGGTCGTGGTGCAGACCGCCAATGCGGTCAACCACACCAAACCGGCTCGCGCCCTGATGGAGAAAGCGCTCGGTGTCGACAAGAATGCCTGGCTGCCCGATCTTGCCGCGAAGAAATTCCGCACCATGGCACCCGCCAGCACGCCGCATCCGGTGCGCGACGGCGAAAAGACCCCGGGCAAGGTCGTCGTCTACTCGACCTGCTATGTGAACTACAACGAGCCTGGCATCGGCATGGACCTGCTCAAGCTGCTCGAGCACAACGAAGTGCCGTACGTCCTCGTGGAGAAGGAGAAGTGCTGCGGCATGCCCAAGCTCGAGCTCGGTGACCTGGAGTCGGTCAACGAGAGCAAGGAATTCAATATGCCGGTGCTCGCCCGGTATGCGAAGGAGGGCTACGCAATTCTCAGCGCGGTCCCGAGTTGCACCCTGATGTACAAGCAGGAGCTCCCGCTCATGTATCCGCAGGACGCCGACGTAAAGCGGGTCCAGGACGCGATGTGGGATCCGTTCGAATACTTCATGGCGCGCAAACGCGATGGGCTGCTCAAGACCGAGTTTCCGAACGCGCTGGGCAAGATCAGTTACCAGATACCCTGCCACGGGCGGGTGCAAAACATCGGCAAGAAAACCGAAGAGATGCTCAAGATGGTGCCCGGCACGAGCGTGGAGACCCACGAGCGGTGTTCAGGCCATGCAGGCACGTTCGGTGTGAAGAAGGCAACGCACCAGCAAGCCATGAAAATCGGCAAGCCGCTGTTCAAGGCCATGGCGAGCCACAAGGACGGCGGTCTTCCCGATGTGATCAGCTCCGATTGTCCGCTGGGCGGTCACCATATCGCGCAGGGTTTCGAGGTCAACCAGCTCGGCGCCGTGCCGCAAAAACACCCCCTGACCCTCATCAGAGAGGCTTACGGTCTGAAATGACCTGACCAAACGCTGAACATGTGCCGGTGCAACCGCCAGCGTCATTCTGGCGGCGGCCGGAATCCATTTTGATCATCAAAAAACATTCTGGAAGCCGATATGCAACTGACCGGAAAGATCACGCCAGACAGCCTCATGACCCTCGAGGCTTACAGTAAATACCGCAAGGCCCATCACGCCGAGGTCATCAGGCACCGCAGGCTGCGCTCGGTGGCGCTGGGCGAGCACATCAACCTCCAGTTCGAGAGCGAGACCACGATCCGCTACCAGATCCAGGAGATGCTGCGCATCGAGAAAATATTCGAGGAAGAAGGCATCGTGCAGGAGATCGAAGCCTATGCCCCGCTGATGCCCGACGGCAGCAACTGGAAAGCCACGATGCTGATCGAGTATCCGGACGTGGACGAACGCAAACGCGAGCTGGCGCGCCTGATCGGGGTAGCGGAGCGCATGTTCGTCGAAGTCGACGGCCACGCTCGGGCCTATGCGATTGCCGATGAAGACCTCGAGCGCGACAACGAGGAGAAGACGTCGGCCGTGCACTTCGTGCGCTTCGAGCTCACGGGTGAAATGGCTGCCGCGGTCAAAGCCGGTGCCGCCGTGAAACTGGGATGCGACCATCCCAACTATACGGCGCAGGTCCCGATCGCACCCGAGACGCTGGCGTCGCTGGCGGGGGACCTGAAGTAGCTCGCTTCGGTTTCCCGTTGCTGCGCGCTGGGCGCAGATGCGCCCGCAAACGCGCGGCGGGCAAGGCGTGGGGTTTGGGAGGACAGCGTTTTGCAAGCGACCGTGCATCACGGTATCGCCACCTCGTTCTTGCGACGCGCCACGATTGACCGTCCGGTGTGTCATTGCGAGCGCCCGGTGCGAAGCAATCCCGTTGCGAACGGTCCAGCCTCGTCAGCGAAGCGCTGCCGAGCCTTCAGTGCTTTTTGCCGGGTGCAGGGGCGCCGGGCTGCTTGAGCGGCTGCGCGCGGTCGAACGCTTCGAGCGTCATGCACTGCGCAAAAATGCGCATCACGGTTGGGACGCTTGTCGTGTCGAAGCCGAAAAGCTGCGCGCCAAACACCTGGGACGCGAGGCAGATGTCGGCGATCGACGGAATCGAGCCGTGGCAGTAAAGGCCCGTTTCGGGTTCCTTCACCAGTTGCGCCTCCACCGCTTCGAGGCCTTTCATGACCCAGTTGCGGATCCATAGCGTGCGGCGCGCCTCGTCGATCTGCAGTTCTTTCTCCAGAAACTCGCGGATGCGAGGCACGATCAAAGGATGGGTATCCGAGACGATGATCTGCGCCAGGCCGCGTACCCGGGCGCGCCCGCGCGGATCGAGCGGCAGCATGGGCGGCTCCTGAAAGCTTTCTTCCAGATATTCGAGGATCGCCATCGACTGGAACAACGGTGCGTCGTCGTCGATCACGAGGGAAGGCACGACGGCCTGCGGGTTCAGCGCCCGGTAGGCTTCGGCATGCTGGTCGCCGCGCACGAGGTCGACAGTCACTTCCTCGTAACGCACGCCTTTGAGATTGAGCGCGATTCGAACGCGGCAGGTGGCGAGCGAGCGCCAGTAACCGTAAAGCTTCATGATCTTTCCCCCTGTGTTGCTGGTGGCACGATGGGCAGCAGGACATACGCCGGGTGCTGCGGACCCTTGTGGAGTGTAGTGCGCCCGCCGAACAGCGCGCCCGGACGGTCCCGCGGCTCGTCGTGCAGGAACGGCCCGCACCCTTTGAGCTCGTTCTTGAAGTTGGACAGGCGTGCCCCGGTCGAAGGGGCGTATTCGTAATCCCGGCCGCGAACCGTCAGCGCGACACGATAGCCCGCAGGCACGACGATGCTCGTCGGCCACAGCTCGATGTCGAGCGGTATGATCTGACCGGGCCGCAGCGGCTGAGGCGTGTCATGCGTGTGGTACGGGCGCCACGGTGTCGAGCGCTTAGGGTCGAGCGCGCGGTGCGATGCGCGCAGCCAACCCTGCGCCACGGGCGTGTGCGGATCGATCGCGCCCATGAAAACCACCTCACGAAGGTCGGGCGTGAACACGCGCAGGATCAGGAAGAGGTCGGCGTCTGCCGTAGACGATGACACGTACAGCCGCGCGGCGACCGGACCCGTGATCTCCGTCTCGGCCTCGAGCGGACGGGAAACGAAGGTGAGACCTTCGCCGAGCGCGTCGAACGTGGTGCCTTCAGCGCTTTTGCACGGCTCGCGGCTCAGGGCGCCGTCGGTGTCGAGATAGAGCTTGGTCCAGCGCGTGCGCGCGATCGGCCATTCGTTCTCGTGCCGCTCGACGAAACGCTCGACGTGCCGCACCTGGAGCTGCACGCGCGGCTGGCGATCCCATCCGTTCGCATCCCCTTTGAGGAAGTGAGCGAAAAACCGCTTTTGCAGCTTCACACCGTAGTCGGTGTAGAAGTGCGTCCAGTGCTCCAGGCCGTGTGCTTCGAGCCATTTCATGCCGGACGCGGCATTCATGTAGCCTTCGAAATTGCCGCGCGGGTGCAGGCCCTGGCCGCCCCAGTTCGCGGCAGACAGCAGCGGCACCGTGATGCGGTCCCATTGCGGCGAGCGGGCGCGGTGATACGCGTCATCGAGCGGGTGTGCGAGGATTTCGTCTCCGAAGTCGCAGCGGTTGGCGGCGAGCTCGCGGTCCGACAGAGTCTCGTCGCCGCAGACCGGCTTGCCGGTGACGCGGCTTTTCGGCCCGCGCTCGCCCACGCCGTACTGGACGGTTTTCACCTGCATGTCGAACCAGTTGCCCCAGAACGTGTTGAGGATGCCGCCGTGATGGGTCATGTCGCGATACCAGTCGGCCGCGCCTTCCCACACGCACATCGCGGCCAGATGGGGCGGCTGCAGCGAGGCCACCTGCCACTGGTTGATGCCGAAATAAGACACGCCGTTCAGACCGACTTTGCCGTTCGACCAGGGCTGCACGCCGGCCCATTCGATGCACTGGTAGAAATCCTGCCTCTCGCGAGGGGAGAACGGGTCGATGCGGCCGGGGGAGCGCCCGGCCCCGCGCGAGTCGACGCGCACACACACGTATCCGTCAGGCACCCATTTCTCGGGATCGACGACTTCCCAGCTCTGATATCGATTGGTCGAGCCGTAAGCCACATCGGGATGCTGCGCGACCATGCGTTGCCACGCGCTCGGGTAACCGTCCTGGAAAGCGAGGCCTTTGGCATAAGGGCCGTACGACAGGATGACCGGGTAAGGGCCTTCATCGAGCGGACGAAAGACGTCGCAGCGAAGAACGAGACCGTCGTCCATCGCGATGCCCACGTCCCACTCGATGCGCATGCCGTCGCGCGATTCATTCGATTGCGCGTGCGGCCGCCCGCTCGAACCTTCGGCCATCCCTGTCTTCCTCAGTCTGCGATGCTGTCCTGCTATATTGTAATGGGTCTCTTCCACTCTCCCCGTGTATCCCGGGCGGGTGGCCAGACCGCAAACCTGTTCGCATGCGCTCGCGTGCGCCAACCGTGGAGAAAAAGATTGAAGATCGGAATCGCCGGAACCGGAAGAATGGGCGCTGCGATGGCGCGACGCCTGATGAGCGTGGGCCACGAGGTGAGCGTGTGGAACCGTTCGCAGGACAAAACGAAGCCGCTCGTCGAGGCGGGGGCGAAGCTCGCCGCGACGCCGCGTGAACTCGCGCTCGCCGCAGAGCTGGTGATCACGATTCTCACCGACGCGTCGGCGATCGAAGCGACGTACGACGGCGAGCAGGGATTGCTCGCCGGGGACGTGGCGCACAAGCTTTTCGTCGAAATGAGCACGGTGCGGCCTGACGTCGAGGAAAAGCTCGCCCTCAAGGTTCAGGCCCGCGGTGCAGCGATCGTCGATTGCCCCGTGGGTGGAACGGTGGGCCCCGCGCGCGATGGCAAGCTGATCGGTTTTGTCGGCGGTGAAGCGGCTGACGTGGCACGCGCGAAACCGGTGCTCGATCAACTGTGCCGGCGCGTGGAGCACGTCGGCCCGGTGGGCAGCGGCGCGCGCATGAAGCTTGCCATCAACCTGCCGCTACTCGTCTACTGGCAGGCACTCGGCGAAGCGCTGCTCCTCGTGAAATCCCTCGGCCTCGATCCTGCGCGGGTCGTCGACATCCTGTCCGATACGTCGGGCGGTCCGAACGTGCTCAAGGCGCGCGGGCCCGCCATCGCAGCGGCATTGAACGGCAAGGAGGTTACACCGGTCACATTCGATGTGGACTCCATACGCAAAGACCTGCGCACCATGATCGAGGAAGGGGAGGCGCTCGGCGCGGATCTGCCGGTGACTGCGCGCGCACTGGCGTGTTTCGACGAAGCCTCGCGCGACGGTCTGGGTGCGCAAGACGCATCGACCCTGCCTGCGCGATTCGTTCGGAAGCCGCCGGCGCGCTGAATCGCGGGCGCGAAACGCCGGGCCACCCCCTTCGAGGTCTGGCATTTGCTTTAAATCGGGCGAGCCGTCCCCATATAGCTTTTTAGTGCCCGCTTCAGTGTTGAGTCCCGGACCGTGCGCCGATTTCCGCGTCCGGATTTTTAGAATCAAATACAAAGACCTATGCCAACCCGTCATCCGAGTGCCTGGATGTGGACCGAAGCCTGCCAGCTCATCGAGCAGGCCGAGCGTCTGCATCGGGCGTTTTTTCGTCCGAGTGCGGCGAGGGGCGCCCGCGCGGCCTGGGAGCCGCCCGTCAACGTTTTCGAGGACGACGAGCGCTACGTCATCATCGTGGCGCTGCCGGGCGTGGCGCCCGAGTGTGTCGAAGTTCTGGCCGATTCGAGCAGCATCGTCGTGCGTGCGAGTTGCGATGTGCCGTTTGCACCCACCGCGCGCACCGTGCGTCGGCTCGAAATTCCCTACGGCTATTTCGAGCGGCGCATACAGTTGCCCGCGGTGCCATTCGAAGTCGTGCAGCGGGAAATGGTGAACGGTTGTCTTTTACTCAATTTGCGCAAGGTCATCTGAAGACAATGAACAGCAAAGCGTATAACCAGAACGGGATTGTGCGGGCCGCTGCGGACGATCTGCCGCGCAACGTCGAGGCGCCGCAGCCCGTCGATGTACCGAGCCAGGCCGATGCGGTCCAGGCCGGCAATCCCGTAGAGGCGCCGGCAGGCGGCACGGACACGCGCCAGTCGAAACCGCTGCCGGATGACGCGCTCATCGTCCTGCCGACGCGCAACCTCGTCCTCTTCCCCGGTGTCGTCATGCCGATCACGATAGGACGCGAGAAATCGCGCCGCGCGGCTCAGGAAGCGGCACGCCTGCAGAAACCGCTCGGCGTGCTTTTGCAGACCAAACCGGATATCGATGAACCCCGGTCCGACGACATGCATTGGGTCGGCACGACCGCGAACGTACTGCGTTACATCACGGGTGCCGACGGCTCGCACCACGTGGTCGCGCAGGGCGAGGAGCGGTTTCGCGTCATCGAATTCCTCGAAGGCTGGGATTTCCCCGTCGCACGTATCGAGCGCATCACGCCGCCTGAAGTCCGCGACGCCGAGGTCGAAGCCCGCGCACTGAGCCTGAAGCAGCGCGCGATCGAAATCCTGCGCCTGCTGCCGCAAGTGCCTGAAGAAATGGTCGTGGCATTACAGAACGTCGAGGAGCCCGCGCTGCTCGCCGACCTGGTCTCGGGGCTGATGGACGCAACGCCTGAAGAGAAGCAGGCGCTGCTGGAGACGTTCGACCTGCGCGCGCGCCTCGACAAGCTGCTCGATCACCTCGCCCGCCGCGTCGAGGTCCTCAAGCTCTCGCGCGAGATCGACGAGCGCACCCGCGAGTCGATGGAATCGCACAGCCGTGAACATATGCTTCGCGAGCGCATGCGTGCCATCCAGAAAGAGCTCGGCGACGACGAGGAAGGCAAGGCGGAGTTCGAGGAGCTCGGAAAAGCGATAGCCGAAGCCGGAATGCCCGAGGAGGTCGAGAAGCAGGCGCGCAAGGAGCTCAAGCGCCTCGAGCGTATGCCCGAAGCGTCGGGCGAGCACTCGATGGTGCGCACCTACCTCGAGTGGCTGGCCGAGCTGCCCTGGAAAAATGCCGGGGCGGATGCGATCGCGATTTCAGAGGCGAGGCGCGTCCTCGACGCTGATCATTACGGACTGGAGAAGATCAAAAAGCGCATCCTCGAATACCTCGCGGTGCGCAAGCTCAATCCGAGCGGCAAGAGTCCCATTCTGTGCTTCGTCGGTCCGCCCGGCGTGGGCAAGACTTCGCTCGGCCAGAGCATCGCGCGCGCGACGGGGCGCGAATTCGTTCGCGTGAGCCTCGGCGGCGTGCATGACGAAGCGGAGATTCGCGGGCACCGCCGCACCTATATTGGCGCCTTGCCGGGCAACATCATCCAGGGCATACGCAAAGCCGGCACCAAGCACTGCCTGATGATGCTCGACGAAATCGACAAGCTCGGAAGCGGATCCTTCCATGGAGACCCGTCCTCGGCGCTGCTCGAAGTGCTCGACCCCGAGCAGAACTCGACGTTCAGGGACAACTATCTGGGCGTGCCGTACGATCTGTCGACGGTGATGTTTCTGTGTACGGCGAACGTGCTCGATACCATCCCGGGCCCGTTGCGCGACCGCATGGAGATCATCCAGCTCGCGGGTTACACGGAGCAGGAGAAGCTCGAAATCGCCACGCGCTATCTCGTGGACCGGCAGCTTTCCGCGAACGGGCTCACCAAAGCCCAGTGCGAAATCACCGGGGACGCTTTACGCTCGATCGTCGCGGATTACACCCGCGAGGCCGGCGTGCGCAATCTCGAGCGCGAGATCGGCGCGGTGTTGCGCAACGTTGCGGTGAGGATTGCCGAAGGCGAGGTGCAGCAGGTGCGGATCGACGCCAACGACCTGCACGCAATCCTCGGTGCGAAGAAGCACGAGTCCGAAGTGCGCATGCGCACCAGCGTGCCGGGCGTGGCGACGGGCCTGGCGTGGACGCCGGTGGGCGGCGACATCCTGTTCATCGAGGCCGCGCGCACGCCGGGCAACGGGAAGCTCATCCTGACCGGGCAACTGGGTGACGTCATGAAGGAGAGCGCTCAGGCGGCGCTGTCGCTCGTGAAGGCACGCAGCGCCCACCTCGGTATCGAGGCCGCCCTGCTCGAGAAATCCGACATACACGTGCACGTGCCCGCGGGCGCCACGCCCAAAGACGGCCCCAGCGCGGGTGTGGCGATGTTTCTCGCGCTGACCTCGCTGCTCACGCAGCGTCCGGTGCGCAGCGACACGGCGATGACCGGCGAGATCAGCTTGCGCGGTCTCGTGCTCCCCATCGGCGGGGTGAAGGAGAAAGTCCTCGCCGCCATGCGCGCCGGCATTACGCGCGTGATGCTGCCCGAGCGCAATCGACGCGATTTCGAGGACGTGCCCGCCGAGGCGCGCGACAAGCTCGAGTTCGTATGGCTCGAAACGGTCGATGACGCGATGACCTCTGCGCTGGAAGACGCGCCGGCCGACGTTACCGCCTAGCGTAGTGATGCTGAAGTTCGCATCATATTTCGCCTTCCGTTCGTGCTGAGCGTAACGCTGTGAAGTCGAAGCATGAAGGGCGTTGTT
>JBKJKJ010000222.1:0-16433 GCA_046597455.1 Burkholderiales bacterium
GTCGCGACGAGGATCTCGCCCAGGCGCAAATGGGCGGCAGCAACGGGTTTGCCGCGCCGGGGGCGCTGCAAATCCGCGAAACCGTCCCACTCGCCCAGATCCTTCACGAAACCCCCGTATCACGGCTTGCGCCGGGCGGCGCCCGGCCCATGCAGCTATAACGGCCGATCAGGGGGATTTTTGAGCGGAGCTCCTAGCGCTGCTCGAGCGTGAGCACGAGCTGATTCAGGCGCTTCACGAAACCCGCGGGGTCTTCGAGCTGGCCGCCTTCGGCGAGCACCGCCTGGTCGAGCAGCACCTGGCTCCAGTCGCCGAAGCGCGCCTCGTCCGACTCGTTTTTCAGGCGCTCCATGAGCGGATGGTGCGGATTGACCTCGAGGATCGGCTTGGAGCCCGGCACCTGCTGGCCCGCCGCCTTGAGCAGGCGCTCCATGTGCATGCCCATATCGTGCTCGTCGGCGACCAGGCATACGGGGGATTCGGTCAGACGCAGCGTTACGCGCACGTCTTTGACCTTGTCGCCCAGCGTCTTCTTGATGCGCTCGATGAGATCCTTGTTCTCGCCGGCGTCTTTCTCCTGCTCTTTTTTCTCCGTCTCGTCCGCGAGCGTACCCAGATCGAGCCCGCCTTTGGCGATGCTCTGCAGCGGCTTGCTGTCGAATTCGGTCAGGAAGGACACCGCCCACTCGTCGACGCGGTCGGTCAGGAGCAGGACTTCGATGCCTTTCTTGCGGAAGATCTCCAGGTGCGGGCTGTTCTTCGCCGCCGCCAGGGTCTCGGCTGCGATGTAGTAAATCTTGCCCTGGCCTTCCTTCATGCGTCCGACGTAATCGGCGAGCGCTACGTCCTGCTCTGCGCTGTCGGCGTGCGTCGATGAGAACCGCGCGAGCTTCGCGATGCGCTCACGGTTCGCGTGATCCTCCCCGAGCCCCTCTTTGAGGACCTTGCCGAACTCCTTCCAGAACGTCGCGTACTTTTCCTTGTGGTTCTCGGCGAGGTCGTCGAGCATCGAAAGCACCCGCTTGACCGAGCCCGCGCGGATCATTTCGACATCGCGCGACTCCTGCAGGATTTCACGCGAGACGTTGAGCGGCAGGTCGCTCGAATCGATTACCCCGCGCACGAAGCGCAGGTACACCGGCATGAGGTGCTCGGCGTCGTCCATGATGAACACGCGCCGCACGTACAGCTTGATGCCGCGGCGGTGCTCGCGATCGTAGAGGTCGAACGGCGCGCGCGCGGGAATGTAGAGGAGCTGGGTGTATTCCTTCGTGCCTTCGACCTTGTTGTGCGTATACGCAAGCGGCGCCTCGAAGTCGTGCGCGACGTGCTTGTAGAACTCGTGATACTGCTCTTCGGTGATCTCGTTGCGGGGTCTCGCCCACAGCGCGCCGGCCTGGTTGACCGTCTCGTCTTCTTCCGTGACGACGTTCTCGTTTTTGTCCTTGTTCCACTCCTCCTTCTTCATGAGGATGGGCAGGGTGATGTGATCGGAATACTTGCGCACGATCGTGCGCAGGCGGTAGCCGTTCAGCAGCTCGTCCTCACCTTCGCGCAGGTGCAGCGTCACTTCGGTGCCGCGCGCCGCGCGCTCGATCGTTTCGATGGTGTATTCGCCGCTGCCGTCCGATTCCCACTTCACGCCGTGCTCGGCGGTGAGCCCGGCGCGGCGCGTCTGCACCGTGACCTTGTCGGCCACGATGAACGTCGAATAAAAACCCACGCCGAACTGTCCGATGAGGCTCGCATCTTTCGCTTCGTCGCCCGTGAGCTTGTCGAAGAATTCGCGCGTGCCCGACTTGGCGATCGTGCCGATGTTCGAAATGACTTCCTGGCGCGACATGCCGATGCCGTTGTCCGAAACGGTTAGCGTGCGCGCAGCCGGGTCGAAGCTGATGCGGATCTTCAGGTCCGGATCGCTCTCGTACAGCGCTTTATCGGTCAGCGCTTCGAAGCGCAGCTTGTCGGAGGCGTCGGATGCGTTCGAGACGAGCTCGCGAAGGAAAATCTCCTTGTTGCTGTACAGGGAGTGGATCATGAGCTTCAGGAGCTGCTTGACTTCCGCCTGGAAGCCCAGCGTCTCGCGGGACTGCGTTTCTGCCATTTTTTGAATCTCCTGGATGAGCCGTCATGAGATGAGGGCTCGATACGACATTTTCAAGCAGACGGGCGTCTCCGCCTTCTAGCTTTCATGGGGACGGAATTGTAATATCAGTCCACACAAACCGGGACCAGCCCCGGATAATCGGTCTCAGGCCACCCTGATCCCGATCAATGGAGGAGAAAACAATGAAGTACGGGTTTTTCGGGCGCCTCTTCGGGCGTTTCCTGGGCGCCGCGCTCCTGGCAGCGCTGCCCCTCAGCCTCAATGCGCAGGTCCTGACCATTGTCACGTCCTTCCCCAAGGACCTGACCGAGGTCTACAAGAAAGCGTTCGAGACGCGCAATCCCGGGGTCAAGGTCGAAGTGCTGAACAAAGGCACTTCAGCGGGCGTCGCATACGTAAGGGAAGCGGCGGCGAACAACAAGCCCGACGTCTTCTGGGCTTCCGCGCCGGACGCTTTCGAGGTGCTCTCCAAGGACAAGCTGCTGCAGAAATACGACGGCCGCAATCCGGTGGTTCCGGCGAAAATCGGCACCTATCCCATCAACGATCCGCAGGGCTACTACTACGGACAGGCGCTCGCGGGCTACGGCCTGATGTGGAACACGCGGTATCTCAAAGCGAACAAGCTTCCCGAGCCGCGCGAATGGGCGGACCTGATCAAGCCCGCGTACTTCAGCCATGTGGCGCTGTCCTCGCCCTCGCGCTCGGGCACCACGCATCTCACAGTGGAAACGATACTGCAGGGCGAAGGCTGGAACAAAGGCTGGGCGCAGCTGCTCCAGATCGCAGGCAACAGCGCCGCCATCACCGAGCGCAGCTTCGGCGTGCCTGACGGGGTCAACAACGGCCAGTTCGGGATCGGGCTGGTCATCGATTTCTTCGGGCTCTCGGCCAAGGCTTCGGGTTTCCCGGTCGAATTCGTCTACCCTTCGGTCACCGCCATCGTCCCGGCCAACATCGGCCTCATCGCGAACGCGAAAAATGCAGACCTCGGGAAGAAGTTCATCGCATTCACCCTGTCCCAGGAAGGCCAGGAGCTCCTGCTCGACCCGAAGATCAGGCGCCTTCCCGTGCTGCCTGCGGTTTACGCCAAAGCGCCGAAGGATTATCCGAATCCGTTCGGCGGCAAAATCAAAGCGAAAGTGAATTTCGACGCCGACCTGTCCGAAGCGCGGTATTACGTGGTGAGCTCGATCTTCGATCAGACGATCACGTTCCGTCACAAGGATCTCGTCGCAGCCACCAAGGCGATCCACGACGCCACGGCCAGGCTTGCCGGCAAGAACAACCCGCCTGCGATGAAGCTGCTCGCCGAAGCGCGCGAGCTTGCATTCTCGCCGGTGGTCGGGGAGGAGAAAGCGAAGGACAAGGAATTCCTGACGCTGTTCCGCGACACCAAGCGCGATGCCTCGAAAACCAAACAGATCACCGGACTCGAGGAATACTGGAACAGCGTTGCGAAGAAAAACTACGCGCGCGCCGAAGAGCTCGCCAGGCAGGCGGCATCCATGGCGCGGTGAGCCCGCAGCCTCGACCCACCGGGTCGTCATGCGATCGCATACCGGCGTTCGTGTTGACGGTGCACGCGCGATGCCCTTTCGCTCGGCGCGGGCGCGACGGCCGGGCTGCTCCGCAATGACGGCGCAGCCACGCGTCCGGATCGCGAGGTGAGCGCCGCCTCAGGCGTCGCCGCGCCGGGTTCCGGGGCCGCGCACGGCCGGGGCTACACCCCCACCCAACTCGCGCTGGCGGTGCTCATCGCGGCCTTCCTGCTGGTCTTTCTCGTGGTGCCGGTGGTGACGGTGATCTACGTCGCGTTCGCCGAGCCCGCAGGCGGTTTCACGCTCTCCCATTTCCAGTCGTTCTTCCAGATCTCGCTCATGCGCGAATCGTTCTGGAACAGCCTCTATGTGGCGCTGATGTCGGTCGTGGTGGCCACGCTGATCGCGGTGCCGCTCGCCTACTTCACGGTGCGCTTCAGGTTCCGCGGCGCGCTGCTCATCCAGACGCTCGGCGTGCTGCCGCTGATCATGCCGCCTTTCGTCGGCGCGGTCGCGATGCAGCTCATCTTTGGGCGCAGCGGCTCGGTGAACCTGCTGCTCAACGACGCGTTCGGCGTGAGCCTGCCGCTCATGGACGGACTCAACGGCGTCATCTTCGTCGAGTCGCTGCACTACTTCCCGTTCATCCTCATGAACCTCGTCGTCGCGCTCGGCAACATCGACAGCGCGATGGAAGAGTCGGCGCAGAACCTCGGCGCGAGCGGCTTCCGGCTTTTCCGCCGTATCGTTTTCCCGCTGGCGATGCCCGGTTATGTCGCAGGCGCGTCGCTGGTCTTCGTGAAAGTCTTCGACGATCTGGGCACGCCCCTCGTGCTGAACGTCACCAACATGCTCGCGCCGCAGGCGTATCTGCGCATCACCTCGGTCGGGATCGAAGACCCCGTGGGCTACGTGATCAGCGTACTGATGATTGCATTCTCGCTGTTCGCGCTGTGGGCTTCGGCCCTCGCGCTCAAGGGACGCGACTACGCCACGCTCCAGCGCGGCGGTTCCAGCCTCGCGAAGCGCCAGCTCTCGCCCGGCCAGGCGTTCCTCGCCTACGGCTGGATCGCCTTCGTGCTGCTCCTCGTGCTCACGCCCCACATCGGGATCCTGCTGCTGTCGCTGGGAAAAGTCTGGAGCTTCAGCGTGCTGCCCGACGCCTACACGCTCCAGCACTACGCGACGGTCGTCGAGGATTCCCCGATGATGATCTGGAACACGCTGCTCTACTGCGGGCTCGCGGCCACGATCGACGTCGTGCTCGGCACGGCCATCGCCTACATCATCCTGCGCACGCGCGTGCCGTTTCGGCATACGCTCGATTTCATGGCCAGCGCGGCACTGGCGATTCCGGGCGTGGTGCTCGCGATCGGCTATCTGCGCACCTTCCGCGGTGTGGAGCTGCCTTTCGGCGGCGACCTGCTGACTTCATCGTGGCTGCTGCTGGTGATCGCCTACGCCGTGCGCCGCCTGCCGTATGCGCTGCGCGCCTGCATGGCCGCACTCCAGCAGCTTCACGTGTCGCTTGAAGAGGCGGCCGAGAATCTCGGCGCGACCAAGCATCGAACGATCACCCGGATCGTCGTGCCGCTGATGGCGGGTGGCATGCTTGCGGGCTTCGTGACAAGCTTCATGACCGCTGCGGTCGAGCTTTCCGCGACGATCATGCTAACCACTTCGCAGTCGTCCGCGCCGATGTCTTACGGCATCTACCTGTACATGCAGTCCGCGGCCGGGCGGGGGCCCGGCGCCGCACTCGGCGTGCTCGCGGTGCTGATCGTCGCGCTGGGCACGTATCTGTCTCATCGCTTCCTGCGCAGCCGCGCCGTGGACCTGGACAAGCTATGACGTCCTGGCAGGCCGACAATGGAGAGACCGTCGCGAGCAGCCTGCAGAGACGTGGCGATGCAGTGGCGCACGCAAGATCGTCCTCGCTTGCGCGCGCAAAGCAGCGAGCGCCTCGGGATTGCTTCGTCACGGCGGTCCTCGCAATGACACCGATAAAACACGCCGTCATCGCGCTTCTGGCATTGACAGCGATGAATGACATGCCTCACGCCACGAATCGACATTAACCCGATGAACAAAGTCAAAGTCGAAGCGCAGAACATCGCCATGAGCTACGGCACGAACGTCGTGCTCAAAGACATCAATCTCGTCATCGAGCCCGGCGAGTTCTTTGCGCTGCTCGGGCCGTCGGGATCCGGCAAATCCACCTTGCTGCGGCTCATCGCAGGATTCAATGCGGCGCAATCGGGGCGGCTGCTGATCGACGGCCGAGACGTCTCCGGCGTGCCGCCATGGCAGCGCAACGTCGGCATGGTGTTCCAGAATTACGCACTGTGGCCTCACATGACGGTGCGCCAGAACGTCGCTTTCGGGCTCGAGGAACGAAAGCTCCCGAAAGACGAGATCGACGCGAAGGTGAAGGCGGCGCTCGCGCTGGTGAGCCTCAGCGAATACGCAGCCCGCAGGCCGAGCCAGCTTTCAGGCGGGCAGCAGCAGCGCGTCGCGCTCGCCCGAACGATCGCGGTCGAACCGCAGGTGCTGCTGCTCGACGAGCCGTTATCGAACCTCGATGCGAAGCTTCGCGTGCAGATGCGTAACGAGCTGCGCGCCCTGCAGCGCAAGCTGGGCATCACCACGATTTTCGTCACGCACGACCAGGAAGAAGCGATGACCACGGCCGACCGCATCGCCGTCATGGATCAGGGTGTCATCCAGCAGGTCGGCACGCCTGTGGACCTCTACGACAACCCGGCCAACCGCTTCGTCGCGCATTTCGTCGGCAGCATCAACCTCCTGCCCGGTCGCGTGGAAGCCGCGGCCGACGGCAGCATCATCGACTCGCCCGCGCTCGGGCGCTTTACGGTGCCGCAGGCCATCAGGGCCGGCGAAGTGGAAATCGCGCTGCGGCCCCATACGCTCGCGCTCGCAGCGCTTCCCGGCACGCCGAACCGCGTGTGGATCGCCGGGACGGTCGCGGAGCGCGAATTCGTCGGCCAGTTCGTGCGCTACAGCATCAGGCTGCCCGGGACGACGATGATCGCCGACGAGCCGCATTACATCGGCCACCTGACACACCAGCCGGACGAACCGATCCATGTCGGGATAGACCCCGCCCAATTGCGCGTACTCCCGCTGGCATGAGCGTGCTTCCGACCGAACCCGTGGCATGGCGGGGCTCACCCTCCCAGCTCACCAACGTGCCCGCGTATGTCATCTGCGGGCTGCTGTCGTGGCTCGTGATTCCCATCTTCATCGCGATCTGGAAATGGCTGGTGGTGAGGAACATCCGCTACGAGCTCACCACCGAGCGGCTGAGGCTGCGACAGGGCGTGCTCAACAAGCAGCTCGACGAGCTCGAGCTTTACCGCGTGCGCGACTACCGCCTCGAGCAGCCTTTCTGGCTGCGACTTTTTTCGCTGAGCAACATCACGATCCGCACCGCCGAGACGTCGGACCGCGTCATCACCCTGCGCGCGGTGAGCCAAGGCGAACATGTGCTCGAGCTGCTGCGCCAGCACGTCGAGGCGTGCCGTGTGAAAAAGAATGTGCGGGCGCTCGACATGCAGTGACCGTACTACTGCCGATCGCCCCCCGGGTGCGGGGTGGAAGACGGACACCCCGTGTAATGACGGCGCCCCGGCATGGTATCGTCGCCACCCGATTCAGTGTCCCAATCCCAATAAAAGGAGGAGTTTGTGAATAGACGTCGCTTCGCTGCCGCAATCGCTGGAATGGCTGCCGCGTTTTCCGCTGCACCCGCTTTAGCCCAGGCCTGTCCCGAGAAGAACGTGATGTACTGGCAGGCCTTTCCCGCGGGCGGAGAGTCCGACCTCTCGGCGCGCCACCAGCAGGCAGTGCTTAAAAAGAAATGTCCGACCATCGAGACCATCGTGCAATACAAGCCGGGGGCCGGCGGCGGACTCATGTGGTCACAGATCAACCAGTTGCCGGGCGACGGCTACAACATCGTCGGCATCAACCTGCCGCATATCGTGCTCCAGCCGCTCGAAGGCCAGGTGCAATACAAGACTGCGGATATCACCCCGGTGTACTGGTTTCACTACACGCCCGACGCGATCATCGTTCCCGAATCGAGCCCGATCAAAACGTTCCAGGATCTGGTGAAAATGGCCAAGGCGAAGCCCGGCGACCTGACGCTCGCTGGTTCGGGAACCAATTCCGCGAATCATGCCGCGCATGAAAAACTCAACCAGGTCGCGAACATCAAAACGACATACGTTCCTTTCAAGGGCACGGGCGACCTCTCGACGGCGGTGCTCGGCTCGCATGTGAGCGGCGCGATGTCCTATTCCGCTTTCGCCATCAACAACAAGGGAAAGCTGCGTGCGATTGCAGTGGCGATGGACCAGCGTCATCCGCTGCTGCCCGACACACCGACTTTCAAGGAGCTCGGCTTCAACTGGGTCGATGGCGCGTATCGCGGCATCGGCATGCCCAGGTCGACGCCGGCGGACGCGCGCAAGCGCATGTCCGATCTCTGGGCATCGATCAACAACGATCCGGAAATGAAAGCGCTTGCGGCCAAAAGCGGCTTCGAGCTCGTCAACGTCGGCGTGGACAGGATGGAGCCCTTCATGCGAGAGCGCACCCACGCCTACATGGACGTAGCCAAACGCATGGGGCTCGCCAAGTAGCCTTCGGTGCCCGTACAAAAGGCTGCTTTCGGACAGCCTTTTTCTTTGGGTCGCACCCGTGCCGCGGACCGTCTTACTATCTGGCTTCAACCGGAAGGAGCGCAATCATGATCGCCGTGATATTCGAAGTGTGGCCGGCGCAGGGCCGCTCCGCGGAGTATTTCGACATCGCAGCCGCGCTGCGCCCCGATCTGGAGAAAATCGACGGCTTCGTCTCGATCGAGCGTTTCGAAAGCCTGTCCACACCCGGCAAGTTCCTTTCGCTCTCGTTCTGGCGCGACGAGGACGCGGTGCGCGCGTGGCGCAACCTGCCCGGGCATCGCCAGGCGCAGGCACAAGGCCGCGCGGGCGTTTTCAGCGATTACCGATTGCGCGTCGCGTCGATCATTCGTGACTACAGCCTCACCGAACGCGAAGACGCGCCGTCCGACAGCCGCGACACGCACGGTTAACTCACCGGTACATCGCTTGCAGTGGCGGCCGCCCCGCGCACACGCCGCTGTGCCTATGACGCGTACGCGCTTTTTTTCGGTGCCCGGCACGCCTTTCGCTATGTTCTGATTGATCGGCCGCACCATGCGATGAGCCGAGACACGAAATCCACTTGAAAAGGGAATCAAACATGGCTGATATGAAACACCCCACGATGGTCACCGGTCTTTTCAGAGACAGGGACAGCGCCGAACGCGCCTATCAATCGGTTACCGCTCGCGGCTACGACGTTAGCGACGTGAACCTGGCGATGTCGGACGACACGCGCAAGCGTCATTTCTCGGGCACCGCAACGACCGAGCTCGGCAACAAGGCGGCTGAAGGCGCAGGTGTCGGCGGCGCGATCGGCGGCACGCTCGGCGCCATTGCGGCAGCGATCGCAGCCGTGGGCACGTCGCTCGTGATTCCGGGTCTTGGTCTGGTGATCGCGGGTCCTGCCGTGGCCGCGCTTGCAGGTGCGGGCGCAGGTGCAGTGACCGGCGGCCTGCTCGGCGCGCTGATCGGGTGGGGCATACCCGAAGAACGCGTCAAGCATTACGAGCAGGGCATCAAGGAAGGCGGCATCCTGATGGGTGTGCGGCCGCGCTCGGAAGAAGACGCGAGGTATCTGGCGCAGGAATGGAAGAACAGCAAGGGCGAGCACATCTACCCTTGAAGCAGGACGCTGTGAGCGTTACAACAACCCCGTAAACCGGGGTTGTTTTTTTTCAAATGACGAACGAAGCTTGAGGCTCGGCGCCCGAGCTCACCCCACTCATCCACTGAAGCCGGTCAGCCGTATACCCGCCATTACTTTCACCACGAGCTCGCCCCGATGAAAATCCTACTGTCGCACCGCAGGCGCGGCTTTCTGCGCGCGTCGCTCGCGGGCGGCGCCGCGCTGCTCGCCGGCTGCTCTCCGTTCAAGATCGTCAACGGTCTGGTTCCTTCCAGCAACTTTCGGGCAACCGACGCCCTCCCGTACGGCGAGCTGCCGCGCCAACGCCTGGACGTCTATCAGCCTGCACAAGCTGAGCGCGGCGCGCCCGTGGTGGTGTTTTTCTATGGCGGCAACTGGAACGCGGGCCAGCGCGGCGATTATCTGTTTGTCGGGGAAGCGCTGGCGTCCAAAGGGTTCGTCGCCGTGCTGCCCGACTATCGCCTCTACCCCGAAGTGCGCTTCCCGGATTTCCTGCACGACGGCGCCGCGGCGGTACGCTGGACGCTCGACAACATCGCCCGATTCGGCGGAGACCCGAAGCGGGTTTTCCTGATGGGCCATTCGGCAGGCGCATACAACGCCGCGATGCTTGCGCTCGACCCCCAATACCTGCGCTCGGTGGATGTCGAACCGAAGCAGATTCGAGGACTGATCGGCCTTGCCGGTCCCTACGATTTCCTGCCGCTGACCGGTGAAATCTCCAAAGCGGTGTTCGGCTTTCCGAATACCTCGCCTGCCACCCAGCCGATCCATTTCGTCTCGCGAGACGATCCACCCGCGCTCCTCATCACCGGTGACGCCGATCGGACGGTCGATCCCGGCAACAGCACGCGGCTGGCGATCCAGTTACGCAAGCACGGCGTTGCGGTCCGCGAGATCGCCTATCCGGGTGTCAGTCATGCGAAGCTCGTCGGCGCACTCGCTGCGCCTTTTCGCGGAATCGCGCCGGTCCTCGACGACGTGGCGGCGTTCGTGAGGGCACCGCAGCAAGTCTGAAGGCGGGCGCGGGGCAGCGCTCGTGACATCGAATAAGCCTTCGCCAGGCGCCACGGCCGGGGTGAGCCAGTGCTCCCACGTATACGCTGCGAGCGCCTCGGGATCGCTTCATCGGCGCCTTTCCGCAAGGACCGTCAGTGGGGGCATCGCGACGTGCGAAGCGCCGTCGCAATGACCCTACAGCTTGGTGTCATCGCGAGGCGCGGCGCGCCGTGGCGATCCCGTGGCGCACGGACGTTTCGGTGCGACGCGCCACTAAATACTGATCTGCCCCACCAGGATGATCGGCCCCGTTGCTACACCCGTCGGCGAGCCGCCCGCGGGCTCGACGCTGATCGCAAGCTTGGCGCCCGGCACCAGGCGCTTCGAATGTGCGGGCGCGACAGGGACTCGCGCGTCCAGGTTGCCGAGCACGGCAAGCGACAACGCCGCACCGCCTTCGGCCGGGATCAGCCACAACTCGTAACTTTGCGCAGGTCCTGCCACGACCGGGCGCGCCGCACGCAGCTGGAGCGTATTCCTGTCGGGCGAAAGCGCTGCGGTAACGCGGGCGTCGGCGGTCTTGCCTTCGAGCTGCGCGATCTGAACCGGCGCAGGCTCGGTCGGAACGGGCCGCAGCGTCTGGAAACCGATTGCGAACACCAGCACCGCAGTCGCCGCTCCCGCCAGAGTGCGCCAGACCCCCAGGCGGCGATGCCAGGGTGTGCGGTAGCGCGACAGGTCGAGCTCGCGCTCCAGCCGCTTCCAGCTTTGCGGTGACGGTTGCACATCGATCATCTTCGTATACCTCGGCGCAAAAGTTCGTTCCAGATGCTGGAGCCGCAGGGCCACCTGCGGCTCTTCGCGCAGCGCGCGCTCGAAGCGGCGCCGCGCCGCGCCGCGCAACGTCCCGACGATGTATTCCCCGGACAAAGCATCCAGCCATGCGCTTTCACCGATTTTCATCGTCCGGCCCCCATGCTGGTCTCGACGCACTGGCGCAGATTCTCCATGCCGCGGCGAACCCACGTTTTGACGGTACCCAGCGGCTTGCGCAGGTGCGCTGCGAGATCGCCGTGGCTGAGGCCGTGCTCGTACGCGAGAACCAGTGCCTGGCGCTCGACGGCCTGAAGGCGCGACAGGCATTCGCGCAGCCAGCCTGAAGCGCGGCGCTTGTCTTCAGCGTCGTCCGGCGGCGGCGTCCAGTCGAACAGCCGGTCGAGCGCGCCGTCAGGGTCGTCGTCGAGCGCATCGTGATAGGAATCGACTCGCGAGACATCGTGCGTCGATCTGACGTCGATCGCACGGTTGCGCACGATCGTGACCATCCAAGCCACCGGCTGGGTAGCGAAGACGTCGAACGACTCGGCCTTGCGCCAGATCGTCGCGAAAGCGTCGTGCAAGACCTCCTCCGCGATTTCCCGCCGGCCGACCACACGCTGCGCGACGCCCAGGAGCAGCGGCGCGCACATCCTGTACAGGCGCTCGAACGCATCGGCCGACCCTTCGTCACGTGCGGCGGTATGCAACAGCAGTTTTTTTACGACCTGATCGTCGAGCATCGCGTGCCTCTGAAAGGGCTGCGCAATCCGCGCCGCCCGGTATGGATACGCCCAAAGCTTCCGATTGGATGCCGCGGGCCATTCGCACCAGTTTAGCCGTCGGCACCAGTCTGCCGCAAATTCAGCGGGTTACCCGCATACCAGACGCTTCGTTGCCGCGGCTTACATCCAAAAGGCCCGGCCGCCCGTAGACCAAGGGCAGGCACGAATTCCGCAAAGGCGCAGCGCTTTCGGACCATGGCATCTCGTTACAAGGAGCTCCACACTTGAAGAATGTGACCAACCTCGCGATCAGCGGGATCGAGCAGGGCCTGATTCCCGACGCGTTCATCCGCGCCGGCATCCGCAGGCTCGTGCGGGAGCGCCTGGACGAGATCGGCGCGAATGACGCCGAAAGCGCCGCGGAGCACGCCCACGCTTTCGCCAGCGAGCTCGCCCGCGCGCCGGTCGCGCTCGTCCCCGGTAAAGCCAACGAGCAGCATTACGAAGTGCCTGCGGGGTTTTTCGCACAGGTTCTCGGTCCTCACCGCAAATACAGCTCGTGCTGGTGGGGCGAGGGCATCGACAGCCTTGAGGCGGCCGAAACCGCTGCCCTGAAAGCCACCTGCGAGCGCGCCGGGCTCGCCGACGGCCAGGACGTGCTCGAGCTCGGGTGCGGATGGGGCTCGCTCACCCTGTGGATGGCGAGCCACTACCCCGCCAGCCGCGTCACGGCGGTATCGAACTCCAACTCGCAGCGCGAATACATCGAGGCTGAAGCCGCGCGCCGCAACCTGGGCAACGTGCGCGTGCTCACGTGTGACATGAACGGGTTCGACATCGAGCAGCGCTTCGACCGCATCGTCTCGGTGGAAATGTTCGAGCACATGCGCAACTGGCCCGAGATGTTTCGTCGCGTGAGCGGCTGGCTCGAGCCCGGCGGACGGTTTTTCATGCACGTCTTCGTGCATCGCTCGACGTCGTATCCGTTCGTGGAGAAAGATTCGAGCGACTGGATGAGCCGCCACTTCTTCTCCGGAGGCATGATGCCTGCCGACGACCTCGCGCTGCACTTCCAGGACGATCTGAAGCTCGTACGGCGCTGGCGCTGGAACGGGAGCCATTACGAACGCACCGCGAACGCGTGGCTAGCGAACATGGATGCGCGCCGCGATGCGGTGTGGCCACTCCTCGAGCAGACCTACGGCACCGATGCGGCCACGCAGTGGTGGATGCGCTGGCGCGTCTTCTTCATGTCGTGCGCCGAGCTCTTCGGCTACGAGAAGGGAGAACAGTGGTGGGTCAGCCATTATCTCTTCGAGCGTCGCGGATGAGCAGCGCACCGACGGCAGGCCTGGCGGCGAACGATCGACCCGCGTGGCGCCTGCTGGCGAATTTCGCTGCGTTCCAGCTCGGGTGGTTCGCGTGCGTGCTGGGTGCGGCCCACGGCGTGCCGGCCGCGGGGACCGCGGTCGCTGCCGTCATCGTCGCGCTGCACATCGGGTTCGCCACACGGCCGATCGAGGAACTGAAGCTCATCGCAATCGCGGTGGGCATCGGCGCCGTCTTCGACAGCGCGCTCGCGGCATCGGGCTGGGTCGGTTATCCGACCGGCACGCTGATCCCCGGCGCGGCACCTCACTGGATACTCGCGCTGTGGGCGCTGTTCGCGATGACGCTCAACGCATCGCTCGACTGGCTCCAGGGGCGATGGAAGCTGGCCGCGATTCTCGGCGCGGTCGCCGGCCCGCTGTCCTATTGGGGCGGAGCACGGCTGGGCGCGCTCGATCTCGTCGAATTCGTGCCGGCGCTCGCTGCACTGTCGATCGGCTGGGCGCTCATCATGCCCGCGCTTTTGACGGTCGCGCGCCGCTACAACGGCATGAGTAAGGTGCCGGCATGAGCGCACCGGGCTTCGGATTTGCGGCGCTGGCGGGTCTCGCCGCGATCGTGTGCCTTGCGCTCGCCACGTGGATCGTCAGTGTGGCGAAGCGCGATGTGAGCATCGTGGACAGCGCGTGGTCGCTGCTCATATTCGGCGCCGCGCTCGTGTACGCGGTGACTCTGCCGGTCACCGGCCCGCGCGCCGGATGGCTGCTCGCGCTGGTGGGCCTCTGGGCATTGCGCCTCGCTGCCCACATCACCTGGCGCGGCTGGGGTGAGCCCGAAGATCGTCGCTACCAAGCCATACGCGCGCGTAACCAACCGAGCTTCGCGTTGAAAAGCGTCTACCTGGTTTTCCTGCTCCAGGCGGTGCTGGCGTGGATCGTATCGACCCCGCTGCTCGCGGCCCTGGCCGACCCGGAAGGTGCGGGGATGCTCGACTATGCGGGAATCGAGCTCGTCTTATTCGGCATCGCATTCGAAGCGATCGCCGATTACCAGCTCGCCCGCTTCAAGGGGGAGCCCGGCAACCGCGGCCGCGTCCTCGACAGCGGGCTGTGGCGCTACAGCCGGCATCCGAATTACTTCGGAGAGTTCTGCGTGTGGTGGGGTTTCTATCTCGTCGCACTTGCGGCAGGCGGCTGGTGGACGGTGATCTCGCCCCTCCTGATGACCGTCCTGCTGCTCAAGGTGTCGGGTGTCACGCTGCTCGAAAAAGACATTGGCGAGCGCCGCCCCGCCTATCGCGACTACATCGCGGGCACCAACGCATTCTTCCCGGGGCCGCCGCGCCGCAACGCCCGCGCAACGGGGATAGAACAATGAGCCGGGACGGAACAATGACCCGCGCCCGCGCCATCGCCGGGACGATGCTGATACTCGGTGCCGCAGCGTTCGCGAGCCCGGCGAGTGCCGCGCCGGAGCGCGTGTGGGATTTTCGCGTCTTTCTCGACGATGCGCCGATCGGACAGCATCGCTTCGTGAAGCGCGACCGCGAAGGCGCGAGCGAGCTGACGAGCGACGCGCGCTTCAACGTCAAGGTGCTCGGCTTCAACGCCTACCGGTACACGCACGAGGCCAAAGAGGAGTGGCGCGCAGGCTGTCTGACCGGGCTTACCGCGCGCACCGACGACAACGGCGAGCAGCTCGCGGTCAAAGCCGTCTCCGAGGGCGGACACCTCAAGGTCGTGGCCACGCGCGCGCGCTCGTCGCTCGATGGCTGCGTCATGACTTTTGCCTACTGGGATCCGGCGATTCTTCGCCAGTCGCGGCTGCTCAACGCCCAGAGCGGCGAATACGAAGCCGTGAAAATCACTCAGCTCGGGCAGGACAAGCTCACTGTGCGCGGCGCCGACGTCACCGCCACGCACTATCGCATCACGGGCTCGAAGCATCCCATAGACCTCTGGTATTCAGCGCAGCACGAATGGCTCGCGCTCGAGTCCCCGCTCGACGGCGGGCGGCGGCTCCGATACCGGCTCCCCTGAAAGGAATGAATCGATGAAAACACGATGGAAACTGGTAGCAGCAGCGGTGGCGGCGAGTGCGATGCTCACGGCCGGATGTGCGAGCACCAACCTGCCGCCGATGCAGGCAGTGAGCCACGTCGACCTGCAGCGCTTCATGGGTGACTGGTACGTAATCGCGAACATTCCGCCATTCATCGAGAAAGGCGCACACAACTCGATCGAGAACTATCGTCTCGACGCCGACGGCACGATCCCCACCACGTTCACCTACCGCGCCGACAGCTTCGACGGCGAGCAAAAGCGACTGACGTCGCGCGGCTTCGTCCTCGACCGCGAGACGAACGCGGTGTGGGGCATCCAGTTCATCTGGCCGATCAAAGCCGATTACCGGATCGTCCACGTGGCCGACGACTACAGCCAGACCGTCATCGCGCGGCAGAAACGCGATTACCTCTGGATCATGGCGCGTACCCCGCAGATACCCGACGCCGATTATCAGCGGCTCGTCGCGAAAGCGGTCGCGTTGGGCTACGACGCGAGCCGAATACAGAAGGTGCCGCAGAAATGGAACTGAAAACGGTTGCGCGATGGTTCGATAACGACATCGCCAATGCGGACGTCCAGGTCTCCGGGCGAAGCGGCATCGACTGGACGCGTGTGCTTCCTTTCATCGGGCTGCACCTCGCGTGCTTCGCGGTGATCTGGGTCGGCGTGAGCTTCACCGCGGTAGCGGTGGCCGTCGCGCTCTACGCCGTTCGCATGTTCGCCATCACCGGTTTCTACCATCGTTACTTCGCGCACCGGGCGTTTCATACCTCGCGCGCGGCGCAATTCATCTTCGCGCTCATCGGGGCGAGTGCCGCGCAGCGCGGCCCGCTGTGGTGGGTCTCGCACCATCGCCATCATCACGCCCACGCCGACGAGCCGTCCGATGCACATTCCGCGAGCCAGCACGGATTTCTCTGGAGCCACGTCGGTTGGTTTCTCGCGCGCGAGAATTTCGCGACGCGAAGCGCGCTGGTCGGCGACCTCGCCCGTTAGCCCGAGCTGCGCTTGC
>JBKJKJ010000249.1:0-9473 GCA_046597455.1 Burkholderiales bacterium
GTTCCATGCCGCGGCATACAAGCACGTGCCGCTCATGGAGAACGACAACGCGTGGGTGGCGTTGCGCAACAATGTGCTGGGTACCTGGGTGGTCGCCTCGGCCGCCGCCGAGTACGGAGCAAGCCAGTTCGTCCTGATTTCCACCGACAAAGCCGTCAATCCGACCAACGTGATGGGCGCAACGAAACGCCTCGCGGAAACCGTGTGCCAGGCGTTACAGCGCCGGACCTCGACCTCACTCGTTGCGGTTCGGTTCGGCAACGTCCTGGGGAGCACGGGGAGCGTCATCCCGAAGTTTCGCGAGCAAATCGCAAGCGGCGGACCGATCACCGTCACGCATCCGGACATCATCCGCTATTTCATGTCGATCCCGGAAGCGGCCCAGCTCGTGCTGCAGGCCGGCCTGATGGGCGGCGGCGGTGAAATTTTCCACCTCGACATGGGTGCCCCGGTGCGCATCGTGGACCTCGCGCGCGACATGATTCGCCTCTCGGGCACGGCCGAGAGTGAAGTCGACATCGTTTTCACCGGACTGCGCCCGGGCGAGAAACTTTTCGAAGAGCTCGTCGGCGAGGACGAGCACTCGATCGAAACGGCGCATCCCAAATTGCGCATCGTGCGCTCGGCACCCGTGGCCGACGCGCTTCTCGACGAGCTGATTCCCTGGTTGCAGGTGACGCCAACCCTGTCAGACGTCGACACCAAAGCCGCACTTGCACGATGGGTACGCGAATACAGCCCGTCGACCGCGAAGAGCCTGGCTGGCGTCGACAAGAGCTACCCCGTAGCGCACGAGCGCTTATCCGCGCAAAGCCCGGCGGCAGCCCTGAAGTCATGATTTACCGCGATGTCGCGATCCGGCTGCGCGAAGGCGCCGCGTGGGGCGTCGCGCTGCTCGGGCTCTCCATACCAATATCGACCGGCGCCGACAACGTCCTGCTCGCGCTCGTCGTGGCCGCATGGGTCGCTGCGCTGCCGCTGGACTGGGGGGAGTGCTGGCTTCGGTTCACGTCTACGCCCCCGCTGATCGCGGCCGCAGCCTTCTTTGCCGCTCTGGTGATCGGGATGCTTTACAGCACCGCGCCGGCCAGTGTTGCGTGGTCTTCGTCCGCGTCGAAATATGCCGAGCTCGTGCTCATCTCTGCGCTTGCGTGGGCGGCGTCCGAACGAATGCGGCGCCGGGCACTGTATTTCTTTCTCGCCGCCATTGTGCTCAATCTTCTTGTGTCCTACACGGTCGGATTCGAGCTGGTGCAGGAATATCCCGGCTTGCGCACTTACCCCGCGTATCCAATCGGTTTCAGACTCTCCGTGACCCACAACATTCTCGTCTCCGTCGGCGCTTTCGTGAGCCTGCTCCTCGCGCGAGAAGCGCGGAAACCCGCCCTGCGCGCGGGCCTGATCGCCTTGGCCGTCGCCTGCGCGTATAACGTTCTGTTCATGGTTATCGGCCGCACCGGGTACGTCGTGCTTGCGGCGCTCGTTGCTTATTTCTTCGTGACCACACTCAAGGGATGGCGCGGGCCGGTCGCGTGCGCCGTCGTGCTCGCCGCGGCATTCTCGGGCGCTTACCTGGGTTCCGCCAGCTTTCAGGACCGCGTGGGGAAAATCGCGAGCGACATTTCGAAATGGGAACCCGGCGCGAGCGATGGCACATCGGTCGGGCAGCGCGTCGGCTATTATCGGACGAGCGCACAGATCATCGCCGAGCATCCGCTGATCGGCGTGGGCACGGGTGGTTTTCCGGCGGCCTACGCGGCGAAAGTGCGGGGGACCGAAGCGCCGGCGACGACGAACCCCCACAACGATTACCTCATCATCGGCGTTCAGCTCGGCGTGCCTGGCATCCTCCTCGCGCTCATGCTTTACGGCGTCGTGTGGTCCACGGCTCGCGACCTCGGCTCGCGGCTCGAGCGTGACCTCGCGCGCGGCGTCGTACTGACGATGGCGATCGCCGGATTGTTCAATTCGGTTCTTCTCGATCACACCGAAGGTTTGTTTTTCGCGTGGGCGATCGCGCTCCTTTACGCCAGTTACCGGCGGACGGATCCGACTGCTTCACTTTTGCGCCCGGCTCGCCCCGGGACTGCGGAACGATGAGCCTCACGCCCATCGCCGCCGCGCGCCTCAGCGCCATCGTCATCACCCGCGACAACGAGCGCACCATACGCCGCTGTATCGAGTCCTTGGTTTGGGTCGACGAGATCGTCGTGGTGGATTCGGGCAGCACCGACCGCACGCCCGACATCTGCCGTGAGCTCGGCGCCCGCGTGCACGTCACGGCGGACTGGCCCGGACACGGGCCGCAGAAAAACCGCGCGCTCGATCTGGCTACGGGTGCATGGGTGCTTTCGGTCGATTCCGACGAGTGGGTCAGCGCGGCGTTGCGCGCCGAAATCGAGCGCACGCTCGACGCCGCCGGCCAGGCGCGGGGTTACGGCGTGCCGCGCCGCTCGAGCTTCTGCGGGCGCTACATGCGCCATTCGGGCTGGTGGCCTGATTACGTTCTGCGGCTGTTTCGACGCGACGCGGGCCGTTTCACCGACGACCACACGCACGAGCGCCTCATCGTCGACGGCGACGTGCGCCGGCTGCGCGAGCCCATCATGCACGAGGCGATCAACGATCTCGACCAGATGCTCGGCAAGATGAACGCCTATTCCACTTCGTCCGCGCGCATGAAGCGGCAGCAGGGAAAGCGCGGCAGCCTGATCGGCGCCATCAGTCACGGACTCTGGGCTTTCTTTCGCACCTACGTGGTGCGACTGGGTTTTCTCGACGGACGGGAGGGTTTCATACTCGCGGTGGCCAACGCGGAAGGTTCGTACTACCGCTACCTCAAGCTCATGATGCTCTGCGAACGACGGTGAAAACCGCAGTCATCGTCACCACGTACAATCGTCCCGATGCGCTGGCCGCCGTCCTGGCGGGTTATCGCGAGCAGGACGCGACCGGCTTCGAGCTCCTGGTCGCGGACGACGGCTCGACCGGCGAGACGCGCGAAGCGGTCGAGGCGTACGCGCAGCGTGCGCCGCATTCCGTACAGCATGTGTGGCAGGCTGACCTCGGCTTTCGCGCTGGCGCCGCGCGCAACCGCGCGCTGGCGCAAACACACGCGGATTACGTGATCTTCAGCGACGGCGACTGCGTGCCCCCGCCGTTCTTCGTGAGCCGTCATCTGGCGCTGGCCGAGCCGGGGTATTTTCTCTCGGGCAACCGCATGCTGCTGAGCGACCCCTTCACTCGCGAAGTCCTTGCGCAGCGATTGCTCATACACCGCTGGACGCCGCGGCAATGGCTCACCGCCTGGTTCAAGCGCGATGTGAATCGCGCCTTGCCCCTGGTCAGGCTGCCGGACGGCCCGTTTCGAAAGCGGCACGCGACGCAGTGGGCAGGCGTGAAGACCTGCAACTTTTCCGCGTGGCGCGCCGACCTTGCGCGCGTGAACGGATTCGACGAGCGCTATGCCGGGTGGGGCCTGGAAGATTCCGACATCGTCATCCGCCTCCTGCACGCCGGCGTGAGGCACAAGAGCGCACGCTTTGCAGCACCGGTTTTTCATCTGTGGCATCGCGAATACGACCGCACCAGGCTCGCTGAAAACCAGCGCAGGCTCGATGAGATCGTCGCGTCGGATCGGGTTGCCGCTGCGGTCGGACTGGACCAGTACGAATGAAACTCGAACGCGCACCGGCCGGGCGCACCCTGCGCTTTGCGGCGTCTCCCAGGAATGTGCTCGTCGTCGTCACGCGGCGCATCGGCGACGTTCTGCTTGCCACGCCGGTCGTGCGCTCGCTCAAGCGGGCGTGGCCCGAAGCCGAAATCGACATGCTCGTCTTCGCCGGGACCGAAGGCTTTGTCGCGGCCAATTCCGAGGTGCATCGTGTGCTGACGGTCCCGGAGCGGCCAGGGGTCCTGGCGCATCTGAAGTTCGCCGCCGCGATTGCGCGCCGCTACGATCTCGCGCTTTCACTCGTGCCGGGCGACCGGCCGACACTTTATGCTTATATCGCGGGCAAGCTGCGCGCGGGCCTGCTGGATCCCACGCCCAAAGCGCGCTGGAAGCAGCGCCTGCTCGACGCGTGGGTGCCTTTCGACAACGAAAGCACGCACACGGTACGCATGCATCTCGCGCTGCTGCAGACCGTCGGCGTCGATCCGGTCGCTGAAGTCGTGCCGTCGTGGAGCCGTGACGATGTAGCGCGCGTCCGATCGCTGCTCGGCCCGCTGGCGGGTGCCCGATATGCGGTCCTGCATCCTCATCCCAAATTCCGCTACAAGATGTGGACCGAGCACGGCTGGCGCGACGCTGCGCGGTGGTTGCAGTCCCGCGGTTTGCAAGTGGTGCTGACCGGCGGTCCGGACCCAGCGGAGCGCGAATACGTCGGGCGCATCGCTGCTCAAATTCCCGGCGTGCTGGACCTCACCGGCCAGCTCACCCTGGCCGGGGTGGCGCACGTCGTCTCACAGGCTGCAATTTAGGTCGGGCCCGACACCGCAATCACCCACGCCGCGGCAGCGCTCGGGGTGCCGACCGTCGCCTTGTTCGGGCCGAGCAATCCGGTGAAATGGGGTCCGTGGCCTGCAGGGCACAAAGCCGCGGAAAATCCCTGGATGCGTACCGGCTCCCAGGCCTCGGGCAGCGTGAGGCTCGTCCAGGGCATTGGCTCATGCGTTCCGTGCGGAAACGAGGGATGTGAAAAACACGTGCAAAGCGCAAGCGATTGCCTCACCACGATGCCGGCGACGCGGGTCATCGCCGCGTTGAGTGAATTGATGGAACGTGCATGAGCGAGACGAGCATTCCATATATTCCCGCCTGCCCCGTCGGATGTGCAGGAGCGCTGGCTGAAACCGGGATCGTCATGCCCGAGGGCGCGCTTCTACGGTGTCCCGAATGCAGACAGCTCGTCAGCCAGGTGAGCGAAGCGCGCTACTGGCAGACAATGCGTGCGTTCGACGAGCCCGATTTCAACCAGCCGTCGGGACGCGAATCCGCGCGCAGATCCGCCGTCGCCCGGCGACGCCTGCGCCGCATCGCGACTCTCGTAAGAAAGCCGCCTGGCGAAACCAAGCTGCTGGACGTCGGCTGCTCGCGCGGCCACTTCGTGGCAACTGCAGTCGCGATGGGCTTTCATGCCGAAGGCGTCGAACCCGCCCCAGCCATTGCCGAAGCCGCGCGCAAGGCGGGCCTCAAGGTCCGCACCGGACTGCTCGACGATGCACGCTATCCCGACTGCACGTTCGACGCCGTGACGCTGTTCGAGGTGCTCGAGCACCTCAAGGACCCGCTTGCCCTCATGCGCGAATGCCGTCGCATCATGAAGCCCGGCAGCATACTGTGCGCATCGACGGGGAACACGGCGAGTTGGACGGTTGCGGCGATGGGCGCCCGCTGGGATTATTTCCAGATGGACAAAGACGCGGGGCATGTGAGCTTTTATAACCCACGCTCGATCGAGATGCTCGCGCGCCGTTCAGGCTATACGCCGGTCGAAGTGCATACTTCGCGCGTGCGGCTGACCGAAAAAGCGGATGTTTCGCGCCCGGTACACGCGCTTGGCAAAGCCGTCGCGGAGATGCTCAACCTGCCGGCAAGGCTGGCCGGGCGCGGCCACGATCTCCTGGCCTTTCTCAGGCGCGATTAGCGCTCTTCCTCCTGCGCGACCTCGCTGATCTGAAACTGCGTTCGGTAAAGCCGCGCGTAGAGTCCGCCCGAAGCGAGCAGCTCGCGATGGCTGCCCGCTTCGAGCACGCGCCCGTGATCCAGCACCACAATTCGGTCGGCGCGCTCGACCGTCGAAAGCCGGTGCGCGATGACGATCGTCGTGCGCCCCTGGATCAGCGTTTCGAGCGCCGCCTGAATGTGGCGCTCGGACTCCGAGTCCAGCGCCGAAGTCGCTTCGTCGAGGATCAGGATAGGCGCATTCTTGAGCAGCGCACGCGCGATGGCGAGGCGCTGGCGTTGCCCGCCTGAAAGCTTCACGCCATTCTCGCCGACGAGCGTTTTCATGCCTTCGGGCATGCGCTCGATGAACTCCAGCGCGTGGGCCGCCCGCGCCGCCGCAACGATATCCGCATCGGACACGCGCGTGAGGCTGCCGTACGCGATGTTCGCCGCGACCGTGTCGTTGAACAGCACGACGTCCTGGCTCACCAGCGCGATATTGGCGCGCAGGCTTTCGAGCTGGAGGTCTTCCAAGTCGTGCCCGTCGAGCGTGATGCGGCCGTGGGTGAGGCGGTAGAAGCGCGGCACGAGGTTGGCGAGCGTCGTCTTGCCGCTTCCGGACGGCCCGACGAGGGCCACCGTCTCGCCGGGCAGAATGTCCAAGTCGATGTCATGTAAGGCCATACGCGAAGCACCGGCTTCGGGATAGCTGAAGCTGACGCGCTCGAACCGAAGCGCCCCGCGCGCGCGCTCGAGCCTGACCGTTCCTGCGTCGGGCTCGCCGGGCCGGTCGATCAGCTCGAAAATACTCTCAGCCGCCGCGAGACCGCGCTGCAGCGGCTCGTTCACGCTCGTCACCCGCTTCAGCGGTGCGTTGAGCATGAGCATGGCCGTGATGAACGAGACGAATCCGCCAACGGTGATTTCGTTGGCGCTCGACTGCATCGTCGCGAGCGACACGATGAAGGCCAGCGCCACGGCCGCGATGAGCTGCACGATGGGCACGCTCGCCGCGGCCGCCTTGGTCTGCTTCATCAGGTAGCGCCGCACGTGGTTCGCCTCGGTGTTGAACCGGTCCTTCTCGTATTTCTGGCCCCCGAAAAGCTTCACCACCTTGTGTCCCTCGATCGCTTCCTGCAGGACCTGCGTCACGTCGCCCATCGAGCGCTGCACATCGCGGCTGGAGCTGCGCAGCCGGGTGCTGATCAGGCGCACGACGAGAATGATCGCCGGTGTCATCGCGAGCGAGAGCAGGGAAAGCTTCCAGTTGAGCCACAGCATCCAGCCCAGCAGGCCCGCGGCCGCCAGGCCGTCCTTGAAAACCACCGTGAGAACGTTCGTCGCCGCCGTGGTGACCTGGGTGACATCGAACGTGACTTTCGAGATGAGATTTCCGGCCGGGTAATTGTCGTAATAGGGCGTGGGGAGTTGCAGCAGCTTCTCGAACATCGCATTGCGCAAATCCATGACGACGCGGTTGCCCACCCAGTTGATCGCAAGCTGGGCGACATACTCTGCGATGCCGCGCACGATGAAAATCGCGACGATGGCGAACGGCATCCATTTCATGATCCGCTCGTCCTTGTCCACGAACGTACCGTCGAGCAGAGGCTTGAGGATGGCCGGCAATGCGGGTTCGGTCGCCGCAACGAGCATCATGGCAACCAGACCCACGCCGAAAACGCCGCGATAGGGTTTGACGAAGCGCAGCAAGCGCAGGTAGAGCTGGAGACTGGTCAGAGTTCGCACGGTCCGAACGACAGCAGGAAAGGCGCCAATTCTACGGAAAACACGGGCGTCGCACGGCTATTGCCCTTCAGCGCCCGCCGGCCACGCTCGATGAGCGAAAAAGACGGCATACATGCCCTCTGTTCCGCGCTTTCCCGGGCGCCATCCGCCACTACCCTTCCAGCTCGTCTGCGCGCTGTGTCCGTGCGCGAAACTTTCTATCGGAAGCGTTCCGGAAGCCCATGATCAACGTTATCGCCCGGCTCTGCGCCCTGGCACTCTTCAGCATCCCCGGATTCGGTGTTTGCAAACCCATCACAGCGCCGCCGGGTCTCGCTGTCGATGCAGTCTCGGAGTCGGTATCGTCCGGATCGCTTCCCGAGCCTGTTCTGAACGACCGGGTGTGGCGACCGAAACCGAACCTGCGCTGGCAGCTTCAGTTTGCAACGACCCCGATCGACCTCACCGTCGACGCGGACGTTTACAAGATCGACCTTTTTGACAACGAGGTCGGCGTCGTCGCAGCCCTTCAGAAGAAAGGCAAGAAAGTCGTGTGCTACCTCAACGCCGGCGCCTGGGAAGAGTGGCGCCCGGACGCGAAGCATTTCCCACCCGCAGCCATGGGCCGAGCCTACGAAGGCTGGCCGGGCGAGCGGTGGCTCGACATCCGGCGCATCGATCTCATCGCCCCCCTCATGCTTGCGCGGCTCGACTTGTGCCGGGCCAAAGGCTTCGACGGGGTGATGCTCGACAACGTCAACAGCTACATTAACAAAACGGGTTTCCCCCTCAAGAGTGCCGACCAGCTGCGCTTCAACGTGTGGATGGCCAACGAGGCCCGCAAACGCGGCCTTGCGGTGGGCATGAACAACAACGCGGCGCAGGCGAGGGCGCTGCTGCCGTATTTCGACTGGATCATCGCAGAAAGCTGCTTCTCGCAAGGCTGGTGCGCGTCGCTGCGGCCTTTCATAGAACAGGGTAAAGCCGTCGTCGTCATCGAGTACGCGGAGCATGAGCCCAGGCTTCCAGCGATGTGCAGGCAGGCCACAGCACTGCGCTTCAGCCTGCTCATGAAGAACCGCGAGCTCGACGCATTCAGAAACGATTGCAGCAGCATTGCCGCAGGCGGCGCGCCCCTATTGTGATCTGCGCAAGCTGCGAACAAGACCGTGAGCCCCCGGCCCTATCCGCGCCCAACCGTCCCGCTAGAAGCGATACTCGGCGCTGATCGCCCCGTTTCTCTGCGGCAGCGGATATGCGTTGTAGCGATCGGCGACGAACTGGCTGCGAACCGCGTAGTTGTAATACCGCTCATTGAACAGGTTGTTGATCCCCGCCGCGAGCGACCACGCGCCCGTGCGATGAACGAGCTTCAGGTCCACGAGTGTGTAGGCAGGAATCTTCACGTCCAGGCCGTTCGGCTCGTCGTTGTCCATGAACTGATCGCCCACATACGAGATCAGCGCATTCAGTCGCGTCGCCGAGTTGAAATCCCACGCGGCTTTCAGGCTCACCTTGTGACGCGGAACGAGCGGGACCGTCTTGCCGGCGAGATTCACGTTTTGTTGCGTGAAAGGACCGCCCGCGAGCACGCCCTCACGGAACACCGCCTGCACATAGCTGTAGGCGGCGGACAGACCGAGCTGCGTCGTGGGGCGCGCGTTGGCTTCGAGTTCCACGCCGCGACGCCGCGTCGGCGGCAGATTGCGGTTGCCCACACCGGTCGTGAACGGGTCCAGATGAATCTCATCACTCACGTCGATGATGAATGCCGTCGCACGCACGCCGGAATACCCTTGCCTGAATTCCACAGCAACGTCGTACGACCGTGCCGTCTGCGGACGCAGGAACTGGAACTGGTTGGTGAAGGCGGGAGAGCTCTCGTAGATCTCGTCGACATTGGCAAAACGATAGCTGCGAGCCGCCTTCGCCATCACAGCCGCCGCCGGTGTGACCTGATACCGGCCACCCAGCTCATACGCGCTTTGGTATAAGCGCTGCGATCCCGCAGGCGCCCCCGACCCGAACGCCCCCCCAGGCGCCGCAGCGTCGAATCGATCGCTCGCGTCGATTCGCA
>JBKJKJ010000437.1:0-22102 GCA_046597455.1 Burkholderiales bacterium
GTGCGTCTTCGGTCTTCACCAGAGCGGCATCCCACCTTACCACCACTGCACCGCCCGTTTCTCCATCTCGTCTTGGCCCGCCCGCGGCGGGCCTTACCCCGCTCAGGACGAACGGGGAAGGGATGAACCGCGACGCTCAGGACGAACGGGGTAGGAACGAGCCGCGACGCTTAGTGCAACGGAGGGCGACGCGCGGCCGCGCTTGGCCGGGAGGATTCGAGAATGAAACGCAGGTTCAGTCGACGAGGGCCAGTTGGGCGAGCGATTTCACGGGGCTGCGATCTGCGCAAGCGCGGACGTCTCGCATACGGTCCTCCAGCACATCCGTGGTGTCGAAATTCCCTATCCGCGCCACTTCGCCGATCACCATGATCGAAGGGCTTTCGACCTGATGGTCAATCACGTCCTGGGCCAGTCGCTCGAGTGTCGTGCGCACCTGCCGCTCGCGCGGGAGCGTAGCGTCCTGCACGACGAGCACCGGTGTGGTCCGAGCCAGTCCCGACGAGATCAGCGAGCGCTGCAATGCCGCGCAGCGTGTGATTCCCATGTAGACGACGAGCGTCATGCCGCTACGCGCGAGCGCTGCCCAGTCCGGCTCGGTGTCCGATGCGGCGTGCGCGGTGACGAACACCACGCCCTGCGCGCAGCCCCGATGCGTGAGCGGCACGCCGGCCGACGTGGCCGCGGCCAGTCCCGACGTGATCCCGTTGACCACTACGCACTCGATCCCGGCATGGCGCAGCGCTTCGGCTTCCTCGCCGCCGCGCCCGAAGATGAACGGGTCGCCGCCTTTGAGGCGCACGACTTTGTGTCCGGCTTTTGCTTCCGCGATCAGCAGGCGCTCGATGAAAGCCTGGGGCGTCGATTTGCAGCCGCCGCGCTTACCCACTTTCACGACGCGCGCGCCTTCACGTATGTGAACGAGGATCGCGCGATTGACGAGATCGTCGACGAGCACGACGTCCGCCTCGCCGAGCACGCGCACCGCCTTGAGTGTCAGCAACTCGGGGTCGCCCGGGCCGGCGCCGACGAGGTAGACCTTGCCCGGTCGCGTCATGCCGATTTCCTCATACTGAGTCCATGGATGCTGCGGACACGAGGCGCACCGCGCGCACGCAGCATTCGACCTGATGGATGATCGGCGCCGGTATCGGATGCCGGCCTTCGAGTGCCTGTTCGATCCAGCGCGCGGTGGTTTGCGCCTCGCGGTCGGCGGGAAGCTCGGGTGCGGGGCGGTCCGCCGCCGTCTCCGTTTTCCAAGATTCGGCGCGCGCGGCATGAGCCCAATCGAGTGCCGGCTCGCGCCGCGGGTGCGCAACCGCTTCGCCTTCGGCGCCTCGAAGGATTAATGCGTCGCTGTCGTATGTCGTGAAGTACTCGCGCATGCGCGTCAGATACTCCGGGTGCGTCACGCTTACGATACGCACCGCGGGGCCGGCGAAAGGCTGGAGCATCTTGACGAGGGTGTGCGCCGAATTGCGCAACCCCAGCCGGGCGCGCAGTGCGAGGGTCGCCGCGATTTCGGGCGCCATCGCCTCGATCGGCATGAACGCGAAGCGAGTCGTCACCAGCCGCTCGTGCGCCTCTTCGCCCGACATCGACACCGGCAGTCCCAGTGCATCGAGCACTTCACGAGTCGATACGCGGCCGGGATCGTGCGACACGCCGTGTATCAGAACCGGGATGCCGGCGCGTGCGAGCAGCAGCCCCAGGAGCGGGACCAGGTTGGGCAGCTGGCGGGCCCCGTTGTAAGTCGGAATGACGATGGGTATCGCCCCGTCGGGGAGGGCGCTCAGGTGGTTATAGCTCGTTTCGCACGCGGCAGCGAAGCCTGCGAGCTCTTCGAGCGATTCCCCTTTGACGCGCAGGGCGATCAGCACCGCGCCCAGATGCAGGTCGGGAACAATGCCGGCCAGCACCGCCGTGAACAACGACTGCGCGTCTTGGCGTGACAAGTCACCCGCCGCGTTTTTTCCGCGGCCGATGTTTTTGATGTGACGGATTAAGGTCGATTCGTCCATAAGGGGCTGTCCTCGCACGCTCGCGGCCGCCCCATTGAGGGCGGTAAGCGAGCGTCGAAGCTCGACTCGTGGGAAACCGAAATGATCGCATGCGCCCAAGGTGGTCTGCTATGCCCCGGTCTCAAACCCCGTCAGCGTGCATTGCGAGGTCGACGTACACCACGCCGCCATCCACTTTCACGGGATAGCTTTGCACTCGGCCTTTGTCAGGTGCGACGGCACACCCGCTGTCGAGCTCCACGCAGGTGTTGTGCAGCGGGCACGCCACGCGGTCGCCGAAGACGATGCCCTGCGAAAGCGGCCCGCCCCGGTGCGGGCAGCGGTCCGCGAGCGCGAAGTATGCGTCGGCAGCCGTGCGAAAGACGGCGACGTTCGGTCCGGCCCCCTGCCGCACGACCCGTGCGCCGAGGCGCGGTATGTCCTCGGTGCTGCAGATGCGGGTCCAGTGGGCCTTTGCAGCGCCGGCGCGTTGCCGCGCGACGGGAGGCTGTGCGGATTGCGCGCGGGAAGTGGCACCGGAATCACCATGCCCTTGAATTGTGCTGGCCACTTTCAGGTTCTCGCTAACAGGCTGGGTCGCCATGCTGGTATGTAAAAACGGCCAGGGGCTTGCGTCTCACGCCGCGGCCTTGAGCTGCTTCTGGTACAGAAACTCGAGCACCGCTTTGCGCAACCTGACGTAGCCGGGGTCATTGGCGAGCTGGAGGCGATCGCGCGGGCGCGGCAACGGCACGTCCAGGATTTCACCGATCGTCGCTGCAGGTCCGTTCGTCATCATCACCACGCGGTCGGCGAGCAGAACCGCTTCGTCGACATCGTGCGTGACCATGACCACCGTGCTGTGGGTCTCGGCGACGATGCGCATGAGCTCGTCCTGCAGTCGCGCCCGGGTCAGCGCATCGAGGGCGCCGAAAGGCTCGTCCATGAGGAGCAGCTTGGGCTCCATTGCCAGCGCGCGTGCGATTCCCACCCGCTGCTTCATGCCGCCCGAGATCTCCTGCGGACGCTTGTCGGCGGCCTCGGTCAGGTGCACGAGCTCGAGCGCGTGTCGCGTGCGTTCGGCGAGCTTCGCTTTGGATTCCGAAGCGCCGAATACGCGCTCGACCGCGAGGTGGATGTTCTCGAAACACGTGAGCCACGGCAGCAGCGAATGGTTCTGGAAAACCACGCCGCGATCCGGCCCGGGACCGGCGATCTGCCGCCCGGACAGAAACAGGTAGCCCGACGTGGGCACGTCGAGGCCGGTGATGAGGTTGAGCAGCGTCGACTTCCCGCATCCCGAATGTCCGATGAGCGTGACGAACTCGCCTTTGCGGATTTCGAGGTCGATGTCCCGCAGCGCGATGAAAGGTCCTTTTTTCGTGTCGAAGGTCATGCCGACGTTTTCGATCTTCAGATAATGGTCCATTGCATATTCCGTTAGCGGTGAGCGGGACGCCGCAAGCTGCGCCAGGCCGCGGAGCGCGACATCGTTAGGCGTGGCGTGTGCCACCCTGTGATCTCTTCATATACGCGTCGTGGATTCAGTCGTATTGCCACCGTTTCGCCAGGAGCAGGAGCATCTGTTCCAGCGCGAGCCCGATGATGCCGATCACGATGATCGCGATCAGGATGTTCTCGACCTTGAGGTTGTTCCATTCGTCCCACACCCAGAAGCCGAGCCCGACCCCGCCGGTCAGCATCTCAGCCGCCACGATCACCAGCCACGCCACGCCCATCGAAAGCCGAACGCCCGTGAGCATGTAGGGCAGCACCGCCGGGAACAGGATCTTCGTGAAGACTTTCCACTCGGACAGGTTGAGCACGCGAGCGACGTTGAGGTAGTCCTTCGGCACGCGCTGTACGCCCACCGCGGTGTTGATGATCATCGGCCACACGCTCGAGATGAATATCGTCCAGATTGCGGCAGGATCCGCGCCCTTGAACACGAGGAGACCAATCGGCAGCCATGCGAGCGGGCTGACCGGACGCAGCAGGCCGATGACGGGCTCGGCCATGTTGCGCAGGAATGCGAAGCGACCGATGAGGAATCCGAGGGGGATGCCGATGATCGCGGCGAAGCCGAAGCCGATGCCGACGCGCGAGAGCGAGCCGCCGATCTTCCAACCGATGCCCTGGTCATTGGGGCCGTTGCGATAGAACGGGTCACTGAAAACCTGCACCGCAGCGGCCCACGTCTTCGCCGGGCCCGGGATGGAGCCCAGTTGGGCGACGAGCCCCCAGACGGCGATGAATGCGAGTACGCCGAGCACGGGTGCGGCTATGCGCCCGGCGATTTCGGTGCGCTGGCGGCGTGCGCTGCGTTCCGACGACGCCATTGCGGCCGCCGCTCGATTCGCCGCTGCCGCCAGGGCGGGCGCCGAAGGGTGTGGAATGACCGCAGCCGACGGCCGCGGTGCACCCGGCGCATCTAATGCGTCTATTCCGGAGAGGGTGTTGGTAGCGGAAGACATGTCGATTCCCCGGGCTCAGGCGACTTTGACCGGGAAAGACAGCGCGTATTTGCGCGGGTCTTTGCCGTCCCACACCATGCCGTCCATCAGTTTCGAAGTACGCATCGGATCCCTGGGCACGCTCGCCTTGACCTGCGATGCCGCCTCTTTGTAGATGTCGATGCGATTGATCTGCTTCGCAACGGCGAGATAGTCGGGGTCCGTTTTCAGCAGGCCCCAGCGGCGATGCTGCGTGAGAAACCACATGCCGTCGGACAGGTAGGGGAAGTTCACGTAACCGTCGTTGTAGAACTTCATGTGGTTCGGATCGTCCCATGTGCGCCCCAGACCGTTCTGGTAGCGCCCGAGGATGCGCTGGTTGATGACGTCCACCGACGTGTTGACGAAAGCAGGGGAGGCGACGACCTCCGCCATCTTCTGGCGATTGGAAAGCGACGCGTCGATCCAGCGCCCGGCGTCGATGACCGCGGCGGTCATCGCGCGCGCGGTGTTTGGATTCTGCTTCACGAAATCGGCCGTGCAGCCGAGCACTTTCTCCGGATGATCCTTCCAGATGTCCTGGGTGGTGATGGCGGTGATGCCGATGCCGTCGGCGATCGCGCGGTGTCCCCACGGCTCGCCGACGCAAAAGCCATCCATGTTGCCCACGCGCATGTTGGCGACCATCTGGGGCGGCGGCACGACCACGGCTTTCGCATCTTTGAAAGGGTGTATGCCGCTCGCGGCGAGCCAGTAGTACAGCCACATCGCGTGCGTGCCCGTCGGGAACGTCTGGGCGAAGGTGTATTCGCGCTTCTCTTTCTGCATGACGGCCGCAAGGGTTTTTCCGTCGACAGCGCCGTGGTCGGCAAGCTTTTTCGAGAGCGTGATGCCCTGGCCGTTATGGTTGATGGCCATCAGGACAGCCATGTCTTTCTTCGGACCGCTCACCCCGAGGTGCAGCCCATACATGAGCCCGTAGAGCACGTGTGCCGCGTCGATGTCGCCGTTGACGAGCTTGTCGCGGACACTGGCCCACGACGCTTCTTTGGTCGGCGTGATCTTGATGCCGTACTTCTTGTCGAAACCCATCACCGAGGCCATCACGACGGAAGCGCAATCGGTGAGCGGGATGAAGCCGACTTTGACTTCGCTTTTCTCGGGAGCGTCCGAGCCGGCAGCCCAGACCGCTGAGCGCACGCCGGGCGGCACCAGCGCCATCAGCGCGCTATACCCTGCGACCTTGCCTGCGTTTCGGAGGAATTGGCGGCGGGTGGTCCCGGGAGCGGACTCATCCTTCATATCGTTTGTGTCGTTCATGTTGTGCGTATCGTTCGTATCGTTCATATCGTTCTTTTGCGACATCACTGACTCCCTGGACTCGACGTAGTGAAGCGGCCGCCAGCGGTTTCGCGTCTTCCGGTATTCGCGGGACCGTCTTTGATTGATCGCACCGTCTGCGGCGCGGTCGGTGTGGCTCTACGCAAGGCCTATGCCACGTCGTTAGAACGCTCGTAAGCTGTTGGAACGACGGGGAAAAAGTAAGCGCCGTCGTTTTGACGCCAACTGATTCGGCCCTCATGTGGTGCGTCGCAGCAGGCGCGCGCACTCACATCATGCGAAACGACGATGACCGGAATGAGGCGCGCGATGTGCCGCATGAAGACGGCCGGTTCTCCGCTATAGTTTCGTGAGGAGGTGTCCGCACCACGATGCTGCGGGCGATGCAAACCACTATGAACGCTACGTCGTCCCGCGCGCGTCCGGCCTATCTGTTGCAGCTCGCGGATTTCGCGGCTGTCACGTCGTTGATCGAGTTGAGTGAGGCCGCGCGGCGTCGTGCGTGCTGGATACTCGCGGATTGCATTCCGGTTATCGCCGCCGGCATGCAGCAGCCCGAAATGGTCGCTCTGGTCGAACGCCATCTCGCACACGCCGCGCCCGGCACCGCATGGGTGATCGGCGCGGGCCGTCGCGCAGGGAGTCTCGACGCCGCGCTGCTCAATGGCACTGCAGGCACCTGGCTCGAACTCGACGAAGGCAATCTCTTCGCCAAAGGCCACCCCGGGATCCAGGTGGTGCCGGCGGCGGTGGCGCTCGCGCAGGAGCTGGGCTCGAGCGGGGCCGAGCTGCTTGCGGCGGTCGCGCTCGGTTACGAAGTCTCGGCCCGCATCAGCCGCGGCGCGAATACCCGATTATCGATACACCCGCACGGGACTTACGGCGTCATCGGGGCTGCGGTGGCGGCGGCGCGTCTGAAGCGCTTCACCGCGCCGCAAATGCTGGAGCTGCTCAACGTCGCAGCGACGATGGGGATGGCGACGAGCCGCCAGACGCTGCTCGACGGCGCGACGGTCAGGAACATATTCACGGGCCACTCGGGCTACATGGGCCTGACGGCGGCGCGGCTCATCGAGTGTGGATTCACCGGCGAGATAGACGGCGTTGGAAACGTCTATGGCAAAGTCCTCTCCGATTCGTTCGATCGCGACGCCGTAGTCGACGGGCTCGGGAGCGAGTGGCTCATCGCACAGAGTTATTTCAAGCTTCATCCCACCGGCCGTTACGTGCATTCGGCGATCGATGCACTCGAAGACCTGCTCTCACGCGCGGGGCACGCGCTCGATGCGGCGCAGATCGAGCGTATCGAAGTGCGAACCTACGCGCTCGCCGCGATGCTGGCGGAAACGCATGTCGTGTCGAGCTTCGGCGCGCGCTTCTCGGTGCCGTTCGCCCTCGCGAGCATACTCGTGCACGGCCGCTCGGGGTTGAACGCTTTCGACGATTCGGCTGTGGCGAACCCCGCCGTGCAGGCGCTCGCGCAACGCGTGGACCTGCAGGAAGACGCGACACACACTGCGCGCTATCCGAAAGAGCAGCCGTGCGATCTGCGCATCGTCATGCGCGACGGCACGGTTCACCAGGGACAGTGCGTCATCATGAAAGGTGAGCCCGCCAATCCACATCCGCCGCATGAGCTCGAGACCAAGTTCTTCGATCTCGGCACACCGGTGTGGGGTCGCGCAACGGCGCAGCGATTGTTCGACGGCTTGATGGGTGTGGCGGACATCGCTGACTTCGCAGGTTTCGCAAAGGACATCACGCTGTGATCGCAGCCTCCGCTTCGGAGGCTGCGGCAAAAAAACCCCCGGCTAGGCGCCGGGGGAAACAGGGGAGGGTATGTCCTGGTTTCAGGTGAGACACGCTGCGCGCGGGCAGCGTATTTCAGCGGGTGGGCAGCGCGTCCTTCTTCGACCCGCGTCCTACCAGCTCGACGAGCTCCGAACCCGAGAGCAGCGTGATGGGCTCGGTGGACACGAGCTTGCGCGCGTGCGGCGAAAAAACCCCGGCGGAAATACAGATGCCGTTGGAGACTTCCTCGCGCTGCACGGCACGTGCGAGGTCGCGCACGGGGCCGACCCCGACCTGATTCACCCGCCACCTGCGACAATGCAGCAGGGTGATGCGTCCGCCTTTGGTGAGCGTGAAATCGTAACCAGGACGCTCGGCCGCCGAAACGCCGTAGCCACGCCGCTTGTATGCCTCCACCACGAGCGTGCTGAACGTTTCCCACGACATCGCGCGCAGCGATGAAAGGCGCTCGTCGGCAGCGACAGGCGAAGTCCCGGTCCACTGACGAAACGCGATGTAGATCCCGAGGCCGGTGAAGGGGAGCGCGATGAACGGTGCGACGGGCGGGAAAATCGCGTGGACGATGGCGAACAACACCACGGCCACGAGGATCGTGACCCACCACGGCTGGCGCATCAGAATACGAAAGAGCGTTTCTTGGGCCATGGCTTGAGAACGGTTGCGTTGGGCAGACTTGGTGGACGTGACAGACGTGGATCAGGGATAAGGCTGAAACGAGCGGCGACAGGCGCAGTGCAGAGGGGTTGCCGCCTGCGGTATTGTACCCTCGCTTTTAATCGATACGCCGCGTCACTATACTTTCCACCTCCGCAGATTCTGCATCGAAGCCCATTGTTGATCATGAAAAACCGGATTGAGCCACGAGCCCCTGCTGCGCGTCCGCCTCAGCGTGCCGGCGTCGTGCGCGCCGCATCGTTCCGGACGCTGTCTTGAGCGACGCCAGGACAGGTCCGCTCGCCGGCGTCAAAGTCATCGAGCTCGGCACGCTCATCGCGGGGCCTTTCTGCGCCCGGCTGCTGGCCGAGTTCGGCGCTGAGGTAATCAAGATCGAAGCGCCCGACGGCGGGGATCAGATCCGCGGCTGGCGCAAGATGTATGAAGGCACGTCGCTGTGGTGGTATGTGCAGGCGCGCAACAAGAAATCGCTGACGGTGAATCTGCGCGAGCCTGAAGGACAGGACATCGTGCGGCGGCTGGCGAGCGACGCGGACATCGTCATCGAGAACTTCCGGCCGGGTGCGCTGGAGAAGTGGAACATCGGCTGGCCGCAGCTCTCGGCGTTGAACCCTCGCCTGATCATGGTGAGGCTTTCGGGTTTCGGCCAGGACGGCCCGTATCGCGACCGGCCCGGTTTCGGTGTGATCGGCGAATCGATGGGCGGTATGCGATACGTGACGGGTTATGCCGACCGGCCTCCCGTGCGCCTGGGGATATCCATAGGCGACTCGATCGCCGCGCTGCACGGCGTGATCGGCGCGATGATGGCGCTGCATCACCGCAACGTGAACGGCGGCAAAGGTCAGTATGTCGACGTCGCTCTGTACGAAGCGGTGTTCAACATGATGGAGAGCCTCATCCCGGAGTTCGATGTGCTCGGATTCAAGCGCGAGCGCGCAGGCAACGAGCTCCCGGGCATCACGCCGTCGAACACGTACGCGACGCGCGACGGCAAGTACGTAATCATCGGCGCCAACAACGATTCGATTTTCAAGCGCCTGATGAGCGCAATGGGACGCGACGACCTTGCGAACGACGGCGCGCTCGCGACCAATGCCGGCCGCGCCGCTCGCGCGCGAGAGCTCGATCAGGCCATCGAGGACTGGACGCGCAAGCATGATCTCAGCGCGGTGCTCGATGTCCTCGAAAAAGCCGAAGTGCCCTCGGGCCGGGTGTTTGACCCTGAAGACATCGTCAACGACGCGCACTATGCCGCACGCAACATGATCGAGCAGTGGAAGCTGCCCGACGGCAGGCCGATGAAAATACCCGGCATCGTGCCCAAGCTCTCGGAAACACCGGGTGAGACGCGCTGGCTGGGGCCGACGCTCGGCGAGCACAACGCGCAGATCCTGAGCGACCTCGGATTCAGCGAAGAGCAGCAGCAAACTCTAAGGGCGCGCGGCATCATCTGATCGCCATGTGGGCGCGCAGGGGCCAGTAAGCTATTTCGTCAGGAAATCCGCAAAAAACCGCCGGGAGGGCAGGATGCGTATCTGGCCCTTTGCCGGTACCCGAGCCCAGGCAAAACCGGGTTTTCACCCGGCGTAACGTCCTTTCCCTCGGTTTCCGAAAACAGGCTTGCTGCTTAAATGCCGGTCGTGCGTCCGACGGGCGTAGGCATGACGCTGTGGACGGCGGAAGGTGGTGTGTCGCTCGCGTCCGCGCTCATGCCCGCCCGCGGCCCCATGAGTCCCAGGATGCCGATGATGATCAGATACAGGGCGATGATGTAGTTCAGCAGTCGCGGCACGATCAGGATCAGTATGCCGGCAATCAATGAGACCACGGGCGCTATGCTCAAGCTGAAATTCATGCCTGCCTCCCTGAAATTTCGTGTGACGGTGCCGCACTTGCGCGCACGTGAGTCATGCAAGAGCATTCGGCGTGCCCACCCCTGTGGCTGTCGAGCGCCGTGTCAGGGGCGGGGGCGCGTCCTGGAAGCGCCGCCATGGGCTACCATGTCCGCTGGGTATTGCCTGCCGGAGGTCATATGCTCGTGCGAGACATCCTCAATTTCAAAGGCGGCACGATCTACAGCATCGACGGCGAGCAAGCGCTGAGCCGCGCCGTGGGCATGATGGTAGAGCACGACGTGGGGTCTCTGGTGGTCACGGAGAATGGCCGCATGGCCGGGATGCTGACGTTTCGTGAAGTGCTCAGGGCGATCGATGTTCACGGGGGCATAGTCGAGGTGCGCGCGGCGCACGTCATGGTGAAAGACCCCGTATGCGGCAAGCCGGGCGACACGCTCGACGAACTTCGGGAAACGATGACGCGGCACCACGTGCGATACCTGCCGGTAAAAAACGGCGAGAAGCTCCTCGGCATCGTGTCGTTTCACGACGTGGCCAAGGCGGTGATCAAGGAAACGAGCATGGAAAACCGTCTGCTCAAGCGCTACATCGAAGGTGAGCCAGCCGACCTGCCGTAGCAGTCGATGTAAAAGGCGCGAGCGGTTCGCACGGAGCTTAGTGCGTCGAAGCGGACTTTCCGCACTGGCGGCGATACCCCTCGCCAATTAGAATCGCCCGCTGCAGCGACAGCGCCCGCAGTGGCGCGTAACGGAGGGCACGTGCTCAGATGGATTACGGGTAGCAAGACCGGTCATCCTCTCGCGGACGCGAAGCAGGCGCGCGTCCTGATCGGAGAGTTGCCGCCCTACGACAGCTTCAAGGCACTGGACGAGATCACGCGCTGGCTCGAGTCACTTGCCGATGCCGAGGATTTCAAGCTCGACCGGCTGTTCGAGGTCGTGGATCTTCTCGATTCCACGGCGAAGACTCATCACCGCAAGCTGGTGCAGGACTACCTTGGAATGAGCCGCCAGCAGAAATTCCAGGAAAACAGGCTCTGGACCTGCGGCTATAAATTCACCAAAGCGCTGGCCCACGTTTACCTTCATTGCCTGAAGCAGCATGAAAGCGGGGCGGCCGGCGCCGCGGCGCTGCGCAAACAGATTCCGCTCATCGTCGCCCGCAGTGTGCGCTCGCTGGGCTTGCAGGTGAAATGGACGATGTTGCGATATGGGCCGTTCGAGCCCGGTCTGTGGACATCGATCGGCGAGCTCTATCGGCACGCGGAAAAGGGCAGCTATACCAACGCGCCCGTGACGGTTTACCCGGGTCTGCACAGCAACTCGACGGTGCAGCAGGAATATCTGAAGATCATGATGTTGTGGGCGTCGAGCGCCGACGTGCTGCCGCCGCTGAAGCAGGAGATTGCCGAGCGCGCCATCGCGAATCTGGCCGGTGCATTCCGCCTCGAGCGCACACCGTTCCCGGGCGCCATCTACTGCTTCGATCCGACTCAGAACAGGCCGCCGATGCGCATGTTCGGCGATGCAACCCGGGGTGAGAACCTGCATTACTTCGGGCCGGGCGATGCCGCATCCCGGCTCGAGCGCGTCATGCCCGCACTGGAAAAGACGGGAAAACTGCCGGCGGACATGAACCTCGGGGCACCCTATCCCGACGACGTCGTGCTCGGCATCTTCAAGCACCTCGCCTTGTACTGGTCGGACACCCCGCCCGCGCGCTTGTCAGAGCGCCGTGCCGCGACTGCCCGCATCACCATCGTGCCGGGATACGTCCAGCTTCTCGACGAACTGGAGCGCGACGAGACGGACGCGCTGAACTTCAGCGTGAGCGGCGCCGAAAGCTGGGTGGTTGAAAACATCAGCGAGAACGGCTACGGCGCGCTCGTTCCGGCGACCACCACGGATTGGATACGGGTGGGTGAGCTGATCGGCGTGCAGCTCGAAGGCACGCCGCAATGGGGAATGGCGCTCGTGCGTCGCGTCGTGCGCGACGAGCAGCGTCAATATCGAGTGGGGGTCGAAATGATCTCGCGCGCGGTGGAGCTGGTCCGCATAACGCCCGGGGGGCGCGACCCGGAAAGCGCAGTGCTGCTGTCGAGCGTTCCCGATGCCAACGGGGCGGTTGGGCTGGTCATGCGGGCGGGTCGCTTCGATCCCGGTGGCAGCATCGACCTCACGCGACGGGACGGCCGACAGGTCCTCGCACCGAGCGAGATGGTCGACGCGGGCGATGACTTCGACTGGGCCCGCTACCGTCTGCCGCAGGGGGCGTAACGCTGTATCGAGCGCTTCGGGCCGCAGTTGCTTCGGGTTATGATGTCGATTCCATCATCCCCAGTGAGTCCGAAATGCAAGCTCTGCTGCCGTACCGCCGCATCGTATTGACAGCGTTCGTTTCGTTGTTCGCCGCAGCCGCTTTTGCCCAGGCGCAGCCGGCAAAGAAGGAAAGCAAGGAATACCAGCCGAGCGTCGGTCAGGAAGGTAAGGACGTCGTGTGGGTTCCGACGTCGCAGGCGCTCGTGGACAAGATGCTCGACATGGCGAAGCTTACGCCCGGCGACATCCATTTCGACCTCGGCTCCGGCGACGGCCGCACGGTGATCACTGCAGCCAAGCGCGGTGCCAAAGCGACCGGCGTCGAGTTCAACCCGAACATGGTCGCGCTGTCCCGGCGTAACGCACAGAAGGAAGGCGTCGGCGACAAGGCGCAGTTCGTCCAGGGCGATATCTTCGAGACCGATTTCTCGAAAGCCACGATCATCACGCTCTTCCTGCTTCCCGAGCTGAACGTGAAACTGCGGCCCAAGATTCTCGACATGAAACCCGGCACCCGCGTCGTATCGAACTCCTTCACCATGGGCGACTGGCAGGCTGACCAGACACAGACCGCGAACGACAAGGACGGCTGCACGGCTTACTGCACTGCGTATCTGTGGATCGTGCCGGCCAAGGTCGAAGGCAAGTGGAAGCTGCCGGATGGCGAGCTCGCGCTGAAGCAGACCTACCAGAACGTCACCGGCACCCTCGGCGGCAAGGAGATCGGCAAAGTCTCCCTGCGGGCCGATCAGATCAGCTTCAGCTCAGGCAACGCCGAATACACTGGCAAAGTGAACGGCAGCACGATCACCGGCACAGTGAAGACGGGCGGCAACAACAGCAACTTCACCGCCACTCGCGTCGGCTCATAACCACAGCCCGATCCCTCCTTTCCTACGTCATCGGCAGATAGCCGAAGGAAGGGAGGTTACGGAGGGGAACCTTGGGTTCCCCTCCGTTCGTTCACCGGGCCGCACGCCGTGCGGGAACCTTGGGTTTCCCTCCGTTCGTTCACCCGGCCGCATGCCGTGCGGGAACCTTGGGTTCCCCTCCGTTCGTTTGCCGGGCCGCGCGCCGTGCGAAACCTCGCTTTCGCGGCGTCCGCGTCGCAGAAAGCGCGTCGAGGGTTGCGCTACTTCAACGCCGCTTTCAACCAGGTTGCGATTTGTCCAATCTCTTCCAGGCAAACCGAGTGCTGCATCGGGTACTCGTGCCATTCCACGGCATAGCCTTGCTCGACCAGGAATGCCGCCGAGCGCTCGCCCATCGCATACGGCACGACGCCATCCTGGGTGCCGTGAGCCATCAGGATCGGGGTGCTGCGGTTCTGCTCAGCCGCTTCCTGGGGCAGCGTGTCGGCGAGCGGCAGATAAGTCGATAACGCCATCACGCCCGCCAGGCGCTCCGGATAGCGCAAGCCGGTCTGCAGTGCGATGGCGCCACCCTGGGAAAACCCGGCCAGCACGATTTTCCCGGCAGCGATGCCCTTCGCAATTTGGCCATCGATGAGCTGGCTGATTGCAGCCTCTGACGCTCTCACGCCTTTCTCATCGGCCTGCTTCGATTTGCCTTCGAGGTCGCCCCATTTCACGTCGTACCACGCCCGCATCACGTAGCCGTTGTTGATGCTGACCGGCTGCATGGGGGCGTGCGGAAACACGAAGCGGATCGCCGGTGCACCGGTGAGGTCGAGCTCCTGCACGATAGGCACGAAGTCGTTGCCGTCCGCACCGAGCCCGTGCATCCAGATCACACACGCGGTGGGGTTCGCGGCGCTTTCGATTTCGATTGTTTCAAGTGCCTGTTGGCTCATGGTGCGTTCCCTGGAGCATTTCCATTGTTTGTTTTCTGACGGATCGCCGACTTGGGGCGAAACGCCTTGACGACGGATTCGTTGGTTTCGATGTACGGTCCGCCGATCAGATCGATGCAGTACGGTACGGCGGCGAAGATTCCGCTTACCAGCGTTTTGCCGCTGTCGTCTTTCAACCCTTCCAGGGTTTCCCTGATCGCTTTCGGCTGACCGGGCAGGTTGATGATGAGCGCCTGCTTACGAATGACGGCGACCTGGCGCGAGAGGATCGCGGTCGGCACGAACTTCAGACTGACCTGGCGCATCTGCTCGCCGAACCCGGGCATTTCCCGGTCGCCGACGGCAAGCGTCGCTTCGGGGGTCACGTCGCGCAATGCGGGTCCGGTTCCGCCGGTGGTGAGCACGAGGTGGCAGCCGTCCTCGTCCACCAGGGCTTTCAAAGTCGCCTCGATCACCGGCTGCTCGTCAGGGATGAGCCGCGTCACGGTGCGCCACGCCGGCCCGGCCAGGGCCTGCGTGAACCACGCTTCGAGCGCCGGTATGCCTTCGTCTTTGTATACGCCTTTGGAGGCGCGGTCGCTGATCGACACCAGGCCGATCACCAGCTCTTCGTCATTGCTCATCGTGCGGATAAATCGTTTCGTTGAGGAGCGCGAACAGGGCGCGAAAGCTTTTCGGGGGCTGCCCCGCCGCGCGCTCGCGCGCCGCGTTGCGGATGAGCAGGCGTATTTGCGCCGCGTCGGCTTGCGGGCGTTCGTTCAGCAATTCGGTCAGCGCGTTCTCGTCTTCGAGCAGCCGGGCGCGCCAGCGCTCGAGGAGATGCAGGCGCGCCGTGTGCGCGTCGGAAGCCTCGGTATACGCCGCGATACTCGCCCGTATCGGCTCGGGATCGACACCCCGCATCAGCTTGCCGATGTACTGCATCTGGCGGCGCCGCGCTTCGTTCTTGTTGACGAGCCTGCGGGCTTCCATCACGGCATCGAGCAGACTCTCGGGCAGCTCGACCGATGCGAGCTGCTGGTCGTTCAGCGAGACGAGCTCGGCGCCGAGGTCCTGCAGCTCGTGCATTTGCCTCTTGCGTTGCGATTTACTGGGAAGTTCGTCGGTCATGGAAGGAAAGACGTGCTGCGGTGAGCTGCTATTATAGACAGTAGCCGGAAGTCAGACGCCAGAAGTCGGATCTTCACCCCGGGCGCCAGTACGCAGCGCGGACCCTCGCCCCGCGCGGAGCAGGCCCCGGTATTGCGTCCAAACGTGTTTCTGAACTCTGCCCCTGACCGTGATCGTCGATCCTAACCTCTGAGCCTATGCCTTCTTCCCACTTTTCATACAGCGCCGACCAGCTGCGCGATATCGCCACCACCCTGCTCGATTACGCCAAGACCCGCGGCGCGACGTCCTCGGAGATGGAGGTGAGCGAAGGCTTCGGTCAGACGGTGACCGTGCGCCGCGGCGAAGTCGAAACGATCGAGTACAACCGGGACAAAGGCATCGGCGTCACCGTGTACGTCGGGCAGAAGCGCGGACATGCCAGCAGCTCCGATTTTTCGCCAAAGGCGGTACGCGACACGGTGGACGCGGCGCTTTCCATCGCGCGCTTCACCGCGCCGGATGACTGTGCGGGTCTTGCCGATCCCGAGCTCATCGCGCGCGACATTCCCGAGCTTGATCTGTGGCATCCGTGGGATTTGCCGGTCGAGCGCGCCATCGAGCTCGCCAAGACTGCCGAGGACGCCGGTTTCGCGGTCGACCGCCGCATTGCGAATTCCGAAGGCGCGACAGTTTCCACGCAGGAGTCGCAGTTCATTTACGGCAATTCGCTCGGGTTTCTGGGCGGTTACCCCAGCTCGCGCCACGGCATCTGGTGCTCTCTGATCGCCGGTAAGGGCGATGCGATGCAGCGCGACGACTGGTACGAGACGGCGCGCGACCCGCTCGATCTCGTGGCTCCGGATATGGTCGGCCGGCGTGCCGGGGAGCGGGCGGTCAACCGCGTGGGTGCACGCAAGATCATGACAATGCAGGCGCCGGTGCTGTTCGAGGCCCCGATCGCATCGAGCCTGCTCGGACATTTCGTTTCGGCGGTGAGCGGCGGAAGCCTTTACCGCAAGTCGACGTTCCTGCTCGACAGCATCGGCAAGCGCGTTTTTTCGCCGCTGGTGCAGATATCGGATCTGCCTCACATCCGCAAAGGCCTGGCCAGCAGCCCTTTCGATGAGGAGGGCGTTGCGACTTACGACCGCGAGGTGGTCAAGGACGGGGTGGTGCAGGGGTATTTCCTCGGCACGTATTCCGCGCGCAAGCTGGGCATGAAGTCGACCGGGAGCGCGGGCGGCAATCACAACCTTTTCCTGAAGGACACCGGCGAAGATTTCGAGGCGATGCTCAGGAAACTCGACAAAGGGCTGCTCGTCACCGAGCTCATGGGGCAGGGCGTGAATTCGGTCACCGGCGATTATTCGCGCGGTGCCGCAGGCTATTGGGTGGAAAACGGGAAGATCGCCTACCCGGTTGAGGAGATCACCATTGCCGGGAATCTCAAAGAGATGTTCCAGTCCATCGTGGCGGCCGGCAACGACTTGAACCTGCGAGGCTCGCGGATCTGCGGCTCTATCCTGCTTGAGCGGATGACCATCGCCGGCGACTAGTCTAGTGGAGTGTAACGTTAGAACCGGTAGCAACTTACCGGTGAGCGACGGGCCGCTCCCGAGCGGGCGGCTGTTGCGCACGTTACTCTCGAAATGGCTGATACAGGCCAACAAACCGCGTCACGCGCCCGCGCGGGTGCCTCCACGGCGGTCCCAGGCGCGCCCGTTATCCCCTGTCCGGTGTTGAGGAGGTCGGGGAAAAGCTGGTTGCTATGCCGGATCTTCTAGATGCGGCCGCCGGCCACGACGAGCCGGCGCTCGAGCTCGGAAGCCTTCATCGAGTGCCTCAGCGCCATATTCCGCAGCCACGCATGGTAGCGCTCTCGCCGGTACGAGCGCACCACCGGCGCGCTGTAGGAATGGGCCTGTCGACGATGGTAGGCTATGCGGGCCTGGATCCACCGCGTCTTGAGTGTCTTCAATGTGGTCATCGCAGTATCCGAGCAATTTTCGGCCCCGGCTTTCGGGCTTGAACAGGATCGGACCGCCGGGGCGCGTTGCAGTTCGCTGAGCGCGCCCGCACACACGCAATCAAGGCCGATGCATCGTCGGTGCGCCCGGCCAGGAGAAAGCATGAAAAGACGTGACTTCATCACCCGCGCGGGGCTCGGCGTTGCCGGCGGCGTGCTCGCCGCACCCGCACTCGCGCAGTCCCAGCCGCAGGTTCGCTGGCGCATGGCGTCGAGCTTTCCCAAGAGCCTCGATACCCTTTACGGGACGGCCGAGCAGATCGCCGCTCGCGTGTCCCGCCTCACCGAAGGCCGCTTCGAAATCCGCATCTTCGCGGCAGGCGAGATCGTGCCCGCGCTGCAAGTGCTCGACGCGGTGCAGAACGGGACGGTCGAATGCGGACAGAGCGCCAGCTACTATTACGTGGGCAAGAACCCCGCGCTCGCCTTCGACACGGCGCTGCCGTTTGGCCTTAACGCGAGGCAGCAAAATGCGTGGATGTATTACGGTGGCGGCCTGCAGCTCACACGCGAGCTTTTCAGCAAATACAACATCGTCAACTTCCCCTGCGGCAACACCGGCACGCAGATGGCGGGCTGGTACCGCAAGGAAATCAAGTCGGTCAACGACCTCAAGGGGCTGAAGATGCGGGTCGCGGGTCTCGCCGGCCAGATCCTGGCGAAGCTCGGCGTTGTGCCCCAGCAGATCGGCGGCGCCGACATTTACCCGGCACTGGAAAAAGGCACGATCGACGCGGCGGAATGGGTGGGCCCGTACGACGACGAGAAGCTCGGCTTTCACAAGGTCGCGAAATACTACTATTACCCGGGCTGGTGGGAAGGATCGGCGCAGCTGTCGGTCTACGTGAATGCGAAGCAGTGGGCGTCTCTTCCCAAGCCCTACCAGGAAGCCCTGGAAGTCGCCTGCACCGAAGCCAATGTAAACATGCTGGCGCGCTACGACGCGAAGAACACCGAAGCCCTGCGCAGGCTGGTAGGCGCCGGGGCGCAGTTGCGGGCTTTCCCGAAGCCTGTGATGGAAGCGTGCTACAAGGTGGCGCAGGAGCTCTATGCCGAATTCTCTGCGAAAAGCCCCGAGTTCAAGAAAATCTACGATGCCTGGAGCGCGTTCAGGGACGATCAGTACCTTTGGTTCCGGGTCGCAGAGAACACGTTCGACAATTTCGTGTACTCCGTCAGAAAGCCGGGCAAGTAAGCGTCCGCTGGACTTCGGCGCGGGATCGCGCTTCCCCGCGCATGCACCAGCCCTGTGCGCTATGGTTGTCCGAAGAAGCGCTAGAAACGGCGCGCTGGTTGCGCGCGCTGTCTGCAGTTGTGCGGGTCCTTCGTTAGGAGCTTGTCGGACTTGCGATGCGACAAGCTCCTTTTAGCAGCCCGGCCCGACTGGTAAGTCGGACAGGCTGCTAGAATCAAGCGATTCAGGAGTCCCGGCGCCCATGTATTCCCTCAAAGACACCCTCGAAAAATCCGATCCCGAAGTCTGGCGTGCGATCGAGCAGGAGTATCGCCGTCAGGAAGACCATATCGAGCTCATCGCCTCCGAGAACTATGCGAGCCCGCGCGTTCTGCACGCACAGGGCTCGGTGCTCACGAATAAATATGCCGAGGGTTATCCCGGCAAGCGCTATTACGGCGGTTGCGAATTCGTCGACATCGCCGAGCAGCTCGCCATCGACCGTGCGAAAGCCCTGTTCGGCGCGGGCTATGCGAACGTGCAGCCCCACTCGGGCGCACAGGCGAACCAGGCGGTGTGCTTCGCTACACTGCATCCGGGCGACACCATACTCGGCATGTCGCTCGGTCACGGCGGGCATCTGACGCACGGCTCGCCGGTCAACATGAGCGGGCGCTACTACGACGCTGTGGCTTACGGGCTCGATCCGGAAACCGAAGCCATCGATTACGCCGAAGTCGAAGAGCTTGCGCACGTCAAAAAGCCCAAGCTCATCATCGCCGGGGCATCTGCGTACTCGCTCGTCATCGACTGGAAACGTTTCCGCGCCATCGCGGATCGCGTCGGTGCGCTTTTAATGGCCGATATGGCCCACTACGCCGGCCTGATCGCGGCGGGTCTCTACCCGAGCCCCGTGGGCATCGCCGACTTCGTGACCACGACGACGCACAAAACGCTGCGCGGTCCGCGCGGCGGCCTGATACTGGCGAATGCCGAGCACGAGAAAGTGATCAACTCCGCAGTGTTCCCGGGACTTCAGGGCGGGCCGCTGATGCACGTGATCGCGGCGAAAGCGGTGTGCCTGAAGGAAGCGCAGTCGCGCGAATTCAAGGCCTATCAGGAACAGGTTCTCGATAACGCGAGGGTGATGGCCAAAGTCATGCAGGAGCGCGGTCTTCGGATCGTTTCCGGACGCACCGACTGCCATCTCTTCCTCGTCGACCTGAGGAGCAAGAAGCTCACGGGACGCGAAGCCGAAGCCGCGCTCGGCCGCGCGAACATCACGGTCAACAAGAACTCGATCCCGCACGACCCGCAAAAGCCTTTCATCACCAGCGGCATCCGTATCGGCTCGCCGGCGATGACGACTCGCGGCATGGCTGAGCTCGAGTCCGAGCTGCTCGCCAACCTCATCGCAGACGTGCTCGAGTCGTCGCAGAACGAGGGCGTGATCGCGCGCGTTAAAGGCGAAGTGAAAAGGCTGTGTGACAAGTTCCCCGTCTACGGATAACGAGGCATGAAGTGCCCGTTCTGCAAGTCCTCCGACACGCAGGTCATCGATTCGCGGGTGAGCGACGACGGCGACAGCATCCGCCGCCGCCGGCGTTGCACGAGCTGCAGCAAGCGCTTCACCACGTACGAGACGATCGAGCTGCGCATGCCGCAGGTGGTCAAGCAGGACGGAAGCCGCACCGAATTCGACCTGGACAAGCTGCGCACCGGTTTCATGCGCGCACTGCACAAGCGGCCGGTGGCGACCCAGGCGGTCGACGATGCGATCGCAACCATCACACAGGACGTGCTGGCGCTGGGCGAGCGCGAGCTGCTTTCGCGGCGCGTGGGCGAGATGGTGATGCGCGAGCTCAAGCGTCTCGACCAGGTGGCTTACATACGCTTCGCTTCGGTGTATCGAAGCTTCCAGGGCATCGATGATTTCCAGGACGCGATCAAGGAAGTTCAGCGGCCTGCTGCCCTGAAGTCGATTGCGCAACCGGGCAACGCTCAGGATGCGACGGACGAAGCACACGGCCTCGACACAGCGGCGACGCAGGACGTGAAGGACCCGAAGGAAAGCGGGAAATAACGACCTTCGTGCGTACGCTCTGTGCCCGCCTCTCGTTACGCTGATTTTCTTCGCGGCTCACGTTTGAAGCATGTCCGCTGACACCGATCGCAACCACATGGCTCGCGCGCTCGAGCTCGCCGCGCGTGGGCTGTACACCACCGCGCCGAACCCGCGCGTCGGTTGTGTGATCGTGCGCGATGGCGTGGTGGTCGGAGAAGGCTGGCACGAGCGCGCTGGCGAACCTCACGCTGAAGTGCATGCGTTGCGGGCCGCAGGCACGAAAGCGGCAGGCGCGACGGTGTATGTCACGCTCGAGCCGTGCGCGCACCACGGCCGCACGCCGCCCTGCACGCAGGCGCTCGTGGATGCCGATGTGCGCCGCGTCGTTGCCGCCATGCGCGACCCGAATCCGCTCGTGGCCGGCAAAGGAATCGAGAGGCTGAGTGCCGCGGGTATTTCAACTGAAGTCGGCTTGATGCAAACCGAAGCAAATGCGCTCAATCCCGGCTTCGTGTCGAGGATGACCCGGGCGCGCCCCTGGGTGCGGATGAAGATCGCCGCCAGTCTCGACGGTCGCACCGCACTGCTCGATGGCAGCAGCCAGTGGATCACCGGAGCTGAGGCGCGGCTCGACGGCCATCGATGGCGCGCGCGAGCTTGCGCGATTTTGACGGGGATCGGCACGGTCAGGGACGACGATCCGCAGCTCACGGTGCGGGACGTGGAGACATCGCGTCAGCCGGTGCGCGTGGTCGTCGACAGCCGCCTGGAAACGCCGCCCGTCGCGCGGGTGCTGGGCCCGGGGACGCTCATCGCCGCTGCGCGGGACGATCCGGCGCGCAGCGCGCCGCTTTGTGCACGGGGCGCCGAAGTGGTCGTCCTGCCCGATAGTGCAGGCAAGGTCGACCTGCAGGCGCTGATGCGCGAGCTTGCGCGCCGCTCGATCAACGAAGTTCACGTCGAAGCGGGTTACAAGCTCAACGGCTCGCTGTTGCGTGCAGGCCTCGTGGACGAGGTGCTGGTCTATCTCGCGCCCCGTATATTGGGGAATCATGCGCACGGGATGTTCAACCTCCCGGAATTGAAGACCCTGTCCGCAAGCACCGAGCTCGAGCTGCGGGAGGTGACGAAAATCGGGAACGACATACGCGTGATCGCGGGAGTGAAGAGCTGATGTTTACCGGTATCGTCGCGGCAGTCGGATCCGTGGCGGAGATGACATCGACTGAAGGCGGCGTGAAGCTGCGAATCGACGCAGCCGCGCTTCCGCTAGACGACGTCGCGCTGGGCGACAGCATCGCGGTGAACGGCGTGTGCCTCACGGTCGTTTCGGTGCGGGCGAAAACTTTCGAAGTCGATGTGTCGCGCGAGACGATCGCGTGCGCCGCAGGCTTCGAGCGTGAGCAGGCGGTCAATCTCGAAAAGGCACTGCGGCTGTCCGATCGGCTGGGTGGCCATCTCGTCAGCGGGCACG
>JBKJKJ010000588.1:0-6316 GCA_046597455.1 Burkholderiales bacterium
CACGCCCTTGATGCGTTGGGTCTGGCTCATATGAGTCTCCTCGTGAGGCCGCGAAGTGTAGCGTGCGGTCCGGCTGGGAAGCGCAGCTTCGATGGGTGGCGGCGTGAACGCTTTTGAGAATAGCACAAGCGCTGCCGATGGGCCCGAGATAGGCTCTATAATCCGCCGCCAGTGGTTCCGGCGACGGTTCGCAGTGGCGTTACGTCGGCCGCCTTCCCGGCGGGCTTCGCGCGCATCATCGGATCGCGTCGCGCCGTCACGAAAAGAGCCATGCTCACGGAGAAAAAATGATTCGAGGAAAAGTTACGCGCGCAAGCGCGGTCGCGGCGGCTTTGTCACCCCTGTGCTTCCTGGGCGCACAGACAGCTTTCGCCCAGGAGTATCCCGTCAAGCCGGTACGGTTCGTGATCGCATTTTCCCCGGGCGGACCGAGCGATATCCTGACGCGCCTCATCGGCTCGAAGCTTTCGGAAAGCCTCGGCCAGCCTTTCATATTCGACAACCGGCCGGGCGCCGGGGGCAATGTCGCGGGCGAGATCGTAGCGAAATCGCCTGCCGACGGCTATACCCTGCTGATGGGCAACAACAGCATCCTCGCGACCAACGCGAGCCTGTACAAGAACATGAGCTTCGACCCGATCAAAGACCTGGCGCCGGTCGCGCTGCTCGCGTCGCAGCCCAACATACTGGTCGTGCATCCTTCGCTGCCGGTCAAGTCGGTGAAGGAGTTGATCGCCTTCGCCAAAGCGCGACCGGGCCAGCTCAACTATGCCTCGTCGGGTAGCGGCGCGGCAGCGCATCTTGCGGCCGAGCTCTTCAAGAGCATGGCCGGGGTCGACATGGTGCACATCCCGTACAAAGGCGCGAGCCCGGCTCTGGTCGACATGCTGGCGGGGCAGTGTCAGGTCATGTTCGCGACCGCGTTGTCGGTCCAGCCGTATCTGCAGTCCAACCGGCTGCGCCCGCTCGCGGTGTCGACGGCAAAGCGCTCACGCATGCTGCCGCAGCTGCCCACCGTCGCCGAAGCCGGGGTGCCGGGTTTCGAAGCGACAACGTGGCACGGCGTCGTGGCGACGGGCGGCACGCCGACCGCGGTCATCAACAAGCTCAATGCAGAGATCAACAAAATCCTCAGGCTCCCGGACGTGAGCACCAGCCTCACGCGACAGGGTGCGGAAATTCTGGGCGGAACGCCGCAGCAATTCGCGGCCTACGTGAAAGCGGAAATCCCGAAGTGGACCAAGGTGGTCAAAGACTCGGGCGCGCGGGCGGATTAAGTGGAGCGTAACGTTAGAACCCGTAGCAACTTACCGGTGAGCGACGGGCCCGCTCCCGAGCGGGCGGCCGTTGCGAACGTTACGCTAGCAATCACTGACTCAGGCCACTAGTGGCAGGCGCATCGATGACCGAGCTGAAGGTGCTTTCCGCAGGGGCGGTGAAGGGCGGTGTGGCGCAGATGGCCGAAGCCTACGCGCGCGAGCACGGCACGGCGGTGAAGGTGGAGTTCGCAACTGCGCCTCAGTTGCGTAAGCGCATCACCGGAGGCGAGACCGCGGACGTGATCGTCGCCCCGCCCGCGCTCATGGACGAATTCGCGATCGCCGGGCGCATCGTCCAGAGCAGCCGGCATTACGTCGGCCGCTCGCGCATGGGTGTCGTCGTGCACGACCGGTCCCCGATTCGCGAGGTCGCCGATGTCGAAGCGCTGAAGCAGATGCTCTCGGCGGCGACTGAGGTCGTGCACAACCGGGCCTCCAGCGGAATTTATGCGGTGAAGCTGCTCGAAGACCTGGGGCTGGCAGAAAGTCTCGGCGAGCGGGTCGTCATCGTCGACACCGGTTCGGCCGTGATGGAACATGTCGCCGCGCACGGACCCGGGGCGGTCGGCCTGGGACAGATCTCGGAAATCCGCGTGGTCATCGACAAGGGATTTCCGATCCGGCTCGCGGGCCCGCTGCCGGACAGCGTCCAGAAAGTGACGCCATACGAATCCGCAGCCGTCGCCGGGTGCAAGTCCGAGACTGCTGCGGTTGCGCTCGCAGGTTTTTTCGCTACGCCCGAAGCGAAAGCCGTATTCGCGGCCACGGGAATCGACTGATCAAATTTTCACACACGGAGAAACACCAAATGAGGAAGCTGATTGCTGCACTGGCATGTTCGGTCATCGGATGCGGCGCAGCCGTTGCCGGTGATATCACGGTGTTGAGCGGCGGGGCGATCGAGCCCGGCCTGCACAGCGCGGTGCATGCGTTCGAGAAGGAAACCGGCCATCACGTAAAAATCAATTTCAATACCACGCCGCAAATGATCAAGCGCCTCGCCGCCGGAGACAAGTTCGACGTGGTGATCGCACCGCCCGCAGCGATCGAAGGATTTGCGAAAGACGGCAAGCTGGGCGCTGATCGCGCGGCCGTCGGCAGGGTGGGACTGGGCGTCGCGGTGCGTCCCGGCGCGCCTGCGCCTGATCTGTCCAGCCCGGATGCGCTCAAGCGTTCGATACTCGAAGCCGAGTCGCTTACGTTCAATCGCGCGTCCACCGGAATCTACTTCGAGAACCTGCTCAAGAAGTGGGGGATTTACGACCAGGTCGAGTCGAAGACGACACGCTATCCGGACGGCGCATCGGTGATGGAGCACGCGCTCAAAGGCAAGGGCAAGGAAATCGCGTTCGGTGCGATCACCGAAATTCTGCTCTACAAGGAAAAAGGGCTGCGCTTCATCGGGCCGGTTCCCGCGGAAGTTCAGAACTACACCTCGTATATCGCCGCGCCCATGACCGGCGGCTCGAACGCGGAGATCTCGAGCGCGTTCATGAAGTTTCTGGGCAGCCCCGCAGGCAAGAAGCTGTTCGTCGCGGCGGGAATCGAGTAGGTCGCGCCGGCGAACTGCTTCCAACCGCGTGAGCGCCAGGGCAGGGAAACCGGGGTTTCCCTGCCTTACACTCTAGCGTCGATCGAATTCGAGGATGTCGAATCCCGTATAGCGGTCGACGATGTACACCAGCCCGCGATCGTCGACGTCCACGTCGTTGGTCTGCGGCGCGGCTTTGCCCGCTGCGGGCTCGGGAATGAACCAGCCCACTTCCTGCGGCGCCCCCGGGTCCGCCACATCCACGATGCGCAGGCCGCCTGCGAACCACGCGCAGTACACCAACGTGTCGCCGCCTTTCATGTGCTCCTGGAACTGATGCGCGCCGAAGCGTCCGGGTGTTGCGCGGCTCCATGGCGAGTCGAGCTCGCTCACTTCGAAAATCGCCAGGGGCTGGATGTTCGCGGGATCGGTGATATCGAATGTCCACAGTGAACCGTGAGGGCGCCCGCGGCGGCGCGCCATTTCCTCGGCGCTGTGCGCGTGGTCTTCCTCGTCGATGGCGATGGCGATCTGCCTGCCGCCGAGCGGCTTCGGTAATGCCATGAACGTGTGCGATGGTTCGGGGAACGGCGGATGGTAGTTGTAGGCGCCGATGGTTTTCGGTTTGCTGATGTCTGATACATCGACGATGCGCACGCCGCCGTGCCAGCAGCCGGCATACAGCCGATCGCCCACGCGCAGGGTGTGGTGCAGCCGGTGCTGACGGCCGGGCCAGGTCTTTTTCTCGCCGCCCGCGACGTGCTGGCCGGGTATCCACCACTTCGACACTTCCTGCGGCCGCGCCGGGTTGCGAATGTCGTACGTGACCAGGATGTTCCCCACGTACCCTTCGGCTTCGGTCGAGATGTAGGCGTAATTCGCGTCCATGTCGAAGCGATGCACGCCGATGCCGTGCGTTTTCTGGAACGCGATGAGCTTCGGCTTGGCTCGGTCCGACACATCGTAGAGCTTGAAGCCGCCATTGCGGTATGGATTTTTCTCCTGCGCTTCGACAGCCGGGATGTCGGCTTCGGTGACCCCGAGCTTTTGCGCAAGCTCGGCGTGGGTCGGATCGCGCTTGAGCGCGTCGCGCAGCTGGGTGCGCAGCTTCGGCAGCTCGTCCGCCTTGCGCCCGATCGCCGTCATGTTGCGCTCGCTGTTGACGATCATGATGTCGCCGATCACGCGCGCCTTGTGGCTGTGCGACTCCGGATCGTCGAGATGAATCTGCGCGACGATTTTCGGATTCTTCGGGTCGGACACGTCGAGGATGCTGGTGCCGAGCTGTTGCGCATTGGGAATGTGGCCCACGTACGCATAATCGCCGTCGACATAGACCTGGCCGGCCCCGGGCAACTCGAGACGCGACAGGCGTTTAACGTTGTGCGCAAGACGTGGTTTGTTCGGCGTGCCGTCCATGACGATCCTCCTGGATATTCTTGCGTGGATTCTACCTCAGCCCCAAAATGGTCCGGCTTTCAACGCGGCGGAAAACGCGCGGACGAAAACGCCTGCGCCGGATGGCACCAACAGCGAGGAGATCACCCGATGAAGCTCGTAGCGCGATTCGCCTGTTCGTCTTTCTTGTTCTTCCACGTCATGTTCGCCTGCGCGCAGGACTTCCCCTCCAAACCGGTGCGCATGGTCGCGCCTTTTGCCCCGGGCGGCGCAACCGACCTGCTCGCGCGCGTGATCGGGCAGAAGATGTCCGAACGATTCGGTCAGACCGTGCTCATCGACAACCGCGTCGGCGCCGGCGGAAACATCGGTGCGGAGATCGTTGCGAAAAGTGCGGCTGACGGCTACACGCTGCTGATGGGCGGGGTGCCGCACGCGATCAGCATGAACCTGTATCGCAAGCTCGGCTACGATCTGGCGAAAGACCTGTTGCCTGTGGCCATGGTCGCGACTTTTCCGAGCGCGATCGTGCTGCATCCTTCGCTGCCTGCCAGATCGGTGAGCGAGCTCATCGCTCTGGCGAAAGCGCGGCCGGGGCAGCTCAATTACGGCTCGGCGGGCAACGGCTCCCCCAACCACCTCGCCCTCGAGCTCTTCGATACCATGGCGGGGGTAAAAATGATCCACGTGCCGTACAAGGGGACCGGGCAGATGGTCGTCGACCTCGTGGCGGGGCAGGTGCAGCTCGCCTCGATGGGTTTCCCGGCGGCGCTGCCTAACGTGAAGTCGGGCCGGCTGCGCGTGATCGCTGTGACGAGTGCCAGCCGCTCCCCGCTGTTGCCGGATGTGCCGACCGTTGCCGAAACCGGTTTGCCCGGCTTCGACGTGACGTCGTGGTACGGCGTGTTCGGGCCCGCGGCTTTACCTCAGGACATCGTCGCGAAGCTGAACGCCGAAATCGGCGGCATCCTCTTGGCCGCGGAGGTGAAGGAGCGGCTCGCCCAGCTGGGCGCCGAACCCGCGAGTTTCACGCCCGATGCGTTCGCGCGCCACGTGCGCTCAGAGATCGCGCGGTGGTCGAAAGTGGTGAAGGATTCGGGGGCGCGTCTGGACTAGCAGCTTGTCGGACTTACCAGTCGGGACAGGCTGCTAAAAGGAGCGTGTCGCATTGCAAGTCGGACAAGCTTCAGGCTGATGCACTCGCGAGTTACCCGACACCAAGCGATTCGTGGCGCGCTTTGCTCTGCTCAATCCGGGCGGGCCGTCGATTGCGATTCGTGGCTCCCCAGATTCAGCCGTAGCCCGAAGCCGCACACCACGACGCCGAGCAACACGGTCAGTGCCGTGAACAGGAGCCGCCTGTTGTTCGCCCGGGACAGCGTCGTGATTTCCATGTCCATCGGATTGCGCGGGTCGTAAATGACTTGCACGGTGTCGCCCGCCTGCACGTTGAGGTGCTCGTTCGAGCGTCCGACGATCTCCTGACCTTCGGTGGTGGTGAAGCGCACCACAGGGTGTATCCGGCCTTTCTTGTTGACGCTCGCGTGCTCGACTTCGACGACTACGGCCGGCGCTTCCCGGGCCGTGTCGAGGAAGCGGCTGATGTGGGCGTAACCGTAGATGCCCATGGCGATGAATCCGACGCCGACGAGAACAGTGGCGAGGTTTCCGAATTCCAGATGTATCCGCATTCGATCATTGGCGCGCCGTTCGCCGCTTTCGCGCGCGTGCGCGCTCGTTCCTGCAATACCCGCGACCGGACGGCGCGGCGCGCTGGATTCTACGCGCTAATGAAAACTCGGGAACGCGGCGCGAACCGCTCGGCCCCGTACCCTTACCCCTGTCCTGACCCTGGCAAGGCGCCACCGCCTTCGCCCAGCGCGCGCTGCATGTGCACGACGTCCACCCATCGGCCGAACTTGAAGCCGACTGCGGCATGGGTGCCGATCATCACGAATCCGAGGCGCGCGTGCAGCTGTATCGAGGCCGAGTTTGCGCTGTCGCCGATGACGGCGAGCATCTGACGGTAGCCCAGCGTGGTACACGCGTCGATCACCTCGCGCAGGAG
>JBKJKJ010000069.1:0-7098 GCA_046597455.1 Burkholderiales bacterium
CCCGACACTCCGCGTGGGCGGGCCGATGCGGAAAAGTGGATGGACTGGAGCTCGCTCAACTTCGCAGGCTTCAACGGCGTCTATTTGCAGCATTACTTCGGACCCGAGGACAAGCGAAGCCACGACGCCATCCTTGCCGCAGCCAAGGCCCAGGTGCAGTGGCTGGACATCCTCGATCGGCATCTGGCCGGCCGGCAGTACCTGTGCGGCGACCGTCTCACCATGGCCGATATCCCGGCCGGCTCGCTGACGCATCGGTGGTTCAACTGGACGCCCAAGGCGGCGCTGCTCGCGCATCCCAACGTGCGCGCATGGTATGAGCGGCTGGCTGCGCGCCCGGCCTATCAGGAGCACGTGATCAAGTTTAACGCGAAGCGGACTGGGGAGATTGCGGCGCGGGGCTGAGCGGGGGGCGCGTTGACGCATGCAGCGTGCGCAGGTTCACGCCTATCAACTTGGGGAACTGGCTCTGGCCGATCCTGGCTGCCTCGAGGATGATACGCACGTCAGCCTCGAGCCGTTTCATGCAACCAAAGGTTCGATCGATGAGGCGATTTCATCTTCCGAAGACGCGCGGGCTGTGCGCAGTTCGTAATCCTTCTGCAGATTCAGCCACAACTCGGGCGTTGTTCCGAAGTAACGGCCCAGCCTGAGTGCGGTGTCTGCGGTGACGGCACGCCGCCCCTTGAGAATCGCAGTGATGCGGTTTGCCGGCACGTGCAGGGCGGTAGCGAGCGCATTGGCTGACAGGCCATGGGGCGCCATGAACTCATCCAGAAGAAACTGGCCAGGGTGGCTGACGGTCAGCCGCTTGCGCGGGTGTGCGATCACGTCCGAAAGGTCGGTGCTTGCAAGGTCTTGCATACGAATACCCATCTGCGGCTCCTTCAGTGGTAATCCGCTACTTCAACCTCGTGCGCATTGCCTGCTTCAAAACTGAAGCAGATACGCCATTGGTCATTGATCCGGATGCTCCATTGACCGCGGCGGTCGTGTTTGAGCTTTTCCAGATGGGTCGAGGACGGCAAGGGCAGGTCGGCGAGGCTGGAGCCGCGTGCAGCAGTCGCAGTTTGTCGAACGCGCGTTGCGCAATGCTGGGCGCCACGCTCTTGACGGCTCAGCCGGCGAACATCGCCGCGGTGCGCTTGTCCTTGAAGTCCAGGATCACGCGACTAGCGTATTACGTGCTACGTAAAAACGTCAATCCGTCGTCGGCAACGAGCCTGGGTGAAGCACCCCCATTTCGTCAGAATAGAAAACGGGGTCAGAGTAAGCTTTCCACAGCGGTTCGGGACGGAAATATGACTCTGCCCCGGTTTTTCTCATGACTGCGTTTGAGAGGGACTAGGGCCTGTTAACAATTAGGCCAACCAAATATACGCGGCGGCCAGATTCAGCATGGATAGGAAGTTGCGGGCGAGCTTTTCATACCGTGTGGCTATGCGACGAAACTGCTTAAGGCGACTGAAGAAGCACTCAACGAGATGACGCTCCCGATAGGCATGTCGATCATAGACGCGTTGCTCAAGGCGCGTGTTGCGCGGTGGGATGACGGCCTGTGCCCCGGAAGTTTCGATGCAAGCAACAAAAGCGTTGGAGTCATAACCTTTATCCGCGATCACCTGATCGGCCTCAAATCCTGCAATGAGCGCAGGCGCCTGCGTAATGTCATGCACTTGCCCGCCGGTAAGGCACCAGCGCAAGGGATTGCCCAGCGCATCAACGGCCATGTGAATCTTGGTGCTCAATCCGCCGCGCGATCTGCCGATTGCTTGCTCGCCTTCTTTTTTTGGGCGCCGGCCGCATGTTGGTGGGCGCGAACGATGGTGCTGTCGAGCATCAGAGCTTGTAAGTCTGTATCCGTGCTAACGGCTTCGACGACACGTTGCCAAACGCCGCTCTTGCCCCATCGAGAGAACCGCGTATACACGTTATGCCAGTTGCCCAGTTGCGGCGGAAGATCGCGCCATGGGCTGCCGGTTCGCGCAATCCACAGGACTGCCTCCACGAACAGCCGGTTGTCCTTCGCCGTGACCCCGCGATCGCTCGCTTTGCCGGGTAACAAATGCTCAATGCGCTCCCATTGGTCATTCCGCAGCATCTTTCGCATGAATTCTGGCCTCGCAGCACGAAAGACCAGAATGTACCGATATTCAACAATTGTGTACAGGCCCTAATGACGTTCACCGACGAGCTCTGGCATTCGATCGAACCGATCTATTCCGCGATATTGCGCCACCCTTTCATCGCCGGTCTGACCGACGGCTCGTTGCCGCGCGAGTCCTTCGAGTTCTATGCCGTGCAGGATGCGCTCTATTTGCGCGAGTTCGCGCGCTCGCTGGCGATTGCCGCGGCGCGCGCGCCGAGGGACGACTGGATCATCATGTTGAGCGATCATGCCGCGGGCGCGTTACGCGTGGAACGCACGCTGCACGAAGGCTTCTTCCGCGAATTCAACCTCACGCCCGAAGACGTTCTGGCGACGCCGCTCGCGCCGACGACGCTTAGCTACACCCACTATCTGCTCGCGGTGGCGTACGGCAGGCCTTTCCACGAGGCGCTCGCCGCGCTGCTGCCGTGCTACTGGATCTACTGGGAGGTCGGCAAGGCGCTGACGCGTGCGGGTTCGCCGAATCCCTTGTACACCCGCTGGATCGGCACCTATGGCTCCGACGAGTTCGGAAACGTGGTGCGCGCGGTGCTCGATGCCACCAACGAGGTCGCCGCGGGTGTCGGGGATGCCGAGCGCGCCGCGATGCGCCGCCATTTCAGGACGACGAGCCGTTACGAGTGGATGTTCTGGGACATGGGCTGGCGGTGTGAGCGCTGGCCGGTTGAATAGTGGGGAACCACGCCGGACTGGGCCCGATTTAGTCCAGTGAATTTCGGCTTCCTCATAAAAGTCTGTCAAGCCCCTCGAGCGCTTTATTCGGTTACATAAAAATGGAAACTGCATATACACTGGATGTATTCATGCAACAAACCCAACGCATGCCTGCTCTAAAAGCGGTCTCAATGGAGAGAGCCGCATGAACACGCGCGACCCGCAAGCGCTGATCGAGAAACTGAAGAGCCTGCCCCCGGAACGGGTGGCGGAGGTGGAGGATTTTGTCGATTTCCTGCGCGCGCGCGATGAGGAGCGCGCACTGGCACGCGCCGCCACGCGCGCGGCCGAGCCCGCGTTCGCCAAGTACTGGAATAACGACGACGATGCCGGCTACGACACGCTATAGCTTCGGCGACATCGTCTTAGTCCCCTTTCCTTTCACCGACCAGAGCGCCACCAAGCGCCGCCCGGCAGTCGTCATCTCGAGCAGCTCGTACCATCGCGAGCGCGCGGATCTCATCATCATCGCCGTCACCAGCCAGGCGCACCCCGCCGGCACGATCGGCGAAGTGAATGTCAAGGACTGGAAGCGTGCCGGCCTCATCAAACCCTCCGTCATCAAGCCCGTCATCACCACCATCGAGCACACGCTGGTGATCCGCCGCCTTGGACAGCTCAGGAAGGAAGAGCAGGAAGCACTCAGGACAGCAATCAGTACGATCGTCGGCTGATACGACAACTCCCAGCGCAAAGAGCCGCCTCCTTACTATGATCCATGTCGATAGGAGATGCGCCATGGCAGCCGCCGCAACACTGACCAGCAAGGGCCGGACGACTATCCCTAAGGAAATACGGGATCGCCTCGGCATGAAGCCCGGGGATCGCATCAGCTTCACGCTGATGCCTGACGAAGCCGTAATCATGCGGGTGAAGCGCAAGAGCGTCATGAAACTGGCCGGCGTCCTTCACAAAAAAGGTCGCAAGCCGGTGTCCATCGAGCAACTGTCACGCTGATGCTCGGGAGAACGTTGTTTATCTGGAAGGACAGCGCTGCCGATTTTTCCGATTGCCTGATCGGAGCTCACAACCGCAGGCTGGGGTGCAGGGCGACGGCGACGTTCGATCGGAACGCACTCAAGCTCGCCGCTTTCGTGGCACTGTGACAATGTGCTCGCCACTCTCTCAGTAAAGTAAAGTGCAAATCGTGCTGAACCGTACCCTTGCCCTCGTACTCCTCGCCTGCACGTTTCCAGCCACGGGGCAGTCCTACCCCACCAAGCCCATCCGTTTCCTCGTTCCCTTCCCGCCGGGCGGAGGCAATGACACGATGGCGCGCACCTTCGGCCGGAAAATGAGTGAGCGACTCGGTCAGCCGGTCGTGATCGACAACCGTCCTGGAGCCGGCGGCAATATCGGCGCGGAAACGGCTGCGCGCGCTTTGCCGGACGGCTACACAATTTTCCTTGGCGGCGTCGGCAGCCATGGCCTCAACCCGAACCTGATGGTGAAGCCGCCGTATGACGCAATCAAGGACTTCGCCCCCGTGAGCCTGATCGCCTCGGCCCCCATGCTCGTCATCGTGCCCTTGTCGCTGCCGGCGAAGTCGATGAACGACTTTGTGCAGCTCGCGAAGGCGCATCCCGGAGAGCTCACTACGCGTCGTCGAATCACGTGCGGGCACGGTCGCGCACCTCGCCGCCGAGCTCCTCAACTCGATGGCGAAGATCAAGCTCGAACACGTGCCCTACAAGGGAACCGGCCCGGCGCTCACCGATCTCCTTGGCGGACGCGTTCACGTGATGTTCAACAGCACCGTGTCGGTCATGCCGCAGGTGCGGGCCGGCAAGGTGCGGGCGCTGGCGATGACCGCTTTGAGGCGTTCGCCCGCGCTGCCCGATCTTCCAACGGTCTTCGAGTCGGGCGTCCCGGGGTATGAGGCGGCTTCTTGGTATGGCATGCTCGCGCCCGCAAGGACGCCGCGCGCGATCGTGATGAGGCTCAACAGCGAAGTGGCGCACGTCGCGCAGCTACCCGAAGTGCGCGAGCGTCTCGCGGCTGACGCCGCCGATCCCGGCGGCAACTCGCCGGAAGAGTTCGGCGCCTACATCAGGCGCGAGCTCGCGCGATGGAAGACGGTGATCGAGCAGGCGAAGATTCCGCGGCAGTAAGAAAACTACAACCGCGACTCGTCGATCTCGATCCCCAGGCAATGCTTGCCCACGATCTCGTAATGGGCGAGGCGCCCCTGGCTGTGCTGGGTGATCACGTTCATGTCCCGCAACAGGCGCTGGAGCACGTGGCCGTCGAAAACCACGGTCGCGCCGCACAACTGGTAGAGGCTCTGTACGATCCTGGAGGATAGGTGTATGGCATGCGTGGCCGCCAGGCGCAGCTTTGTGCGGCTGTCCAGGCTCACCGTCGGCGCGTCCGACGACGTCGCCTCGTCCCAGATCTCGCTCGCCGCCGCCATGAGATAAGCGCGCCCGGAGCCCAAGGCGGCCTCGGCCTTACCGACGGCCACCTGTGAGATCGACTGATCGCGCAGCAGGCCTTGCATGTGGCGCGGCGCCTTCGAGCCGGCCACCTCGAAGAACGCATCGATGGAGTTGCGTGCAAGACCGAGCGCGACCATGCCGTCGCCGGCCCCGAACCCCAGTGTTATGGGAATTTTGTAGCGTGGACCGGGGCTCACGAGCGGCGCGCCGGAGTAATACACGGTTCGCTCCTCGGGCACGAAGATGTCCTTCACCTCGAAGGTGTGCGTCCCCGTGCCGCGCATTCCCTTGGTGTGCCACGCGTCGATAATCTCGACTTCCGCGCGGGGCACGAGGCACCAGCGCGTCTCGGGCTTGCCGTTCCTGAGTCGCACCTCGCCGTTCTCGATCACCTGGGCGTGCGCCGCCATCCACGACGCGTGCATGATGCCGGTGCTGAACGGCTGGCGGCCGGTGACGCGAAAGCCTCCCGGCACCACCACGGCCTTCGCGGTGGCGCCCGGAGTGTTCGAAACGACGCTGCGCGGCGTGTCGATCCAGATTTCGCGCGCCGCCTTGCGCGACATCCGGGCCGAATACGTGGCCCAGTTGGCACCCTGGCTGACGGTCCAGGCCGTGCTGGCATCGGCCTTGCCTAACTCTTCGAGCACTTGCAGGTAGGTCGGGAAGTCGATCTCCAGACCGCCCACGGCCCGCGGCACGGCCATCAGGTAAAGGCCTGCATCGGCCAGCGCCTGGAAGACGGGTTTGGGGAGCTCGCGATCCGCATCGATCTTGGCGGCGTTTTCGCGAACCAGGGGGGCGAGACGGCGAGCGGCCTCGAGCACGGACGGCGTTGCGACTGCGGGTGTTGCCGCTTTGGCGGCTGGGGAATTGGGAGACATGTCCCGAGTTTCCGGAATCGAGCGGCGTTCGTCAAATGAACAAGGTCTATCATCGGCTGGCGCTCCGCGCGCTGGCCGGTCCAATAGCGTTTAACATGGATTCTGGCGTTCGCCAGAATGACGACATGGAGAGGGAGGACCACGGCTTGGCCATCGATTATCAAAAGCGCGACGGTGTCGCCTACATCACGCTGAACAACCCCGCGAAAGCGAACATCCTCGACAAGAAGACCTCCGACGAGATTTCCGAGGCCTGGATCGACCTGTGGGAAGACCGCGCGATCCGCTGCGCGATCCTGACGGGCGCAGGCGACAAGCACTTCTGCGGCGGTCACAACCTCACGCCGCGTCCGGATGTCACCCAGGAGGAGCGGGAGCGTCTACGCCAGGAGCGTCTCTACTGGCCGCTCGCGGGGACCGTGTACGGGCAGAAGACCGGCGTCGACGGGCGCATGGGCGATCACTACCCGCGCGTGTGGAAACCGGTGATCGCCGCAGTCAACGGCTGGGCGGCAGGCGCCGGCATGTACATCCTGCTCTCATCGACCGATATCCGCATCGCCAGCGCCGAGAATGCGCGCTTCAAGTTCGCGCTGCTGACGCAGGGCTGGCTCGGCAATGGACCGGGCGCGAGTCTGCTCGCCAAGCAGCTACGCTACATCGATGCGATGAAGATCCTGCTCACCGACGATCCATTCGACGCGCAGGAAGCGCTGCGCATCGGGCTCGTCAACGAAGTCGTGCCGCACGACCAGCTTCTCGCGCGCGCCGAAAAGATCGCGCGCCACATCTGCACGTTGCCGCCGGTCGCCGTGCGCATGATGAAGGAGTTCGTCGTGCGCTTCGGCGATCTACCGACCGATCAGGCGTGGCACGTGCAGAACCTGATGAA
>JBKJKJ010000458.1:0-3800 GCA_046597455.1 Burkholderiales bacterium
GTTTGGATGACCGACGGCGGCCGGTACCTGCTGGCGGCGTTCCTCGACCGGTGTCAGGTGCTGGATGAAGAAGATGGGCAGTGGATTGCCCGGGCCGGTCACCGCGACTTTCCAACGCAATTCCCGGCCCGACGGGGCTTGCCGCGCGCCGTCCGTCACATCGCTCACGTCGACGCCGCGCGTGCGCATGGCGGTCACGTCCGCAGCCAGATCATCGCTCTGTACGATTACGTAGCGAATCCCGCCACCTGCCTCGATGAAATCCGGTAAAGGCGTGCCACTCGCGCTCCAGGACCTCGCCGCTGCTGCCTCGGCCTGATCACGAATCGCGAGCAGCTCGATGTAGTCATCCTGATTGAACGCGATGGCGTTGTGGGTGCCTTTGCCGGCATGCACGCCGCCGGCATGGATGTCGAAGCCCAGCTTGCGGTATTGCTCGATTCCCCGGTCCAGGTCGGGGACGCAGATCATTACGTGGTCGATACGGGTAAACACGAAGAGCTCCTCAGGAATGCGGGCACCAGAGTATGGGAATTCGGCCGGCGTTTCATGCGGTTTTACGCGCGAGCCACAGTTCGAAATGATTGGACCGGACTTTACTGCACAGCGTTGGGTTGAGAATCAGAAGCCGGGGAGGCGAGGGCAGCTCGGTCGCCGCGATCGTCCTCAGGCGCTCGGGTGCGTCTGCGGCGACTTTGCCTTCGCAATAGCGGATCTCGGGCTGCGGCGGGCTGTTCTTCGCCGGCACCAGCTCGATTCCCGGTGCGATGATGCCCGCCTTGCGAAACGCATCGGCGGTTTTCATCGCTGCCGGCCGGTCCGTTTCACTGCCGATCTGGATATATACACGAGCCGGTAACACGACGTCGACAAGTGCCGCCGAAGTCAACGTTCCGGCATAGCCTGCCGCTGACGCGGGGGCGTTCGCCGTGCCCGTGCCCGTGCCCGCTGACGCCGGCGCCGCCGGTGCGCGGTCCGCATAGGCGACGATTGCGGCCGCCTGGGTCCTTTCTTCCGCCGTCGCGTTCGGTTGCGCACCTGCGGTGACCGTATTCTGAAACAACGCCCTGACCTGATTCGCGATGCGGCTTTCGACCGCCTTGTCCGAAGCCAATCCGTCGAGCAGAACCATCGCCACGTCGATTTGCGAGCGCTTCTCCGAGGTCAGCATCGGTCCGAGCTTGAGGAGCATGTCGGCATCCCGGCGTGCCCGCTCTGCTGCCGCCTGTCTCGCGATCTCCTCGCGATTGACCAGGTGCTGCAATGTCGTGAACCCGGTCGCGACGACTCCGGCGAGCACCGTGGTCAAAAGCCAGAAACCGGATTTCGTCTCGAGGAAGTCCGAGATCTTCTGAAAAACGGATGGCGGCCCTTTCGCGCCGGCGATTTCCTTCCTGACCTCCGCGCGAAAGTACTCTTCCTCGCGGATCGCCTGTTTTTCGGCTTCTGACAGTGGCATCGCGTCACCTCCTGGCGGTTTTCAGACTACCGGGTTGCCTGCTCTTCGGTTCACTGCGTAACCGGTCTCGATCGGGGCATCCCTACTTTGCGCAGCAGGAAACCCCCGGTGGCCAGCAGCACCGAATTCGAAAGAAAAACCGTGGCGAACCCGAACGCGGCGCCGACGCTGCCGAAGACTAGCGGCACCACCAGGTGCGTGGCGTTTCTCACGGTCTTGTGCAGACCGAATGCCTCGGCCAGGCGGTTCGCCGGGGCCAGGGCATAAAGCAGCGACATCGTCATCGGTTGCGCACAACCGACGCCCAGCCCGAGCACGAAGGCGGTCGCGGCCAGCGCAAACGGGTCGACAAAGAACGGGATCAGCACGAATGCAAAAGCCGCTGTGAAAATGGCGCTCTTCAGAATCTGCGCTTCGGTCGCCCTTTTGGCGAGGAACGGAAGTATGGAGCGGATCACGAATGCGGCAAGCGAGCACACACCGAGGATGGTTCCGATGGCCGAGGCGGAGAGGCCGATCGAGTGTCCGTAGATCGGCATGTAAAACTGGAACAGATCCTGTGCGGAGCCCACGATCCCGGCAGCAATGATCGTGATGCGCAAGGCAGGCATGCGCCACAGCTCGAGCACGCTGCCGCGCGCTTCGGTGCCTTCATGCGTCGTCCCTTTCCTGGGCAGCAGGTGCGGCCTGAACGCCAGCACGACGACCGGCGCGAGCGTGAACACCGCCAGCACCACATAGACTTCACGCTGCCCGATGTAGTCGATCGTGAAGCCGGCCAGGATCGGCCCGAAGAAATTGGCCGCAGACCACGCCATCGTCACCAGGGCATAGTTGCGCGCACGTTTTTCCGGGCCCCCGATGCCGCCCACGAGCGCTTCCAACGGGAGACTGAAGACCTGGTGCGCGAAACCGAGCAGGAAGGCGGCCACGCAAAGCACGCCGATGCCGGGAATGAGCGGCGGCAGGAGCAGCGCCGCAGTCATGATGACGGACCCCAGAATCACCAGCCTGCGCGGCGGCGTCCGATCGGCAAGCCTGCCGATGACGATCGAGAGCAGCATCGGACACAGCGAGTAGAGCGCGATCACGACGCCGATCGCGAATTGATTGGACGTTAGGTTCAGCGCATGCAGAGACATCGCGACGCGGCTGCCGCCGAACCCGATCTGGCTCAGAAAAGCCATCAGCACGACCAGGTATATCGTCATTCGCGCGCGCTCCGGGCTCCGGCGTCGTTGAAAACAGGCTCACCGCATGTCGCAGCAGGGACTGGCTGCCCCGGCATGGTACCGCGTCACCCGTGATACGTGTGGATCGCCGGGACTGACCCGCGTCGTATCGAATCCTCTCAGCGCGGGTTGTGCGGGTGGACCGCGCGCTGGTCTAATCAGGCAAGTCTGCCGTACCGTGAAATCCCTCCGAGGAAAAAAACCCATGAGCATACAAAAAATATCCATCCGGGTGCTTGCAGCGGCCGTGGCGTTGAGCGCGGCGTCTGCAGCAGCGCAGGAGTTTCCGTCGCGCCCCATCCGGTTCATATCGCCTTTTGAGCCGGGCGGCGGAACCGATACCGTCGGCCGCGCGCTCGCACCGGCGATGTCGCGCGGCCTCGGCCAGAACGTGCTCGTCGAGAACCGTCCGGGCGCGAGTACCGTCATCGGTACCGAGCTCGTCGCGCGCGCCCCGGCCGACGGCTACACCATCCTCATCATGTCGCCGAGCTATACGTCGAACCCGTTCATCCGCTCGAAACTGCCGTACGAGCCGCTGAAAGACTTCACGGGCCTCACACGACTCGTATCGACGGCGATGGTGATCGCGTCGCACCCGTCGGTGCCTGCGAAAAGCGTACAGGAACTGGTAGCACTCGCGCGCGCGAAACCGGGCATGCTGACTTACGGCACGGCCAGCGTGATGGGCGCGCAACGCATCGCGGGTGAGCTTTTCAAGAATGCGGCCAAGGTGGACATCACGCACGTGCCGTTCAACGGCGGTGCCCCGGCGACGATGTCGGCACTCGGCGGGCATACGACGCTCCTCGTCAGCAACATCATCGAGATCGCCCCGAACGCGCGGGTCGGCAAGCTTCGCGCGCTGGGCGTGACGACTATCAGGCGTTCCGAGGTGATGCCCGAAGTGCCGACGATCGCCGAGTCTGGCTACCCGGGTTTCGATGCCGGTAACTGGTTCGGCGCCGTGGTGCGCGCGGGCACGCCGAAGCCGATCGTGGACCGCCTCCACGCCGAGATCGTTCGCGCGCTCCAGCTGCCGGAGGTGCGCGATCCGTTGCGTGCGATGGGCCTCGCGCCCTCGGCCATGACTCCGGATGAGTTCCATG
>JBKJKJ010000369.1:0-10523 GCA_046597455.1 Burkholderiales bacterium
GGCGCGAGCCGCTGCCGACACGCGGGCGCAGCAGGAAGCCGAAGCGCGCGAAATCCTCGAGCTCGAGGCGATGGCGCAGGCTCAACGCCGCACCGAAGCTGAGATGCGGGCTTTGCAGCTCGCGCAGACCCGCCTCGAAAGCGAGCAGCAGGCCGAGGCTGCCGCACTCGAACGCAGCAGCGCAGACAGTAAAGCCGCCGGCGATGCAGCAGCGCGAACCCAGGCCGAGCAAGAAGCCGAGCAGGCCGCAATACAGCGCGCTGAAGCCGACGCGCAAGCCGCCGAAGCTGCCCAGGCGCGTGAAGCGGCCGAGCTCGAGCTGAAGAGCGCTGCCGAGGCCCGCTCTGCAGCCGACAACCAGGCGTTGCTGTCGGCCCAATCGAGGCTCGAAGCCGAGCAGCGCGTTGAAGCCGCTAAGCAGGCGCGCGCCGCCGCGGATCTGGAAGCGGCCCATGAAGCCGCCGCACGCACGCAAACCGAGCGCGATGCCGAAGCCGCTGCGCGGGCTCGCGAGCAGGCTGAGCGGCACGCTCAGGAGGCCGCGAGCGAGCGCGCCACCGCAGACGCCGCACTTGAGAAACAGGCCGCCCAGCGTACCGAAAACGATCGCGCCGCTGAGCTCGCTGCGCGGGAACGTGCTGACACCGACATGCTCGCGATGCGCGCCGCTCAGTCACGTGAAGCGAGCGAGCTCGAAGCAAAAACCCAGGCGGACAGCCGAATAGCGGCCGAATCAGGGGCGCGCGAGCTCGCACAAGCGCGTCTCGAAGCCGAGCAGCAGGCTGAAGCCGCCGCTCTGGCGCGCAGCGCTGCCGATCGGCAAGCCGCGCAGGAGGCTTCTGCACGGATACAGACCGAACGTGAGGCCGAGGCCGCCGCACTCGCGCGCGCCGAAGTGGAACAGCAGGCTCTGGAAGCTGCGCGTGCCCGAGCCACGTCGGAGCGCGCACTGCACGATCAGGCGTCGGCGCGCGCCGATGCCGACCGTGCTGTGGAAGCCGTCGCTCGCGCTCGCGCGGAAGCCGATGCGCGGGCTCTGCAACAGGCACAGGCACGCGAAGCGGCGGAACTGCAGGCAAAGTCCCAGGCCGACAGCCGCATCGCAGCCGAATCCGAAGCGCGACGGCTCGCCGAAGAGCGAACCGCGACCGAGCGGCGGGCAGAAACCACCGCGCACGAGCGCACTGCCGCGGAAGTGCAAGCCACCGAAGAGGCAGCGCAGCGGGTGCAGTCTGAACGCGAAGCGGCGATCGCCGAGCAAAAGCGTGCAGGCGCTGAAGCCGTCCTGCAGAAAGAAATGGCTGCGCGCGCGGCGGCCGACGAGCGCGCAGCCCACGAGATCAGAGCGCGCGAGGCCGCCGAAGCGCAGGCCGAAGCCGCAGCACGCGCACGCGAAGCGACCGAACAGGAGGCGCAGGCTCAGGCCGAGGCACGAACAGCCGCTCTCGTTGCCGCGCAGGAGCGCGCCGAGGCGCACACGCTGGCCGAGCGCGAGGCAAGGCTCGCGGCCGAAACCCGCGCTGCGGCCGAGCAGGAAGCGCTCGATGCGGCGCGCGCACGCGAGAAATCAGAAACCGAATTGCAGCAACAGGCGATCGCGCGACTCGATGCCGAGCGCGCAGCTGAAGAGACCGCTGAGTCTCGTGCTCAGGCCGACACCCGCGCCATCGAATTGGCGCAGGCGCGCGAAGCTTCCGAGCTCGAAGCGCAAGCCCAGGCGCAAAACACGGCGCGCGCCGAGGCTGAAGCCCAGGTCATCGCGCAGGCGCGGATCGAAGCCGAGCAGCGCGCCGAAGCCGCGGCGATCGCCCGCGCTGCCGCTGAACAGGACGCACTCGACGCATCGAGCGCCCGCGAGAACTCCGAAGCGCAACTGCAGCAGCAGGCGATGGCACGCATCGCCGCCGAGCGGGCCGCCGAAGCCACCGCGACGTCGCGTGCTGAAACCGACGCCCGCGCGCTCGAGCTTGCCCTCGCGCGCGAAGCCGCCGACCTCGAAGCAGAGACCCAGGCTCGAAACGCTGCGCGCGCTGACGCTGAAGCCGGGGCGATCGCGCAATCGCGCATCGAAGCCGAGCAACGCGCCGAACAAGCGGCGCTCGCTCGTGCCACCGCCGAGCGGGATGCGCTGGACACCGCCCGGGCGCGCGCGCAGACCGAAGCAACGCTGCAGGACCAGACGCTCGCGAGGCTCGAAACCGACCGTATCGCCGAGAGCACAGCCCAGGCGCGCAGTGACGCGGAAGTCCTCGCGGCCGAACTAGCGCAGACGCGGGAAACCGCCGAGCTCGAGGCGCTGGCGCAGGCGCAACGCACGGCCGAAGCTGAGGCCAGCGCCGAAGCGCTCGCCCAGGCGCGTATGGAGACGCAGCAGCGGGCGCAGGTCAGTGCACTCGAACGGGCTTCTGCGGAAACCCGCGCGGCCGCGGAAACCGCAGCGCGCGCCCAGGCCGAGCGCGATGCCGAGGCGATTGCATCGTCGCTCGCCGAAGCCGACGCGCAGGCCACCCAAGCGGCTCGCGCGCGCGAGGCGGCTGAGCTCGAGCTCAAGGCGCAAGCCGAGCGCCGCGCCGAAGCCGAAACGCAGGCACTACACGACGCCCTTGCCCGGGCTGAAGCGGAAAGCCGCGCCGAGATGGTCGCCCGCGAACGCGCGCACGCTGACGCACAGGCCGAGGCGCTCGCATCCAACCGCCTCGCCGCTGAACGCGAGGCCGAATCGCTGGAGCGGGCACGCGAATTCGCCGAGCAGCAGGCATTACAGGCTGCGCACGCGCGTACCGCCGCTGAAGCTGAATTGAAGCGCCACGCCGAGAATCAGATCGAGATCGACGGCGCGGCAGAGGCTGCCGCGCGCGCCCGCAGCGAAGCCGATGCGCGCGCAATCGAAGAAGCCTCGGCGCGAGAGGCAGTCGAGCGTGAGCAGGCCGCGAAGGCCGATCGACGTGCTGAAGCGGAACTGGCGGCACTGACGCTGGCTCAAGAGCGGCTGGACGCCGAACAGCAATTGGAGAGCGCCGCAACGCAGCGAGTCGAGGCCGAGCAGCGAGAAGCTGAGCTCACCGCCCAACGTGCGCAAACCGAGCGGGATGCCGTTGTCACAGCGCGCGCCCGCGCCGAGGCCGAGGAGCGCGCAGCGCAAGCCGCCCGCAATCGCAGCGATGCCGAGCGCGAGCTCATGGCTGAAGCGCAGCGGCGCGCAGAAGCCGAAGCCGAGGCATTGAGCGTCGCCCAGGGGCGATTGCTCGAGGAACAGCACGCCGAGGCGGCCGCGCGCGATCGCGCCACGGCGGAATCGGACGCGCTTGCGCAGTCGGGCGCGAGGGCACTCACCGAACGCGATGCCGACGCGCTTGCGAAGGTTCGCCTGGACGCCAGGCGCCGTGGACCGAAGAGTGCACGCCAGGCACAGGCACACAGCCACGCAGCGCCCGACGGCGAAATGCATGCGCAGCCTCGCGCAGGGCGGCGCGCACGATGGACGGCGTGGACTGCGACGGCGGTCGTCGCGCTCGCGATCGGCATCGGCGTCGGACAATGGATGGGCGACATCACGAATTCACCGGGCGCCGTCGCAGCGACGGACATACGGCCCAGAGCGCCCATCGGTGAAGCGCGATTGCTCCTGGATCAGGATTTCGACGACTTCAGCCAACGGGTGGCCGCACATCAGCGCGCTAAGGCCCGTTCCGCACCGCGGCCGTCCGACACACCCCCGACACCGGGTAGGCCCAAACCACCCGCTTCCGAAGAGGGCTAAGGTTCCCTCCCTTCGTTGCCGAGTCCATCGCGGGATGCGCAACCCACGTCACCGTCGGTTCGCTTAGCGCCGAACGGAGTGAGATGTTCGACATCGTCCTGGTCGAGCCTGAAATCCCGCCCAACACGGGTAACGCACTCAGGCTGGCCGCCAATACCGGTGCGCGGCTGCATCTGGTGAGGCCGCTGGGTATCACGCTTCGCGACAAACAGCTCGTGCGCGCCGGCTTGAATTATTCGGACCTCGCCGCAGTCACGATTCACGACGACTGGGTTGCATGCCGGGCGCACTTCGAGGCTCGGCGCGTGTTTGCTGTCACCACGCGCGGCGCTTGCCGCTACGATGCGCCGGAGTATCAGGCAAACGACGTGTTCGTATTCGGCCCGGAGACGCGGGGACTTCCCGATGATGTACTGCAGACGTTCGCCCCCGCGCAGCGAATTCGCATCCCCATGCGCGAAGGCAACCGCAGCGTCAATCTGTCTAACGCCATCGCGGTCGTCGTGTACGAAGCGTGGCGTCAGCACGGCTTTGTGCAATGAACCGGAATCGCGGGGCCACGCCGGCTGAAGGAAGCACACTGAAGGGCACGTCGGGTCGCCGAGGTGCGGCGGCCGTCGCGTAGTGCCGGTGCTAGTGGCCTGTATCAGTGATTTCGAGAGTAACCTTCGCAACGGCCGCCCGCCCGGGAGCGGGCCCGTCGCTCACCGCCAAGTTGCTACCGGTTCTAACGTTGCGCTCCACTAGTGCTCGGCTTTCGGTTCGCGCTGCAGCAATTCGTCCGCCGCGGCCCTTGCCTGGCGGTAATCGCTCAGGACCCGGCACACCGCGCGGGTGATCGGCATGTCGACGCCGAGCCGGTCTGCCATCCCGTGGAGCTCCCGCGCCGTCGCCACGCCTTCAGCAACGTGCCCGAGCTCGGCGAGGATGGCGTCTAGCGGCTGCCCGCGAGCGAGCCTCAACCCCACCTGGCGGTTACGCGAAAGATCGCCTGTGCACGTGAGGATGAGGTCGCCGGCACCCGCGAGCCCCATGAAAGTCTCGGCGCGCCCGCCGAGTGAGACGCCCAGGCGCGTGATCTCGGAAAGTCCGCGCGTGATCAGCGCGGCGCGGGCGTTGTAGCCGTAGCGCAGTCCGTCCGAAATGCCGGCGGCGATCGCCATCACGTTCTTGACCGCGCCTGCGACTTCGACGCCGATGAGATCGTCACTCGAGTAGACGCGAAAAGCCGGGCTGTGAAGGGCTCGCGCCGCCTCGCGCGCGAGATCCGCAGACGCCGATGCAAGCGTGACGGCGGTCGGCTGGCCACGTGCGACCTCCTGAGCGAAACTCGGGCCGGAAAGGACACCGCAACCGTATCCCGCACCGAGCTCTTCGGCGCAGACCTCATGCGAAAGCTTCGCGTTCCCGGGCTCGAATCCCTTGCACAGCCAGACCACGGGCACGGTGCAGCGCCCGGCGTTGAACCGCTTGAGGGTCTCGCGCAGTCCCGCCGTCGTGACTGCGATCAGGGCGAGCTCCGCCTCCGCCACAGCCGCCTGGAAGTCGTCGGTGATTTCGAGCCTGTCGGGAAAGCGCAGTCCCGGAAGATATCGCTCGTTGGTGCGCGCAGCGCGCAGCGCGCGAGACTGGTCAGGGCTGCGAGCCCACAGAGCAACGCTGTGACGCTCCGCGAGACTGATCGCGACGGCTGTGCCCCAGGCACCGGCGCCCAAGACCGCGATCTTCATTACACGCTCGAAAGGTTCACGCGCCCCAGACCTGCTGCGCTTTGATGTAACCCGTGCCGCCGTCGCGATGGCGTACCTGCAACCATCCTCCGGCGACCTCCACGAGCTCTAACAGGACGTTCTGCTGCGCCTGAAATGCGACCGGCGCATTGTCCTCAGGCTTCTGGCGTACCTGCGCGAGAGGCACCCTGACCATCACCGTGCGCTTGTCGGTGAGCTGTTTCGACTCGATCCACGCCAGGCCGCCGCTCGCGTCGCGCACCTTGACCCAGCCTTCCACCACCACGATCACTTCGAGCGGATAACCGCGGCTGACGACGAAAAGCTTGTTCGACTTCGCTGAAGGCGCGTCGTACAGCACCGCAGCCGGATCAGCCACGGCGCGAAAATCGAGCGCCAGCGCACTCGTCGCCCACATCGCCCCGCAGGCGATGATCGCGGCGACGATGCGTGCAGGCAGCGTCATTGCCAGTGCCCTGTACCAGTCATTTCGAGAGTAACGTTCGCAACGGCCGCCCGCTCGAAAGCGGGCCCGTCGCTCACCGGTAAGTTGGTACCGGTTCTAACGTTACGCTCCACTAGTGCGTCTGCGCGGCCGCCGCGGCGGGCGGCTGTTGCTGCGCTTGCATCTGTTGCAGGCGCTGCTGATAGACCAGATCGAAGTTCATGTGTTGCAGCGTGACCGGGGGGAACCCGGCGCGCTGGATGAGGCCGGCGACGGCTTCGCGCGCATACGGCAGCAGGGTATTAGGACATAGCGTGCCGAGCACCGCTTCGAGATCCTGCTGCGGCACGTTGCGAATCTGGAAAATACCGGCCTGGGCGGCTTCGACGAGAAATACCGTCTTGCTCTCGATCTTGGCGGTCACGGTGACGGTCAGCACGACTTCGAAAAGTCCTTCCTGCGGCAACCCCGAAGCTTCGTTGTGTATGTTGACTTCCACCTGTGGTGCGTCGCTCTCGAAAAAAACGTGCGGTGCGTTCGGCACTTCGAGCGACATGTCCTTCAGATAAATCTTTTCGATGCCGAACAGCGGCTGCTGGTCCTGCTGTTCGTTCTGGGCTGGCTGAGAGGGCTGAGGGGGCTGCTGTTCGCTCATTTGCGGATTCCGATGTTGGGTGTTCTATTGCGCCGACGCGAGCAGCGGATCGAGCTTGCCTGCGCGATCGAGCGCGGCCAGATCGTCGTATCCGCCGACGTGGGTTTCTCCGACGTAGATCTGGGGCACTGTGCGGCGGCCGGTTTTCTCCATCATTTCAGCGCGTCGTGCAGGCTCCAGGTCTATACGTACTTTCTCGATCGCGGCCCCCTTCGACACGAGCAGGCGCTCGGCCATGACACAGTAGGGGCAGACTGCGGTGGTATACATCAAAACCTTCACGATTTCTCCAGAGGCATGTTGGCTTCCCGCCACGCGGCAACGCCACCGCGCAGGGAGAAGACCTCGTTGAACCCGAGCTTGCGCAGGCGGCTCGCCACACCCGCCGACCGGTTGCCCCGAGCGCAACTCACGACGATGGGCTTGGTCTTTACTTTTTCCAGCTCCTTGGCGCGCGCTTCGACTTCAGCTTCGGCCATGTGGCGCGCATCCGTGATGTGGCCGGACTTGTATTCCGCGATGTCGCGCACGTCGAGCACGACCGCGTCGCGGCGATTGATGAGTTGAACCAGTTCTGAGGGCCCGACTTCCTGGCCCGGGCGCATCAGACGCGCGATGGCCGGCCATAGCAGCATGCCGCCGCTGATGAGCACGGCACCGGCGAGCACCATGTTCATGGGTGTTTTTTGAAGAAAAACGAAGAATTGTTCCATTGAGTATTCAGCGCGCCCGCGTCAGGATGAAGCCCGGAAACGAACGCACACGAAAACTGGCGCAATTGCGCGGCAGGGTGCGGCCTTCAGGCGGTCGCTATTCTAACAGAGGCCATCGGCGGCAGCGGCCGGGCGGTCGAACTAGATTAAAATCGCCCGATCTCCAGCTTTCCTGAAATTGGCTATCAATCATGGGCATAACGCCAGTACTCCTCATCATCCTCGACGGTTTCGGCTATCGCGAGGAATGCGACGACAACGCCATCTGCCAGGCTCGCAAGCCGCAGTGGAATTTTCTGTGGCAGACCTACCCCCACACCACGATCGACGCCTCGGAGAAATGGGTCGGGCTGCCGCAGCACCAGATGGGCAACTCCGAAGTCGGTCACATGAACATCGGCGCAGGGCGCGTGGTGTATCAGGACTATACGAAAATCGAGCACGCGATCGAAATCGGGGAGTTCCTCGACAACCCCGCTCTGAAGCAGGCCGTCGAAATCGGCCGCACCAAAGCGCTGCACATCATGGGCCTGGTGTCACCGGGCGGCGTGCACAGCCACGAATCCCAGATTCACGCGATGGTCGAGATGGCCGCCGACGCGGGCGTCAAAAACCTCTACGTTCACGCCTTTCTCGACGGCCGCGATACGCCGCCTAAAAGCGCGCAGGCTTCCCTCGATGCGCTCGAATCGCGCTACGCCGCACTCGGCGTCGGCCGAACCGCCTCGATCTGCGGGCGCTACTATGCGATGGACCGCGATACGCGATGGGATCGGGTCGTGCAGGCGTACGAGGTCATCGTGGACGGGAAAGGTCATTACCAGGCCACGAGCGCGGCAGACGGCCTGGCGGCGGCATACGCGCGCGGCGAGTCGGACGAATTCGTGAAAGCGACCGCGATCGTTCAGCCCGGGCAAGCGCGGGTGCGAATGAGCGAAGGCGATGCAGTCGTCTTCATGAATTTCCGCGCCGACCGCGCGCGGCAGCTCACCAGCGCGCTGACCGACCCCGACTTCAGCGGGTTCGCGCGTCCCCGCGTTCCGAAGCTGGGTTATTTCTGTACGCTGACCCGATACGGCAAGGACTACAGCCATCTACCGGCGGCTTTCCCCCCGCAATCGATCGCGAACGGTTTTGGTGAATACCTCGCCGGGCGCGGGCTCAAGCAGCTGCGCATCGCCGAGACCGAGAAATACGCCCACGTGACGTATTTCTTCAACGGGGGCGTTGAAACACCGTACACGGGGGAAGACCGGGTGCTCGTCCCGTCGCCTAACGTTGCGACCTACGACCTGAAACCGGAAATGAGCGCCCGTGAAGTGACGCAAAAGCTCATCGAGGCCATACACAGCCGAACCTATGACGCGATCGTATGCAATTATGCGAATGGCGACATGGTCGGGCACACGGGCAACCTCGAAGCGGCCAAGCAGGCCATCGAAGTGCTCGACGAATGCGTCGGCGCCGTGGTCACCGCGATGCGCGAAATCGGCGGCGAAGTGCTGATCACCTCCGACCACGGCAACGCCGAAATGATGGCGGATCCGCAGACCCATCAGGCGCACACCGCACATACCTTGAACGTCGTACCGCTGCTCTACGTCGGGCGCAAAGCGAGATTGACCGACGGCGGCGCGCTGCAGGACGTCGCGCCGACCCTGCTCACCATCATGGGCCTGCCCCAGCCTCCCGAGATGACCGGGAAATCCCTCGTCGGCTTCACTTGATCGGCCGGGCACTCATCCTGGCCGGCTGCCTCGGCGCGCTTGCCGCCGCGGGCGTAGCGAGTGCCGCCACCACTGCATCCGGCGCCAAAGACGAGCTACGCGAGCTCAAGGCGCGTATCGACAGTGTCCAGAAAAAGCTCGCCGACGCCGAAGAGTCGAAAAGCGAGGCCGCCGACGCCCTGCAGCAGTCCGAGCGCGCGATTTCCGACGCGAATCGCGGACTTTCGGATTTGACCGAACGCTCGCGCAGCGCAAATGCCAAGCTCGCGCAGATCAGGAAGGATAGCGAGCGCGCCGAAACCGAGGTGAAAAGTCATCAGGCTGCGCTCGAAAAGCTGCTCTACCAGCAATACGCCGCGGGCCGCCCCGAAACCCTGGGCATCCTGCTCAACGGCGGCGACCCGAACGCAATCGCAAGACGGCTGCATTACCTCACGTACATCGGGCGCGCGCGCAGTGAAACGATTGCCCGCGTGAGGGAGGACGTGGCCCGCCTCGAACAGCTTGCTGCAGAAGCGCAAACGCAGGCCGCGGAGCTCTCCGCCATTACCGCCCAGCAGAAAGCGCAGCGGCAGCGGCTGGAGCAGGAAAAAAGCGCGCGCGCCCAGGTGCTGACGCGAATATCGCAGGACATCCAGCAGCAACGCCGCCAGATCGGCACGCTCAAGCGCGACGAAGCCCGGCTCGCGAAGCTGATCGAGCAGCTCTCGCGGGTCATCGCCCGAACGCCGAAGCCGCGTCCAGCGCGGGAATCCCACGCGCCCCCAGCGGGGCGAAGTGCGCCCGATACCCGGGTTCGCATCGATCGCGTGCCCGAAGCTGGAATGACAAATGGCGCGTTCGGAACACTTCGGGGCCGGCTTGCGCTGCCCGTGAGAGGGGAACTTGCGAACCGCTTCGGCAGTCCACGACAGGACGGCGGGATGGTCTGGAAAGGCCTTTTCATCGCGGCTCGCACCGGTGAGGAAGTACGCGCGGTGGCCGCTGGGCGCGTCGTCTTCGCCGATTGGCTGCGCGGCTTCGGCAACCTCCTCATCATCGATCATGGCGACAGTTACATGAGCCTGTACGGCTATAACGAGACACTGTACAGGCAGGTTGGCGACGTGATCCGTGGCGGCGAGAAGGTGGCGGCGGTGGGCAACACCGGTGGGCACGCGGATTCAGGTTTATACTTTGAGTTAAGGCACGAGGGTCGACCTTTCGATCCCATGACGTGGGTGAGCGTGCGGTAAATTCGAATAAATGCGATTTTCGCCGGCTTTGCCATCCTTTGTGCGTGCCATTAAGGGGTCTGTAATGCGGAACAAATTCAGTCAATTCGGCCTGATCGTCGTCGGCGTGCTCATCGGCGTGGCGATCAGCCTCAATTTCTCGGCGGTCGCCCAGCGCGACTCCGGCGCATTGCCGCTCCCGATCGAGGAATTGCGGGCTTTCACCGAAGTATTCGGGCGCGTGAAAAGCGACTACGTCGAGCCCGTCGAGGACAAGAA
>JBKJKJ010000180.1:0-7122 GCA_046597455.1 Burkholderiales bacterium
AGCACAGCGGCGCTGCCCTGCTGTGCTCTACGACGCCGTTCACACCCACCTGTTCCCGCTACCTGACGACACGATCGTGCAGCCAGCCCACGACTACAAGGGGTGCACCGCCTCGACGATCGGCGAAGAACGTCGCCTGAACCCGCGGCTCACCCGCACGCGAGAGGAGTTCATCACGCTCATGGCCGGCTTGAACCTGCCCCCGCCGAAGCTCATCGACGTGGCAGTTCCGGCGAACCTGCTGTGTGGTCGCCCGCCGGCTCCGTGAACACCGGCGCGAACCCGCCGCCTGCTGTCCGGAAGTTCGTGGTCTGCCCCTGGTAGAGACGAGCCGCCACGAGCTTCACCTCTCCGGCGTAGGCATAGCTGCGCACGTCGGCCTTCAGCGCCCGCGCGGCCGGCGTATCGGAAACCAGACGCTCACTGGGCGCGACCAGCGCCTGCGCGACGTAGGGGCCATTGGAGATGTCCTCCCACACGCGCTTCGTGAGCTTGTCGCCGCGATAGGTCGCCTTGCTGCCGTAGCCGCCGGCAGGCTTGAAGAAAAGGTGCCGGCGGTTTTCCCACAGGGCTGCTCGGTTGTCGGGCGTGACAATCTGCGTGCGTGGAATCGCGCCGAGCAGCGTTTCGATTACCGCGTCCGTGGCCCCCGTCTCACGCAGGAAATCCGCATCGCAGAGGAGGGTCAGGTTGCGCTTGTCCGCATACAGGGCATGTGCGCGCGGGTGCGGACTGATGACCACCTCGCCGGCCAGGTAGGCCAGTCTGATCGCAGACTGGGCAGGGTGCACCAGCGCGAAATCGGTGAGGCGGTTGTAGACGAAATCGATCGGTTGGCGCCCGTGCCACAGTCTCCCGTCTTTTCGTTCGAGCTCGCGAGGATCGCAAACCACAGCCTCCACGTCGTGCCGCCTGAAAAGCTCTTGATACAGGAGAAACTCGGGATGGAGATATTGCGCCTGCGGCGCGTCGTCGACGATCGCCACCGAAACCAGCGGCGCATCTGCGCGCTGTCGACGCCACTCGGCCATGAAGACTTCGAACAGCGACGCCTCCACAGCGTCCCCTTCCATCGGCGCCATCGCGAGACCGGCCGTCTCGGCACAGCACGCGCGTTGCGCGCGCCCGAGCACCGCATTGAGCAGGGCGCCGCCCGGATTCGTGTTGATTTCGATGAGTTGCGGCCCTGCGGCAGACAGGTGAAAGTCGTATCCGAGAAGACCGCCGCGCAGCCGCGGATCGAAATTCGCGATCTCCGGAGCCCACGCCAGCACTGCCTTGCGGTACACCGCGGTGTCCACCACCGCTTCCACCGCGCTGATGACCGCTGCCATGCGCTCCAGATGCTCGCGCGAGACGAACATCGGCACGGACGCGAAGAGGTGAGGATGGGTCTGGACCAACGTCGCCGCCATCCCTCGCGCGCCCAGGTCCGCTTCGAGTCCGCTGCGCAACGCGGCCTCGTCGAGCGTCAGGCAGTAACAGGTCCGGTTCAGCGCCTCGACCGATGCGGCGGTATTGCAATCGCCGCCACAGTCTTCGGGGGCCACGGATGGAATTTTCATCTTTTACAGATCTCCAGTCAGTCGAAGACGTTGCAGCGGCCCTCGCATACGGTGAGAAGGGTGTTGCAGGTGCGCCGCGGGCTGCGCGCATGAGGTCGCGTGCATGCGGCTTCATCTTCATTGTAGACGCGCAAGGTTCGTGATGACGTCGCATGGGGTCAGAAAGGCACGACGGCCGTCCGCCCGTCAGCCGTCAGTGGGCCGCGCATCGCATGCCGTTGCAGCGTATTCGGGAAGTTTCACCCTTGGACAGAGAGCGACATGAAAACCGACACACCCGCCCTTGAGACCACCGACCCGGTTTGCGGGATGAAGGTCGATCCTGCAACCGCCGCGCACGCGACCGACCACGGCGGCATCAAGTATCACTTCTGCAGCGCGACCTGCCTCACCCGGTTCAAGGCCGAGCCGGAGAAATACGCTGCAGGCGCCCCGCCGCAGTCTGCGCCGCCCGCCAGGCCGGGGGCCACATACACCTGTCCGATGCATCCGGAAATCGTTCGCGATGCACCGGGCGACTGCCCGATCTGCGGCATGGCGCTCGTGCCGATCGCGGGAACGGGTGAGGCCGACGACTCCGAGCTGCGCGATCTCACGCGGCGCTTCTGGACAGGCGTCGTCCTGTCGATACCGCTGGTCATTCTCGCCATGGCGCCGATGGTCGGTTTCGCGGAGCCATTCGGTCTGGCGCCGCGCGCCCGAGGCTGGTGGGAGTTCGCGCTGGGCACGCCTGTGGTGCTGTGGGTGGGCGCGCCGATACTGCGCAAGTTCTGGCTGTCCCTCACGCATCGCGCGCTCAACATGTACACGCTGATCGGGCTCGGCGTAGGGCTCGGCTATGGGTTCAGCCTTGCGGCTGTTTTCGTCCCGGGCCTTTTCCCGCTCGAGTTTCGCGCGCATGACGGGGCGGTCGGCACTTATTTCGAGGCCGCGGCAGTGATCGTGACGCTGGTGCTGCTCGGCGACGTCCTGCAATTGCGGGCGATGGGGCGCACCGGCCAGGCCATCAGTGAGCTCTTGCGCCTGGCGCCCAACCTCGCCTGGCGCCTGCAGCCCGACGGCTCCGAAGCGCAGGTCCCGCTCGACGCCATCGTCGTGGGCGACCGGCTGCGGGTCAAGCCGGGCGAAAAGATTCCCGTGGACGGCACCGTGCTCGAAGGGGCCAGCCGTGTCGATGAATCGATGATCACCGGTGAAGCCGTCCCGGTCGCGAAGACTGCCGAGGACAAGGTGACCGGGGCAACGATCAACGGCACCGGCTCTTTCGTCATGCGTGCGGACCGCGTCGGGTCCGACACCCTGCTCGCCCGCATCGTGCACATGGTCGCAGACGCCCAGCGCACACGCGCGCCCATACAACGTCTCGCCGACCGGATCGCGGCATATTTCGTTCAGACCGTGATCGCCATCGCCGTGGTGACGGCGATCGTGTGGTGGACGTTCGGACCGGAACCGGCAATGACCTATGCGCTGCTCAATGCCGTTGCGGTGCTGATCATTGCCTGCCCCTGCGCGGTCGGGCTGGCGACGCCCATATCGATGACGGTCGCGATGGGTGAAGGTGCCCGGGCGGGGATCCTCTTTCGCACCGCCGAAGCCATCGAACGCATGAGAGTCGTGGATACCGTCGTCGTCGACAAGACCGGAACGCTCACATTGGGGCGCCCGGCCCTCACCGATCTGGAGGTCGATGGCATCGAGCGCGACGAAGCGCTCGTGTTACTCGCCTCGGCCGAGCGCGCATCCGAACACCCCATCGCGCACGCGATCGTGCAGGCGGCCCAGGATGGCGGTTTGACGCTGCGTGCTGCGACGGAATTTCAGGCCACCAACGGGCTGGGCATCACGACCCTGGTCGACGGGCGTTCGGTGCTCGTCGGAAGCACGGTGTTTCTCGCGCAGCAGGGCATCGAGACGAAGGCTTTTCTCGAGCGCGCGGAGGCCATGCGCGCGCAGGCGAAGACCGTCGTATTCCTCGCCGTTGACGGACGTGCGGCAGGAATCGTCGCGATCGCCGACCCGATCAAGGAGAGCACGGCTGAAGCCATAGCGGCGCTCAAGCGCGATGGGGTGACGATCGTAATGCTCACCGGGGACTCGCAGCGCACCGCCGATGCGGTGGCCCGTCAGCTTGGAATCGATGTGGCCATCGGCGAAGTGCTGCCGGAAGACAAGGCGAAACACGTGAAACGCCTCCAGGACGAAGGGCACAAGGTCGCCATGGCCGGCGACGGCATCAACGACGCGCCGGCGCTCGCGCAAGCCGACGTCGGGATCGCGATGGGCACGGGGACCGATGTTGCAATGGAAAGCGCCGGAGTGACGCTCGTCAAAGGCGATCTGCGCGGCATTGCCCGGGCTGCGGCGCTCTCTCGCGCCACCATGCGCAACATCCGCCAGAACCTGCTGTTCGCGTTCGGCTACAACGCACTGGGCATACCGCTCGCTGCGGGTGTGCTGTATCCGGCTTTCGGCCTCCTGCTCTCGCCCATTTTCGCCGGCGCCGCCATGGCAATGAGCTCGGTGTCGGTCGTGACCAACGCACTGCGGCTGCGCCGGGCGAAATTCTGAGCCTCGACTCTATAATCACAAATTCCCTGCACTCGTTCCCCGGCTGATCGACACCCCCATGTGCGGACGTTACGCGTTATACGGCCCTCGTTCGCGATCGCGGACAGAGGCCGATTACTTTTCCAACCTGGAACAAATCCCCGGCAGCTGGAATGTCGCGCCCGGGCAGACCCTGCCGATTACCCGCATTTCGAAGGACGGCGCCATCGAGCAGGTCACTGCGCGTTGGGGCCTCATCCCGTACTGGGCCAAGGACGAGAAGATCGCCTACAAGTGCATCAATGCGCGCTCCGAGACTGCCGCGACGAGTCCCGCGTTTCGTGGGGCCTACAAATCCAGACGCCGCTGCCTGGTGCCGGCGTGCGGTTTTTACGAATGGCACAAGCATCCCGCCGGCAAGCAGCCTTACTACATCACGAGCACTGACGAGTCACTGCTCGCCTTCGCAGGGCTGTGGGATGTATGGAAAAAGCCGGACGGCGAGGCGCTCACGACGTTTGCCATCCTGACGACCGAGCCCAATCAGCTGACCCGCCGCATCCACGATCGTATGCCCGTGATACTCGAGCCCGAGCATTACCGGGAATGGATGGTCGCCGAAGATCCGCGCGAGCTTCTCCGACCGTGCCCTGACGACATGCTCCAGTGTTTTCCCGTCAGCACGCGGGTCAACACCCCCAGGAACAACGCGCCGGACCTGATCGCGCCTGCGCGATAGGTGCGCAGCGAAGCCTGGCGGCCCGTGGGCGTCAGCCGCGCTCGCTCACGGTCGGGGTTGCGGTTACTCGGGTGCTCAACCTGCCTCCCGTCGTATTTCACATCGCAGCCGTATTCGCAAAGCGCGACGTCGGGAGGCCGAACCGGCCGTGCGGACAAGTCGGCACAGGCGGGTTCGGCCCCTACAGCGCCCAAACGTCCACGCCGTATGCCGCTCGAAACGAGGTCGCTCACGCGGCACTTACGTGGAGACCGTCAAATAATCTATGGCGTCCACATCGCGGTGCGGGGCGGGTTTGATGTAGATCAAGCCGCAGTGTGCACCGGAGGGATATCGTTCGATGGTCTCTCATAACAGGAGTACGTCTTGAAACACTATCTCGCGCTCGCATTGATCGCCGGCCTTCCGTTCTATGCGACTGCCGCAGATGGGCCGCCCGGGAAACTGGCCGCCGCACCGATGGCGCAGGCCGACATGGACAAGCAGATGGCAGGCATGCAGGACCAGATGAAGCGCATGCAGCAGCAGATGGAACGCATCCGCCAGACCAAAGACCCGAAGGAGCGCCAGAAGCTCATGCAGGAGCACATGCTGGCCATGCAGGCGCAAATGACGATGATGCGCCGCATGGGCGGAGGAATGATGACCGGCATGATGGGAGGAACGCCGGGGGGCATGGGGCCGGGTATGGGCAACGATCCGAACCGCCGCATGGACATGATGAACAATCGCATGGACATGATGCAGATGATGATGGAGCAGATGATGCAGCATGATCAGATGGCGACTCCGCCGGCGGCACGGTGACGTGATTCAACCGTGAGCAGATGGCCAATGGCTACGCGATTGCGGCGGTGCTGGGGTTGTGGTGGGCAGTCGCCACCCTGCGCTCGGGACGGCTTTGAGCTTTACGTATGATCGATTTCAACCACGAAAGGAGTCTGTAATGAAACGCCACTCACGGTTTACAAGAGTCGCCCTGTTACTCGTCGCCGCCGGTCTCTTTGGCGGCCTCAATTCCGTTCACGCCGCAAACGCGCCTGCGACCACTCCGGGCTATGAAGCGGCAGATCCGCGTCTGCAGCGTTACGAGCGCATGGGAAAGCTGATGGACGAGATGCAGGCACAGATGGCCGTCATGTCGAAACAGATGGCTGACCCGAAGCTGACTGAAAAAGAGCGCAAGGCCATCGGCGCGGACATGAAGCGTATGAGCTCGGTGATGCGCCGCATGTCGGGCCTCACGGACCGGCCTTCGATGAAGGACGCGGAGGCACACAAGGCGTTCGACGCGATGGGAAAGGACATGTCCGCGATGCAGAAGCGGCGTGAAGCGGCCGCCACGAAGTAAGAACGCCTTTCCGAAACGCCGATACGCGTCGACACGGCTACGGGAACCCGGGGCACCCGAGCCGCTGAAAGCCGAGGACTGTGTGATCGTGGAATTCTGTCAGAAAAACCGATTGACCAGCTTACGCAGCTCGCTCGCCCACAGAACGAGGCTGGCCATCACGGCGCACACCAGCCACTGATTCAACTCCAGCGGCACTGTGCCGAAGGCGACGTTGAGCAAGCCGACGTTGATACCGCCACCTGCAACATCACCGACAACGCGATCGCACCCCACAGCCATGGGTTCACGAACAGGTGCCGGAACGCGCTGGTGTTCTCCGAGCGGGCGTTGAAGCAGTTGAACAACTGGGCGAAGACGAGCGTCGTGAAGCCGGCGGTGCGCGCGGTGGCGAGGTCGTGCGTGCCCTCGATCAGCCCGCCGGGCAGGTACATGTCGATCGTCAGCAGCGTCACCGCGGCCATCACCGCGCCGATCTGGAGGACCCCCACCCACATGCGGGCGTCAATCACCCGCTCGCTCGGGCGCCGCGGCTTGCGGGCCATGACGTCGTCGGCTGGCGGATCGATGCCCATCGCCAGCGCAGGACCGGAATCGGTGATCAGGTTAATCCACAGGATCTGCGTCGCGAGCAGCGGCAGCACTACGGCGCCGGCGGCGCCCGTCAGCCCGATGAAATCGGCCGCCACGACACCCAGGAAGACCGTCAGCACCTCGCCCATGTTCGAGGACAGCAGGTAGCGCAGGAACTTGCGGATGTTGTCGACGATGCCGCGCCCTTCACGCACAGCCTCGACGATCGTGGCGAAGTTGTCGTCGGCGAGGATCATCTTGGCCGCTTCCTTCGTCACCTCGGTCCCGGTCACCCCCATCGCGACGCCGATGTCGGCCGACTTCAGCGCGGGTGCATCGTTGAC
>JBKJKJ010000187.1:0-3860 GCA_046597455.1 Burkholderiales bacterium
CTTGCCCTTGTCGTCGCCCGTCGCCGCTGCCGCTGCCGGACCCTCGGCGCCAGCGGCGGGCACGTCGCCCATTCCGACAGGCCGAAAACGCAGCGCGGCATTCGGGACCTTGAGCACGTTCTGGCGGGTGTCGATGATGAGCCGCACGTTTGCCGTCATGCCCGGGAACAGGCCGAGGTCGGCATTCGGCGCGTCGATGACGGCGATGTAGGTCACGACGTTCTGCACCACCTGAGCGGCTTTGCGCAGCTGCTTCACCGTGCCGCGGAAGGTGCGTCCCGGAAACGAGTCGACCGTAAACGTCGAGTCCTGACCGACCCGCACCCGCCCGACCTCTGATTCGTCGATGGACGTGTCGACCTGCATCTGGCGAAGATCTTGGGCGATCACGAACAACTCCGGCGCCTGCAGGCTCGCGGCAACGGTCTGGCCCGGCTCCACCGATTTCTTGACCACGGTGCCGTCCACGGGTGCGCGGATTTCGGTGCGGTCGAGATCGACGCGAGCCTGCGCAAGCTGGGACTCGCGCTGCTTGACGAGCGCCTGAGCATTGCGCACCTGCGCCTGGCCGACTGCGAGCTGGGCCTGAGCGGCCTTCAGACTTTCGCGCGACCCTTCGAGCGCCGCCAACGCCTTGTCCCGCACCGCACCCGAGACGAAGTTTTTCTCGTAAAGCATCTGATTGCGGTTGTGCTCACGCTCGGCATCGGCAAGGAAAACCCGTGATCGCGCAAGTTCCGCCTGCAGCGCCGCAACGTTGGCCTGCTGCGTCAGTATCGTCGCGCGCGCGGCCTCGACATCCGCCATCGCCTGATTGACGCGAAGCGTGAACGATTGCGGGTCGATTCTCGCGATCAGCTGCCCCTTCTTGACCGGCGAGTTGTAATCGACATACAGCTCCTTCACCTGCCCGGACACCTGCGAGCCCACCTGCACCGAAACGACGGGATTCACGGTCCCGGTGGCCGAAACCACCGCCGTAATCGAACCGAGCTCGATTTTCGCGAGCCGATACGCCGGCGCCGATTTGAACGGGTCTTTCCACCACACGTAACCGCCCGCGGCTGCGGCAAGCACCACCAACGCGGTGACGATCAACATCGAACGGTTTTTCATCCCCGGCCCGGCTTTTTTGGAATCTGCGAATTCTACTGGACGCGGGGTAACCGCGCGGAGGGCGAACTGCCCGCTACGAAAGAGGGTGCAACCTCAGTAGCGGATGCGTTCCGGGGCGCCGTATGTTGCGAACGGCGCGGATGGCGGCATGGGCTCGAGCCGCGGTGGATTTCTGAAGATCTCGCGAATCGAACGTTCGAGCGTGTCGAGCATCGCGCCGGCGACCATCGCGCCGCGTCGCTTCGCTTCCTCGCCGATCGCCTCTGCCCGCTGGGCCAGCTTCTCCGGCGGCGCCAGCTCACGTCCTTCGAGCGCGGCGGCCAGCGCCTGGCGCGCGTAGCCGAATGCGAGCGCGACGTCTGCTTCCTGGACGAGCCCCGCCGCGAAAGATTCGGCCGCCGCGGCAACCGGGTCGTGTTCGGCGCCCGCGCAGGCTGCGCCGGACCAGGCGAACGCGACAAATGCGGCTGCTGCGATGCGGTGCATGTTCACCTCCGTGCGCTCGGCACACAGGGACCGGAACGACCGCGGCTCGACCTAGCGTGCGGCGCTCCGTCGATCAGTCGATCAGAGCTTGCTGTAGATCTCCCCGCCCTGCTTGACGAACTCCTGTGCCTTTTCTTCCATGCCTTTTTCCAGCGCCTGCTTTTCAGCCAGGCCCTGTTGAGCGGCGTAATCGCGCACGTCCTGCGTGATTTTCATGGAGCAGAAATGCGGGCCGCACATCGAGCAGAAATGCGCGAGCTTGGCACCTTCCTGCGGCAGCGTCTCGTCATGGAACTCGCGCGCCTTGTCCGGATCCAGGCCGAGGTTGAACTGGTCATCCCAGCGGAACTCGAAGCGGGCTTTCGACAGCGCGTTGTCGCGAATCTGCGCGCCCGGATGGCCCTTGGCCAGATCGGCAGCGTGCGCCGCGATCTTGTACGCCATGATGCCGTCCTTCACGTCGTTCTTGTCGGGCAAGCCGAGATGCTCCTTCGGCGTCACGTAGCAGAGCATCGCCGTGCCGTACCAGCCGATCATCGCCGCGCCGATCGCCGAGGTGATGTGATCGTAGCCAGGGGCGATGTCGGTGGTGAGGGGTCCCAGCGTATAGAAAGGCGCCTCGTGACAGTACTTGAGCTGCAGCTCCATGTTCTCCTTGATGAGCTGCATCGGGACGTGGCCGGGACCTTCGATCATGACCTGCACGTCGTGCTTCCACGCGATTTTCGTCAGCTCGCCGAGGGTTTTGAGCTCCGCGATCTGGGCTTCGTCGTTGGCGTCGTAAATCGATCCCGGGCGCAGCCCGTCACCGAGTGAAAACGCCACGTCGTACTCTTTGAGCAGCTCGCAGATTTCCTCGAACCGCGTGTAAAGAAAGCTTTCCTTGTGATGCGAGAGGCACCATTTCGCCATGATCGAGCCACCGCGCGACACGATTCCCGTCATGCGCTTGGCGGTCATCGGGATGTACGGCAGGCGCACACCCGCATGCACCGTGAAGTAATCGACGCCCTGCTCGCACTGCTCGACGAGCGTGTCGCGATAGATTTCCCACGTCAGCTCTTCGGCTTTGCCGTCGACTTTCTCGAGCGCCTGGTAAATCGGCACCGTGCCGATCGGCACCGGCGAATTGCGAACGATCCATTCGCGGGTTTCGTGGATGTGCTTGCCGGTCGACAGGTCCATGACCGTGTCGCCGCCCCAGCGCGTCGACCACGTCATTTTCTCCACTTCCTCCTGGATGCTCGAACCGAGCGCGGAGTTGCCGATATTCGCGTTGATCTTCACCAGGAAGTTGCGCCCGATGATCATCGGCTCGCTTTCGGGGTGATTGATGTTGTTCGGGATGATCGCGCGGCCGCGTGCGACTTCGTCGCGCACGAATTCGGGGGTGATCACTGTGGGCAGGTTGGCGCCGAAATGTTCTCCGGGATGCTGTTTCGTGAGCAGCGCCATCAGGCCTTCACGGCGCTGATTCTCGCGAATCGCGATGAACTCCATCTCGGGCGTGATGAGGCCTTTGCGCGCGTAGTGCATCTGCGTCACGTTCATTCCCGGTTTCGCGCGGCGGGGTTTGCGGTGCAGATTGAAGCGCAGCGTCGAGAGCTGGGGGTCGTCCAGCCGCTCCTGGCCGTAGCGCGAGGACGGGCCGTCGAGCTCCACCGTATCGTTGCGCTCCTCGATCCAGCGCGCGCGCAGCGGCGCGAGTCCGGAGCGGATGTCGATTTGCGCAGTCGGATCGGTATAGGGCCCCGATGTGTCGTAAACGAAAATCGGCGGATTTTGCTCCGCGCCCATTCCCGCGGGCGTGTCCGATTGCTGGATTTCGCGCATCGGAACCCGGATGTCGGGCCGCGAGCCTTCCACGTAGACCTTGCGCGAGTTGGGGAGAGGCTGCACGGCCGCGTCGTCGACGTGGGCCGTTTCATTCAGAAACTTCGGATTTGCGTTCATCTTTGCGCTCCCGGAAAGACGTGAGGTCTTGCAGACGTGGGGACGTGAATACGTCCAAGCGCGAGGATGCAGGAACAGCCGCACCACGCGTCCCTACGCCGGCATTACCCGTATCAGGTTCGGAGGGTCTATCTCACCCCGCAGCTTTCGCTGCAAGGACCCCTGCGTGAGGTCCCAACCCTAATCGAACTATGGGATAATTTCAAGCTCCCAATCGCCTCACTCCCCCCAGATGCCCCCCCAGATCGACCTAGAGCAGGCCCGCTTCAACATGATCGTGCAGCAGATACGCACGTGGGAAGTTC
>JBKJKJ010000218.1:0-5834 GCA_046597455.1 Burkholderiales bacterium
GCCAATTAGGCATGGCCGCGCCCGCTGCCACTAAAGCTTTCTCAATGTTCACTTTTGCCTTCGAAAATCCGGACACGGCAGACTTGCCCATAGTGGTGAAAACAAATTCGCTCTTCGGTCGCAGTATGCTTTTTAGAATGCTGACCGCAAGCGGTGAAAGCGGCACAAGCTGTTCGTGGTCATTCTTCGCCCGGTGCCGAGGGATCCGCCACATCGGGTTTACGCCGTAAAGGTTTTCGAGCTCTGACCATCGCATGGCGCGAACTTCCTCCCTGCGCTGCGCCGTTATCAGCAAAAGCTTAAACACCGGCGCGAACACGGGCGCCGCCGCGAATGCCTGCCACAAATAAAACAATTCGCGCTCATGCAGAGCCCGTTCGCGCGCTTTCTCAATAGCCGGCCGTTTTAGTCCTGCTGTCGGCGCGGTCTTGATGATCGTCTCGCTTACTGCCCAATTCATCATTTTGCGTAGAACAGCGAAGGCGCGATTTGCGATACAGCCGCCGCGGGTGCGCTTCAGCCGCGCCTTAGCTTCGTTCACGTCACGGGCTTCAATGTCCGAAATTGGGCGCTGCTCCCATTCTTTGAACTCGGTTCGCAGAAGGCGCCCATATTCGTGCCGCGTCTTTGGGCGCAGGGCTCGATCGTTCCTGCCTTCGTATTCGTCTAGGAATCGATCGCGTATGTGGCCGAAGGTGTCACGCTGCGCAATGCGCCGCTCCTCTCGTTCGCGCTCCTGCTGCTCTTTCGGGTCCTTGCCTGCCTCGATCGAAAGCAGCATACTCCGCGCGGCCTCACGCGCCGCTGACAACGGCATCAATGGGTAGCGCCCGAGCTTGAAGCGCCGCACAACCCGCCTATTCGTGTCGCTCTTATGGTCGAACATTTCAACACGCCGCTGCACGATCCATGTTTTAGCGCCGCCTGCGGAAACGCGCAGGCCGAAAGACTCGATAAGCTGGTCATAATGGGTTTCTTGGCCGGAAAGCGGCGGCGTGAGCTTTTTCAGCCACGCGTCAGTAAATGGGAGCTTGTTAGGCGCTTTGCGGTCTATTTTGGCGGAGTCGGCGTCGGTGTTTTGCATGAAGATGCTCCCGTTAGGCAACGTTTTGGCAACACTTTGGCAACACTTCGGGCACGGCTTGCGATGTTTCGTAATGATGCCTGATGGTGATTAAAAAGTAAATTAATCAATCAGTTACACCCCATAAATGGTGCCTAATGACGCGACATGTTTCCTTGAGTTGCGGGCGATTCTCCCACTTGTAAGCGGTAGGTCGTCTGTTCGATTCAGACTGTCGGCACCAGCCTCCACGCGGCGCTTTTGGCCCGGATGTTTTTCGCCACATGGCGGCTCGGGGTCCAGCGGCAGCGTGGGGCCGCCTCGGCTGCCGTTGCGTCCAACCCTTAATCGAGGTTTTTTCCAAGGCGCCTTAGCGTCGGCCGGCAAGCGGTGAGAAGTTCGGCGCGAGTGGTTACTTACATCACAAAAACGAGGACCAGCAGCAGTCCTCAGGAGGCAAAGCGGTGATCAAGGTACAAAACCTGACCAAGGCGTTCGGGGCGAATCTCGCCGTGAACGACCTGTCCTTCAGCGTCGAGCGGGGGGAAGTCCTGGGTTTCCTGGGGCCGAACGGCGCCGGCAAATCGACCACCATGCGAATGGTGACCGGCTTTATTCCGCCGACATCCGGCACGATCAGTGTCGGAGGTCACGATGTCCTCGACGACCCGATCGCGGCGAAGCGCCTGATGGGCTATCTCCCCGAGAATGCCCCCGGCTACGCGGACATGACGGTTCAGGGATTCCTTCGATTCATCGCGGAGTTGCGCGGCCTCAAAGGCGACGAGCGCAAGCGCGCCGTCAATCATGCGATCGAGCTGTGCTTTCTGGAGAACGTGCTGTATCAGACGATCGATACGCTTTCCAAAGGCTACAAGCACCGCACCTGCCTTGCCCAGTCGCTCATTCACGATCCGGCGGTACTCATCCTCGACGAACCCACTGACGGCCTGGACCCTAACCAGAAACACGAAGTGCGCAATCTCATCAAGCGCATGGGCGAAAAGAAAGCCATCGTGTTCTCCACCCACATCCTCGAAGAGGTCGAGGCGGTGTGTTCGCGCGTGATCATCATCGACCGCGGACGCATCGTTGCGAATGGCACGCCGGCTGAGTTGAAGGCGCGCTCGGAGCTGGCCGGCGCGGTGCACGTCCGGGCACGCGGCGTGGCGGCGGCAACGCTGTCGGAGCGCCTCGCCCAGGTGCCAGGGACAGCGCGCGTGGAAATCCTGAGCGAGACCGACGGCCGGGTCGAAGCGCGCGCTTATCCGGATAAGGCTTCGGCAACTGTTCTCACCCGCAGCGTAGCCGAAGCGGCGGCGCGCGAAGGGTGGCAGCTCGACGAAATCCACACCGAGGAAGGACGTCTCGACGAAGTATTCCGTACCATCACTCTCCCCGACACGGTGAAGCACTGATCATGAACGCCTCGGCCAACATCAAAGCAATAATGAAGCGCGAGCTGGGCGGTTACTTCACGTCGCCAATCGCCTACGTCTTCCTCGTCATATTTCTGTTGCTGACCGGTTTTTTCACGTTCACGGTCGGCAATTTTTTCGAGCGCGGCGAAGCCTCACTCGTCTCGTTCTTCACCTGGCACCCGTGGCTTTATCTGTTCCTGGTGCCCGCGGTGGGCATGCGGCTGTGGTCGGAAGAGCGGCGCCTGGGTACGCTCGAGCTGCTGCTGACGCTGCCGATCACCACCTGGCAGGCCATCATCGGAAAATTCCTCGCTTCCTGGCTTTTCCTGGCGCTCGCGCTCGCGCTCACTTTCCCGGTCATCATCACCGTGAACTGGCTCGGCAATCCCGACAACGGTGTCATCATCGCGGGTTATGTCGGCAGCCTGCTGCTCGCCGGCACTTATCTCGCCATCAGCTGCATGACTTCAGCGATGACGCGTAACCAAGTGATCAGCTTCATCCTTTCCGTGGTGATCTGCCTGTTCCTCATCCTGGCCGGCTACACGCCCGTGACCGATCTGCTCACGCGCTTTTCGAATCCGGTCGTGGTGCAGACAATTGCGGCGTTCTCCGTGATGACGCACTTCGAAGGTTTCCAGCGCGGCGTGCTCGACACGCGCGACGTTATTTTCTTCGCCTCGGTGATCGGCTTCGCGCTGTTCGCGACCGGGGTGATCATCCGCAACCAGCGCGCAGGATAGGGCCATGAAACGCACCAGAGATACGCTGTGGTATTCCGCCGGCGGGATCATCGCGCTGTTCGCGATTCTCGTCGCCGCGAACTTTATCGTGAGCGCGTTCAACGCGCGTGTGGATCTGACCAAAGGCCACGTTTACACGCTTTCGCCGGGCACCAAAGCGATACTGTCCAAGCTCGAGGCGCCGGTTCGCATACGCTTCTATTACACCCAGGGCAGCAATGCCGTGCCGGTCGGGCTGAAGACTTTCGCGCAGCGCGTGGAGGATCTGCTCGCCGAATATCGCGCGGCTTCGAACGGCAAGGTCATCGTCGAGCGGTTCAATCCCGAGCCCGATTCGGATGCCGAGGAGTCGGCACAGCTCGATAACGTCGAGGGGCAGCAGACCAACACCGGGGAGAAGTTCTACCTCGGCCTCGCGGTATCCCAGCTCGACCAGAAAGCGCCTATCCCGGTTCTTTCGCCGGACCGCGAGCAGCTGCTTGAATACGACATCACGCGCGCGATCGCCCAGGTCTCCGCAACGAAAAAACCCGTCATCGGTCTGATGAGCGCGCTGCCCGTGCTGGGCCGCCCGCTCAATCCCATGGTCAAGCAGCAGCCGACCGAACCGTGGGTGCTGGGCTCCGAGCTGAAGCGCAACTTCGAGGTGCGAAAAGTCGAGGTCGATACGAAGAAAATCGACGACGACATCAAGGTGCTGATGGTCATCCATCCGCGCAACATCACCGAAGAAACCGAGTACGCGCTCGACCAGTTCATCCTGCGCGGCGGCAAGCTCATCGCTTTCGTCGATCCTTACGCCTATTTCGATCAGCAGCCCGACATCCAGAACCCGTTCGGCGGCGCACAGGCGGGCCAATCCACGTTGTATAACCTGTTCAAGGCGTGGGGCATCGACGTGCCGCTGAACCAGGTCGTGGCCGATCTCACCTACGGCAGCGGTGCCGGTCCGAGGCTCCTGCCGACGCTGCTCCAGCTCCCGCAGGAACCGCTCAATCGCGACGACGTCGTCATGAGCCAGGTCGGCACGATGCTCATCCCGTTCGGCGGCGTCTTTAAGGGCAACCCGGTGGAAGGGCTCACGCAAACGACGCTCGCGCACACGTCGAAGAATTCGATGCTCGTCGATCTCATCATCGCGACGCTTTCAGGCGAGCCTTCGACGCGCGGCTTCCAGCCTTCGGGCGAGGAATATCCGCTCGCCATGCGCTTGGCCGGGAAATTCAAGACCGCATTCCCGAATGGCCCACCCGCGCCGATGATGCCGCGCGACCAGAAGGAGCCGCCGAAGAAAGAAGAGCCGGGCGCGAAGCACCTGCGTGAAGGGGCTGCGGAAAACCAGGTCGTACTCGTGGCCGACGTGGACATGCTCACCGACGGCGCTGCGGTCGAAGTTCAGGACGTTTTCGGCCAGAAGCTGATCGTTCCCCGCAACGGCAACCTGTCTTTCGCGCTCGGTCTGGTCGAGCAGTTCTCGGGGGATCAAAACCTCATGACGCTGAGGAGCCGCGCGTCGTTCACGCGCCCCCTGACCGTCATCCAGCGCATGGAAGCACAGGCGCAGCAGCAGTACCTCGGCAAGATCAAGGCGCTCGAGGACAGTCTGCAGCAGTCCCAGGAGAAGTTGCAGGAGCTGCAGAAAGGTAAACCCGGCGCGGGAACCAGCACCATCCTCACGCCCGAGCAGCAGACCGAGATCGACAATTTTCGCAAGAAGGCGGTCGAGGTCAGATCCGAGCTGAAAGAGGTTCGCAAGAACCTGCGCGTGGAAACCGACAAGCTGCAGTTCTGGACCAAAGTCGTGAACATCGGACTCGTGCCGCTGTTGGTGGCGCTCACCGGAATCGTCCTTGCGTTCGCGCAGCGGCGACGCACGGCGGCCGCAGCGAGGCGCGCCGCATGATGCGCCGAATCGACAGGAGAAACGCGGCATGAACCGCAAGCAGTTCCTCATCCTCGTGCTCGCGCTCATCGTTCTCGGCGGTGCCGGCTTTTCCCTTTTCTGGCAGGACATCTCTGCGTATCGCACGAGCGGTCAGAAAATCGGAGCCAAGCTGCTGCCTGATATCAAAGTCGCGGACGTGGCGCAGATCGAGCTGCGCGATGCCAAGACCCGCGTGACGCTGCAGCGCAAGGAAACCGGCTGGGTGGTTCAGGAGCGCAGCAGCTATCCCGCAGAATTCAAGGCGATCAGCGACCTCATCATCAAGTTGATCGATCTGAAAGTGGTTCAGTCGGAAACGGTGGGTGAAGCCCTGCTGCCGCGGGTCGAGCTCGTGGAGCCGGGTAAAGGCGAGGGCGCGGGCACGCAGGTCGAATTGAAGGACGCCGCCGGGAAAATGCTAGCGAACGTCATCCTCGGCAAGGTGATTCTGAAAAAGGATCCCGGCAATCCTTTGCCTTCGGCCGTCGACGGCGTGCCGGCGGGTCGCTATGTGCGTGTGATGGACAAAGGCAGTGTGGTCGTCGTTTCGGATCCGCTGGCGATCGCCGACGCGCAGCCCGGGCGCTGGCTGGACAAAAGCTTTGCGAAAGCCGACCGCGTCAAGACGCTCGCGGTCACCGACGCGAGCGGCGCGACGTGGAAAATCTCCCGGGACCCCGAAT
>JBKJKJ010000238.1:0-10581 GCA_046597455.1 Burkholderiales bacterium
GTGGCACGTGCAGAACCTGATGAACCACCTGCTGATCCAGACCACCGTGGATGGCGAAGAGGGCCGGCGCGCGTTCAACGAAAAGCGCCCGCCGGAATTCACGGGCGCGCTGCGCCAGCGCGGCGACGCCTGGCCGGAGTTATCGGAAGAGGATGCGAAACGCCTCGACGATGTGTATCGCAGCGGGGAGTATTAATCCGGCCGGCCATACGTCATGCGGGTGCTTCCTTCCCCTTGGCCGAGCGCCTGATGAAATCGAGCGTCTCGCTCGCGCAACGCGCCGAATCGGTGACTGCCACGTGAAACGAATCGCCGGGCAGCGCGAGCAGGGTCGAGTTCGGAATCTTTTCCTGCCACGCCCGCGTGTTCTCGACTGATGCGAGGCCGCTTTCCTCGGTGGTGATGACGAGCGTGGGACACTTGATGCGGGCGAGGTCGTCGGAGACGTCCCAGCCGGGTATTGCCTGGACGAAGCCGAGCTGGGTGGATACGGGCGTTCGTCCCATCAACTTCGCCCACCATTCATGGCCTTCGCGCGGAAAGCTCGATCCGAGACGGCTTTCCATCGTCGAGCGCGCCCATGCTTCAACGCCTTCCTTTTCGATCAGCTTCACCCAGGTATCGAGCACGCCGGGCTTGTGCTCGCGGCGCGCGGGCGGCACGCCGACCAGCGTGAGGGTCTGCACGCGCTCGGGAAAACGCGCGGCGAAGCGGCGGCTGATCGTGCCCGCGATCTTGGCGCCAACGAGGTGGAAACGCTCGATCTGCAAACGATCCATCAGAGTCACGAAATCGTCGATCACGCGGTCGAGCGTCCACTTGTAATCGCGCGGCATCGGCGTCGAGCGCGCGAAGCCCCGCATGTCTCCCCGCACGACCCGGAAATGCCGGGCGAGCGTCGGAACCCAGCCGAACCACATTGCGGCGCTCTCGGCGTTTCCGTGCAGCAGAAGCACGGTTTCGGGCTGGGTCCACGGATCGGTGTAGTCGTCGACCTCGTAGTGCATCTCGAGATCGGGCGTTATGCGCGCGGTAGGCATGGCGGGTTTCCTTTTATCGTTCCGGCTGTACGTTGGCGATCCTGATGACCTGCCCCCAGACCTTCAACTCGGCGGCGATCAGCCGCGCGAATTCGTCGGGGCGGCTCGGCGCGGGGTCGGCGCCATCGGCCGCTACCTTCTCGGCCATGTCGCGCTCCTGCATCACCTTCACGAGCACGCCATTCAACTTCGTGATCACTTCCGGAGGCGTGCGCGCGGGCGCAAGAAGGCCGAACCACGAGGTCATGACATAGCCGGGCACTCCGGCTTCGACCACGGTCGGTATTTCGGGCAGCGCTCGCGGCCGCGCCGCACCGGTCGTGGCGAGCCCGCGCAGCTTCCCCGACCTCACGTTGGGGAGCACCGCAACGAGGTTCGCGAACATGAGCTGGATGTGCCCGCCGAGGAGATCGACGACCGCGGGTCCGGAGCCCTTGTAAGGGACGTGCACGATATTGGTCTGCGTGAGGTGCTTGAAGTATTCGCCGGTGAGATGCGTCGAATTGCCGGTGCCGCCGGAACCGAAATTGAGCTGGCCGGGCCGTGCCTTTGCGAGTGCGATCAGCTCTTTCACGCTCTTCACGGGCAGCGAAGGATGCACGACGACGATGTACGGTGCCGCGGTCGCCTGTCCGATGGCTGCGAAATCGCGCGGAAACTCGTAGGGCGGTGGTTTGACCAGCGTCGCGTTGACGGTGAACGAGGGAGCGCCCATGAGCAGCGTGTAGCCGTCTCCGGGCGCTTTGGCCACGGCCTGCACGCCGATCGTGCCGCCGCCGCCCGCGCGGTTATCCGGGATGATCTGCACGCTGAGCGCCTCGCTCATGCGTTGAGCGACGGCTCGCGCGATGGTGTCGACGCCGCTGCCTGGCGAGGAGGCGATGATGAGGCGGATCGGCTTGGCGGGGTATTCCTGCGCATAGCCGTCGTCCGCCGCCGCGAAGCCGAGGACGAGCGCGAGTGCGGCGATGGACGAGATGCGTAGCTTCATGGACAAAGCGTCGTGATGAGCTGCGTGAGATCGGTCCCGACGTTGAAGTCGAGCGCGACCTTCACCGCTTCCAGCCGATCCAGTCGCAAACGGCACGGCCCATGACGAGCTCCAGATCACGCCCGCGGAGCCACGGCAGCTCTTCGGTGAACAGCGTCACGCACTGACGCCACGGGCAGGGCATGCGCGTGATGTCGGTGCCCCAGAACCAGCGCTCGGGACCGAACGCGTCGTAGAGCCGATGCAGGTTGTCGTGGATATCGCGGAACGGGTACGGCTGATCGGAGTAGCTCGGCGCGCCCGTGGCCTTCATGGCGATGTTGGGATATTTCGCGAGCGCCAGCACCTCCGGGAGATTCGCCCACCGCTCCGGCAGGGGCACAGTTCCGCTGGGCCGGCCGAGATGATCGAGGATCAGCTTGAGGTTCGGATGCCGCTGCGCCACCTCGGCGACCTTCGGAAGGAACCTCGCGGCCATCAGTGCGATGGGCAGGCCCGCCCGCTCCGCCGCCGGCCACAGCCAATCGACGGTCCCGTCCGTCAGCCACGTGCGCTGCGCGGGTTCATTGAACGTGAACCGCAGCCCGAGCATCCCGGGGCGTTGCGTCCACGAATCCACGAGTCCGCGACTCTCTGGCTTGTCGAGCGGGAAGCTGCCGAGGATCGCGAATTTCTCAGGGTGCTGGCGGGCCGCTTCGATGCAGAGCTCGTTCGCGTTCGGATCCCACGGCGTGTGCGGAGTGAGCACCGCCGCATCGACCCCGCCTGCCTCCATTTCCGCGAGCGCGTCGTCCTTCAAGTAGGCGGGCACCTGCCGATGCCACGGGCTGGTGGGGTTGCCTGCGTTCCAGAGGTGGATCTGCGCGTCGACGATCAACATGTTCTCTCCTTCAGTCGCTTCCTAGCCTGCCGCAGGGTAGCACCACGGCCGAGGACAGGAGAAGCGACTCGCCGAGATCGCGGGACGCTTCGATCACCATCGGGAAACTAGCCGATCACGCCGGCGGCGCGCAGCGCCTGGATTTCGCTCCCGTCGTAGCCGGCGGCGCGCAGCACCTCCTCGCTGTTTTCGCCGACCGCAGGAGCGGTGCGCGGCGGCACCTTTTCCTGGCCGGCGACGAAGAACGGGCTATCGATCGTCCAGAGGTCCGGCTCGTCGACGTAGGGCCGGAGGTACCCGGCGGCGAGTACCTGCTCGTCATGGCGGATGTCGTCAACCCTCCCGACCACGCCGAAGATGATGCCAGCATCGTCAAGCGTCTTGCGCCAATGGGCGAGGTCGTGCTCGGCGAACAATTCGTCGAGGATGACAACCAGTTCGCGGGCATGCCTGTCGCGCGACGGCGAGGTGGCGAAGCGCGGCTCATTGAGGATCGGCGCGTCGAAGCACGTCTTGAACTTCTCCCAGCGCCACTCGTCTGGATGGATCGACAGCAGCAGCCAGCGCCCGTCGCGGCACTGATAATGCACCCGCAGCGCGGAGAGCGCCTCGTGGCGCGGCGGCTGCAGACGAACCTTCTCGCCGTTCAATGCGGCCTGGACCGAGCAGGCGTTCGCCCACAGCCCATTGGCGAGCAGCGACGAGCCGACATAGTTGCCCTTGCCGGTCTTCTCGCGCTGGTACAGCGCCGTGACGATCGCGCCGTACGTGCCCAGCGCTGACGGATGGTCGCCCATGCCCGGCAGCGAACGTGCCGGGTTGACCTCCGCGCCGGCGCGCACCAGGTCCATCAGCCCGCTACGCGCCCACCACGCTGTTGCGTCGAAGCCCGGCTTGTCGGCCTCCGGGCCGGTCTCGCCATAACCGGTGAACGAGGCGTAGATCAGCCGCTCGTTGAGGTGCTTCAAGTCGTCGTAGGTAATGCCGAGCCGCGCCCGTGCCGGCCGCGGGTAGTTGGTGATGAACACGTCGGCCGTTTCGACCAGGCGATAAAGCACGCTGCGCCCCGCTTCGGTACGCAGGTCGAGCGCCAGGCTCTTCTTGTTGCGGCTGTCGAAGAAAAAGCCCGGGTTGAGCGGCCGCTCTGGCAGCGGCACGGCGCGGCGGCGATAGGGGTCGCCCATGCCGGGCGGCTCGATCTCGATCACTTCGGCGCCGAAATCCGACATCACCGTCGCCGCCGCCGGCCCGGCGATAAAGCTGGCGCAGTCGATCACCTTGAGCCCGTCGAAGATGCGTTCGCTCATCTGCATGTTCCTTGGATAGTCACAATGAGACGAAGAGGAAGTGAGTTTTTCTCCGCTTCACTTCCGACGGATGCCGATCGAGCGGCCGATTTCCGGCGGGCGCGCACGTCGAGAATGCGCTTCCTGCAGGGCTTGGACGCGCGCAAGCCTGTCTTCGGGCCAGGTTGTGCTGCGCCGGGTTTCCATGTCGATACAGATCGAGATCGACTCGGAGGTGGCTGCCAGCCAGCGCTCGCGCGCGTGGAGCATGGTCATGAAGTAATGAATTCGCTTCGCATCGCAGTCGATCACCTGGAACGTGAAATCAAGCGGGTCGCCCTCGCGCACCTCGTGCTGATAGGTGACATGATTTTCCAGCGCAAAGGAGCTCCGCCCGGTCGCTCCCATGCCGAAGGAGCCCAGGCCAAGCATCTCCCACGGGAGGTCGAGCGCCTGGTCGAAGATCACGGAGTAGTAGCCGATATTCATGTGCTGGTTGCGATCGATGTACGCCGGCAGCACGACGAAGCCGTCGTAGCGAATGCCGTCGATCGCCTGCACGATGTCGGAAGGAATAGGTGGTTTCAATTTCCTATCCCCCTGGAGGTCCCCAGGTCACACCAAAGTCAGCCCGCTCTACCACTTGCCCGGTAAAACTCGTGGCGGTCTGCTGCGCTAACCAGACCGCGGCAGGGATGATCGCCTCGGGTTGCGCCATAGGGATGTGTGCCGTACCAGGCCAATCGCCACGGCGGTTCATCCAGGTGTCGACCCGCCCTGGACTGAGCACATTAACGGCGATGTGAGCGGGACGGACTTCTTCGGCCAGGCTCAGGAACGTGCGCTCCAGGGCGGCCTTACTCATCGAGTAGCCCACCCGCCCTGGACGGTAACCACGAGCCGCCCCTGAACCGATACAAAAGATGGAACCGGACCCCTGCGCGAGCATGCCGGGCAGGGCGAATTTGCACAACAAGAGTGGAGCGCGCACGTTGACTGCCAGACAGCGGTCGAGGAGGTCGATGTCCATATCGACGACAGGCGATTCACAGTCAACGCCGGCGTTGTTCACCAGAATATCGATGCGTCCGAAGCGCGCCAGGGTGACGTCCACAAGGTGGCGGACATCGTCCGCCTGCGTCACGTCACACTTGATGCCTACGGCACTGCCGCCCTGGGCCTGAATCATCTGGACCGTGTCGTGAATGGAGCCTGCGGCATATCTGGTGAACTCCGTGCCGGTCGATGTATCAACCTCTGTACGCGATGCCACCACCACCTTGGCCCCCTGCGCTGCGAAACCGAGGCACATCGCGCGCCCAATGCCCCGGCTGCCGCCGGTGACCAACGCCACTTTGTCACGCAATGTCATAGCTATTCCTTGTGCGGGTGCCACGCCATCGAAACCGGCTGACACCATAACGCGAAACGTCTGCTTTGGAGCGTCTGGCGAGATGCGGGCATCTCGGCCGAGTGAGGGGGCGTCGAACTCGCTTCGGACATCGATTGGGTTACTCCGTCGTCGCCCGCCCGGTCGAGCTCGTCGCAACGCCTGCGGCCACGCCGAGATTCACCCGCAAGGAGTTGTCAAACGGGTCTGCGCGGCATGCGCGGAAGTGCCGATCACAACAGCGCTGCAGATCATAGCCGCCAGCTCATGGCCGCTCCTCCTACTGCGCGTCGAGACGTATGCCGGCCGCCTTGATGACATTCGCCCATTTCGCGGTCTCCTCCCGGATCAGCACCTGGAACTCGTCCGGTGAGTTGTAGCGGATCTCGGCCCCGACGTTCGCATACCGCTCGCGTGCCTGCGGAGAGTTCAGTATCTCCACGATCGCCGTGTTGAGGCGATTCACGATCAGCCTCGGCGTCCTCGAAGGCGCCAGAATGCCGTTCCAGACCGCCGCCTCGTATCGCGGCACGCCCGCCTCCTCGATTGTTGGAATCGTCGGCGCGAGCGGTGAGCGTGCTGCAGAAGTGATCCCCAGTCCCTTCATCTTCCCGGCTTTCACGAGCGGCAGCGACGAGAGAAAGCTGGCAAAGCCGAGCGGGATGCGGCCCGCCATGACGTCCAGGTTCGAACCGGCGACTCCCTTGTAGGGCACGTGGACGAGCTTCACCCCTGCCAGGAGCTCGAAGAGTGCGCCGGCGAGATGCGTGGGCCCGCCGTTACCGGATGAGCCGTAATTGAGCTCGCCCGGGCGGCTTTTCGCGAGCGCGATGACCTCTTTCACGCTGCCGGCGGAGAGTGACGGGCTGGCGACCATCAGCATCGGCGATGCGCTGATGACGCTGATGCCCTGGAAATCCTTCAGCGCGTCATATGGCACCTTTGCGAAAAGCGCGGGAGTCGCCGTAAACGTGTTGGGCACGGCGGCGAGCGTGTAGCCGTCGGCCCGGGAACGCGCCACGATCTCCATACCGATCATGCCGTTCGCACCCGCGCGATTGTCGACGACGAACTGCTTGCCGAGGGCCTCGCTCAGGCGCTCCGCGATGTAGCGGGCCTGCGCGTCGGCGTTTCCGCCCGCGGCCTGGGGCACAATCATGCGCACGGGCTTGATCGGATACGCTTCCGCGGCGTGTGCCGCCGTCCCGAGCATTGCGCCCAGCATCGCGATGCAGATCGAGAAGGTGGGATTCATCATTGCTGATCCTTGCGGCTGTTCGCGGCCTTGATGACCTTCGTCCACTGCGAGATCTCCGCCGTGATCAGCACGTGCAGCTCCTCGGGCGTGCCCACCGTTCCTCAAAATCGGGGGGTGCTCTGCATCGACGGACGCTCTGGTTTGATGTACATCATCACGCCAGATTATCAGGGTCGGCGGTTCAAAGAAAAAGCAGAGAAAACACCGTGCGACCCTTTCACCGCCGCAGTCTCGGCTCACCCCTTTGAGGTTCCGGACGAATAGCGGGGTTCGGCTAGAAGCGGTCGTGCGCTTCACCTTCGAGTTGTGCGGCGAACGCGAAGCCGCCGATAGCACGCCCGCGTCGATCGACTTTTATGCTGCCTCATCTGTCGATGATGTTTTTTGGCGTGCTGGAGGGACACTCCCGCAGCCGCCACCGCCTGTTCGGTCAACGTTGTGACTAAGGACGTTCGCTTTCTGCTTCAAGCGTCAGCGTGATTGACGCTTCCACACCAGCCGTGGCGAATCCGATGCTGCCTTCTCCGCTTATGGCAAGCCCGACTTCGACGCTCTTCATCTTGAACTTCCCGATCTGCTTCGTCTGAATGACCTCGGCAATGATTCCGATGTTTGCGGCGAGCTTTTCGAGATCGGACTTCATCTTGTCCAAAGGCGCCGGCTTCGCTGTGCTGAACAAGGAACGTATTGCACCCGGCCCGCTATGCAGGCTTGCGCCGAACTTATCCTTGTTCGCATTTTCGGGTAGTGCGGGAACGATGAGATTCACCTCTTCACTACCGACCTGGTCGTTCTGTGCCATCGTGTTACTCCTGTAGATTGGTGTGTATCAGTCGAGTAAGTCTGCGTCGAACCACTGCGCCGCTTGCCACAAGCCCTGTGCGACGCCATCCGTTGTTCCCCCCACACTCGGAATCGTACCCATGTAAATGCCGTAACCATCGCTCGAGCCGTATTCGGCAACCAGTGCTCCGCTGTCGCCGGGGACGCCGGGCGTATCGAACACGATTCTCTCGGGCATCATTGGTCCGGGATAACCGGGATTCTGGTTGACGCGCAATACCTTCCCCATCACCGCTGCGGACGCCGTCTCGAAACGCGTCGCTGCTCCGGGCGCGATCGGAAACCGTGCGGGGTCGAGCACCCCAAGTGTGCTCGTTACGCTCGACGGCAAAGATGACACTTCCAGCACCGCTGCGTCGATCTGACAGGGGCCTACGTCGGCGACAGAGGCGCTTCCCGGCGTGCTGTGATGACCTGATGGCGTGAGTGGAACCGACGTTCCCAGGGTGAGTCCAGTCACGACGTGGCCGGCCGTAATGATGCCGTCAGCCCAGCCGCCGGCAACGCGGTGAGTGGCCCAGCAAGCCGACGTACCGTTCGCGGTTGTCCCGTTCGGATGCGGCGGAGTCCCGTGCAAAGTCACGGTACCAATGATCTCGATGACAGGAAACACCTGTCCGGCAAGGTTGATGTAGGTCAAAACGCGCTGCGATCCCTCCGCCTGCCCTCTGGGCATCAGGATCGCCACGCCGAACGTAAAGCCGGAGCTCAGAAGGTTAAATCCTTCGTTCCGGCGCAAAGTTGCTCGCACACCGTCATCGATAGCGATGAAGCCGTACGTAGCGAACCAGACGAGATCCTGGTAATCCGCCATACGGTGGTGAAGGACATCCTGGAGGCTCAACGCAGCTGCCGCAGTTTTCTGCAACATGGGATCGGTCAGGCCCGACCAGGGCATGATCGCCTGCGGACCGATACCGCTGTATAGCGATGTGTCCGGGAGCAAGGCACCCAGGTCCCGAATCACTGCCGGCAACAGTTGCATGAGCCGCCTCCTTCGCAGTCGAGCAAAGGTTATGCTAGCGCTGCCGGAGCGCAAGCGGAATAGGCCGAATAGATACTTCTAGATGGTCGGACGCGCCGCCGAGTGCGCGCCGTCCGATCACGCGGCTAAAACTTGAATACCCTGCGCGGCAGCGCGCAGGAGCTAACGCATCGGTGCGATGTGCTTAAACGGCGTGCAACGAAGGCGGGGCCGACGGGGCGTTTGTCCGTCAGTATGTTCGAAGCTAAGGTCTCGAGCCGGAAGCGTTCTGCGAGACGACAGTGCAGTACAACTGCATCAGAACGCGCTCTGCGGCCTGACAAAATGCAGAAAGTTTGCAGGAAAACGAAGGTATGTGCCGAGCTTAACGTGGAATCACGGCTGAAAGGAGACGCGGGAGTAAAGCAAGTTGCAGCCGGCCGCTGGCACGCAGTTGAGAAGACGTTTGCACCACACCTCATACGGCCGCTATCGGCCAATAGCTGCCATTGGAGACCTGTATCCCATTGGAGATTGATGCGGAATCGAGTTGTCGGTCGATGATTTCTGTTCTGTCGCCAGTTCCCGGGCGTACTCGACGCACAGCGGCCACCACGCTGGCTTCGGGACATCAAGCGTCACATTGAAAGATCACGTTTTGGGAGAGCTATGACCTGCACACCGCGGGAATATGGCATTCCGCCCGTGTTCAAACGGCATCCGCCCGATTCAGTGCATACAGCGCAACGCGCCAGGAATTGAGTGCTTATTCCTTGATGTTGTTGTCGCGGATCACCTTGCCCCACTTAGCGTAGTCGCGCCGCAACAGCTCTGCCAGTTGCTCCGGGGTGGACGACACCGGATCGGCCCCGGTGCTGACGAAGTGCTTGCGCACCTCGGGCGTGTCGATCACCTTGCGCACCGCGTCGTTCAGGCGCTCGACGATGTCGCGCGGGGTCTTGCCCGGCGCAAAGATCGCGTACCAGTTCGACGCCTCGACGTTCTTAAAGCCCTGCTCTTCCATCGTGGCCACATCCGGCAGCAGCGGCACACGCCTGTCACCGGCGATCGCGATTGGTTGAAGCTTGCCCGCGCGCAGGTGCGGTAGTAATGCCGTGACGTCCAGAATAACCGAACTTACCTGCCCACCGATAGCGTCGTTCACCGCCGGTGCCCCCCCTTTGTACCAGACGTGCACTAGGTCTATGCCGGCGGATGCTTTCAATAGTTCCGCCGCGAGGTGAGGAACGCTGCCCACGCCGGGCAACGCAATCGTGATCTGCCCTTTGTGCGCGCGCGCCAGTGCCACGAAATCCTTCGCATTTTTCGCCGGGAGCGAAGGATGCACGGCGAGTGTGCTTTGCGCCGTGGCCACACGGGCGATCGGCACGAAATCGCGCAGCGGGTCGTAGGGCAGCTTGGCACCGATGTGCGGGCTGATCGCCATGGCTCCGGTGTTGGTCAGGAAAACGGTGTGGCCATCCGGCGCCGACTTGGCGACGTGATCTGCACCGATGGTTCCGTTGGCGCCGACACGGTTATCGACGATGACATTGGCGCCAAGCAGGGCCGACAGTTTTACCGTAAGGACGCGCGCGGTGTAATCAGCCGGGCCGCCCGCGGGAAAACCCACCACGATACGGATCGACCTGGTCGGGTAGTCGGCAGCTGCGCTGGTTGGCATTGGCAATGCCGTCGCCACAACAACAGTCAAGGCGAACATGCATGGCGGATAAGCCGTGCCAGACATCAATCGGCCCAGCAAACTGGGATGGAGAGGCAAGGCAGACCGACAACACTGGAGACTGTCCATACCCACCACCTTTCGATAAAGGCGCACCGGGCTGCGCCGAAGGACCGGGATTGGTGGGCACATCACGAACATGCCCTCCGCTCAAGCAGTTGGACACATTATTCGGTGCGCCTGAC
>JBKJKJ010000569.1:0-12771 GCA_046597455.1 Burkholderiales bacterium
ATCGGGGCGGGTCCGGACGGTTTCAATATCAACAAGGGTGTGGGCGCGACGCATCCGCAAACGCTGCAGGATGAAGTGCGGCGAACCCACGCGCACATCGGCATCGCCCTGGACGGCGACGCCGATCGCATCATCATGACCGATGCGACCGGCAAAATTTACGACGGCGATCAGCTCCTCTATATCATCGCGCGTCACCGGCGCGCTCGCGGCATCCTTCGCGGCGGGGTCGTGGGCACCCAGATGACCAATCTGGGCCTCGAGCATGCGCTCGACAAGCTCGGCGTGGCTTTCGCGCGTGCCAAGGTCGGAGACCGTTACGTGCTCGAGATGCTGCAGGAGCGGGGCTGGCAACTGGGCGGCGAGAACTCCGGGCACATCGTTTTCCTGGATAAACACACCACGGGCGATGGGATTGTTTCCGCGCTGCTCGTGCTGGATGCGCTCGCCGAGGCGGGCGTGACGCTCGATCAGGCTGCGGCCGACCTGACGATGTATCCGCAGATTCTCATCAATGTCGGGGTGAAAGAGCGCTTCGATTTCGGGACGCATGGCGCCATCCAGCAGGCCCTGGCCGATGCCGAGCGCGATCTGGACGGCGCGGGCCGCGTGTTATTGCGGGCCTCGGGGACCGAGCCGCTGATCCGCGTCATGGTGGAAGGCAAGGTCGAATCCAAAGTCAGGCGCTGGGCCGAAACTATAGCGGACGCCGTGCGCCGCGCGTGTTGACCGGTTTTCGTCACCCTGCCGACGCGTCTTCTCCCCGCTAGCGCGCGCGACCGATCCTTTTGGCAAACAGTACCTTGCGCCCTGTTGGTTACGTTTCAGTTACATTGACCCTCATAGTGTCGCCCGTGTAAAATTCGACGGTTTAGGCAGGTCGGCCGGGAATGCGCATCAAGCTCGTAGCGGGGAACTGGAAAATGAACGGCAACCTGGCGACGAACCAGGCCCTGCTGCATGCACTGGTTCCTGCCCTTGCCCGTGTCGCAGGCGTGAAATGCGCGGTATGTGCGCCGTTTCCGTATCTGGCCCAAATCCAGCAGTTACTGAGCGGTTCGGGTATTCCCTGGGGCGCGCAGAACATCTCGCAGTTCGCGTCCGGGGCTTATACCGGCGAGGTTTCGGGTGCGATGCTGGTGGACTTCGGCTGCCGTTACGTCATCGTGGGCCATTCCGAGCGGCGCAGCCTGTTCGGTGAGACGAGCCCGGTGGTCGCGCAGAAATATGCGGCTGCGCTCAATGCAGGGCTGACCCCGATATTGTGCGTCGGTGAGACTTTGGGTGAGCGCGAATCGGGCGCCACGGAAAGTGTGGTCGGTGCTCAGCTCGATGCGGTCCTCGAAGGCGCCGGTGCGCTGTCGTTTGCGCACGCGGTGATTGCGTACGAGCCGGTGTGGGCGATCGGCACGGGGAAGACGGCAACGCCGGATGAGGCGCAGGCAGTGCATGCGTACATCCGCGGCAGGATTGCCGAGCGGGACGCGGCGGTGGCGGGAAATGTGCAAATCCTCTACGGGGGCAGCGTCAAAGGCAGTAACGCGGCGGAGCTTTTCTCTATGCCGGACATCGACGGTGGGCTGATAGGTGGCGCATCGCTGGACGCTAACGAATTGGCAACGATTTGTCAGGCTGCAAGCCAGGCGAATTAGGCGGATAAAGATGGAAAATGCGATTTTAGTGCTGCACGTGCTGGCTGCTCTCGGGATCTGCGGACTGGTGCTGCTCCAGCATGGCAAAGGCGCGGATGTGGGCGCGGCATTCGGTAGCGGCGCCGCATCGGGAAGCGTGTTCGGCTCGGCCGGCTCGGCCAACTTCCTCAGCCGCGCGACCGCCGTTCTGGCGCTCGCTTTCTTCATGACGAGCCTGGGGCTGACCTATCTTTCCGCGCAAAAGACCAGTGCGCGAGGCGTGATGGCGGATCATCCGGTGTCACCGTCAGCGCCCAGCCAAATCCCCGGTCAGGCTCCCCAGGGTGGGCCTGGCCAGGCTGCGCCGGTGCCATCGCCGGGCGTGCCGGCGGCGCCGGCCGAAGCCGGTAGAGCGCAAGAGGTGCCGAAGTGACGGTGCCGAAGTAACAATCGTATCGAGTGCGCGGTGTCGAGTGCCGGGTGGGAGACCATCCGGCGCTACACCCTCAAAGCCGCACACTGAAGTGTTTTGTCGACGTGGTGGAATTGGTAGACACGCCGTCTTGAGGGGGCGGTGGCGAAAGCCGTGAGAGTTCGAGTCTCTCCGTCGACACCATCATATGCAGCAACCATGCAGGAAAGGCAGGATTTAGCAGCCGGGATTCAGGATTCGACGATATGCCTGCGAAAACCGCGGGATCAGGCCGGGAATCATGTTCCGGCAGGCCAGGTGATCTTGAACCTGCGCACGGTGCACGTTCTCCAGCGTATCGCGTAGCCGTCGAATTCTTACCCATCCCGGATGCCGGACACTGACGCCCGATGCTCGAAAACTACTTTCCGATCCTGATGTTCATCATCGTCGGCATCGCAGTCGGGGTGCTGCCGCTGCTCCTGGGCGGCGGGTTGTCCCGCCTGTTGGGTGTGCATCGTCCGGACAGCGAGAAGCTTTCGCCGTACGAGTGCGGCTTCGAAGCGTTTGAAGACGCGCGCATGAAGTTCGACGTGCGCTATTACCTGATTGCGATCCTGTTCATCATCTTCGATCTCGAGATCGCGTTTCTTTTTCCGTGGGCGGTGGTCCTGCGCGAAATCGGTCTGTTCGGCTTCCTGGCCATGCTCCTGTTTCTCGCCATCCTCGTAGTGGGTTTCATCTACGAGTGGATGAAAGGGGCGCTGGAGTGGGAGTAATCGATGAGCGCTGTGGAGCGGCCACCCCGCGCCCGCTTCCGGCGCGATAAAGGACGGCTGATATGGGTGCCCCCGAAAATCTGAGCGATAAAGGCTTCATCACCACGACCGCCGACAGTCTCATCAACTGGACGCGCACCGGTTCGCTGTGGCCGATGACCTTCGGCCTCGCGTGCTGCGCAGTCGAGATGATGCATGCCGGCGCCTCACGCTACGACCTGGATCGTTTCGGTATCGTGTTCCGCCCGAGCCCGCGTCAGTCCGACGTCATGATCGTGGCCGGGACGCTGTGCAACAAGATGGCGCCCGCGCTGCGCAAAGTCTATGACCAGATGGCCGAGCCGCGGTGGGTGATCTCGATGGGGTCGTGCGCGAACGGGGGCGGGTATTACCACTACTCGTATTCGGTTGTGCGCGGTTGCGACCGTATCGTGCCGGTGGATATATACGTGCCGGGCTGTCCGCCGACGGCCGAAGCGCTGCTCTACGGCATCATCCAGCTGCAAAACAAGATCAAGCGCACCAACACCATCGCCCGCTGATGTCACGTATCGAAACCCTTACGTCGGCGCTGGCAAACACGCTCGGCGACAAGCTCCTCAGCGTCAAGACCGACCTGGGTGAAGTGACCGTCGTCGTCAAGGCCGACCACCTGACTTTCGCGGCGACCGCGCTACGCGATTCGCCTGACCTGAAATTCACTCAGCTTACCGATTTGTGCGGCGTCGATTACAGCGCCTATGGCGGCGTGTGGGACGGTCTGCGCTTCGCGGTCGTCTACCAGCTGCTCAGCATGACCCATAACTGGCGCTTGCGGTTGCGCACGTTCGCTGCGGAAGACGATTTTCCGGTCCTCGACTCGGTCATCAACCTGTGGCCGGGTGCCGACTGGTACGAGCGCGAGGCGTTCGACCTTTACGGAATCGTTTTCACCGGCCACCCGGATCTGCGCAGGCTCCTTACCGACTACGGCTTTGTGGGGCACCCGTTCCGCAAGGATTTCCCGCTGTCGGGCAATGTCGAGATGCGCTACGACCCCGATCAGCAGCGCGTCATCTATCAGCCGGTCACCATCGAACCTCGCGAGATCACGCCGCGCATCATCCGCGAGGAAAACTACGCGGATGTCGATCTGGACAGGAAGAGCGTCTGATTCATGGCTGAAATTCGCAACTACACCATGAACTTTGGCTCCGGCCGCCCTGTCGGGCTTAACCTGGCGAGCCAGGTTAGCCTTCACCGAAACTCATCGTGGGATATGGTCGAGATTCTTAACGACACGATGAGTTTTGGCTCCGGCCGCCCTGTCGGGCTTAACCTGGCGAGCCAGGTTAGCCTTCACCGCAACGAATCGCTGAAGCGACTCGTTGTGGGCCTCGATCACGAATTGCTGAGGCCCGAAGCTCATGGCTGAAATTCGCAACTACACCATGAACTTCGGGCCTCAGCATCCGGCCGCGCACGGCGTGCTGCGTCTCGTGCTCGAGCTCGACGGGGAAGTCATCGAGCGCGCCGATCCGCACATCGGATTGCTGCACCGGGCCACCGAAAAGCTCGCCGAATACAAGACGTTCATCCAGTCCTTGCCGTATATGGACCGGCTCGATTACGTCTCGATGATGTGCAACGAGCACGCGTACGTGATGGCGATCGAAAAGCTGCTCGCGCTCGAGGTGCCGATACGCGCGCAGTACATCCGGGTGATGTTCGACGAGCTCACGCGGATCCTGAATCACCTGTTGTGGCTGGGCGCGCACGCGCTGGATATCGGCGCGATGACGGTTTTTCTTTACGCTTTTCGCGAGCGTGAAGACCTGATGGATGTGTACGAGGCCGTGTCGGGCGCGCGTATGCACGCCGCTTACTATCGCCCCGGCGGCGTCTATCGCGACCTGCCGGACCGCATGCCCCAGTATGCGGTCACCAAGCATCGCGATGAATCGAAGATCCGGGACCTGAACAAAAACCGGCAGGGATCAGTGCTCGATTTCATCGAGGATTTCGTGGGCCGTTTCCCGGCGTGTGTTGACGAGTATGAAACTCTGCTCACCGACAACCGGATCTGGAAACAGCGCACAGTCGACATCGGCGTCGTTTCGCCCGAGCGCGCGATCGCACTCGGCTTCACCGGCCCATGCTGCGCGGCTCCGGAATCGAGTGGGACCTGCGCAAGAAACAGCCCTACGAAGTCTACGGCGACATGGATTTCGACGTGCCTGTGGGGGTGAACGGCGATTGTTACGACCGCTATCTGGTCCGCATCGAAGAGATGCGCCAGGCCAACCGCATCGTCAAGCAGTGCATCGGCTGGCTGCGCGCCAATCCCGGGCCGGTGATGATCGACAATTTCAAGGTGGCGCCGCCTTCGAGGGTGTCCATGAAGAGCAACATGGAAGAGCTGATCCATCACTTCAAGCTCTACACCGAAGGCATGCACGTACCGGCTGGGGAATCGTACGCCGCGGTGGAGCATCCGAAAGGCGAGTTCGGTATCTATCTGATCTCGGACAATGCCAACAAGCCTTACCGGCTCAAGATCCGCGCGCCGGGTTTCCCGCACCTCGCCGCGTTCAACGAGATGGCTCGCGGCCACATGATTGCGGACGCCGTCGCGATCATCGGCACGCAGGATATCGTGTTCGGGGAGATCGATCGATGAACGCGCCCTTGGTGCTCTCGCCCGACGCGCTCGCCAAAATAGACGCTGCGGTCGCGAAATATCCGCCGGACCAGAAACAGTCGGCAGTGATGGCTGCGCTTACGATCGCGCAGGACGAAAAAGGCTGGCTTTCGACCGAGACGATGGATTTCGTAGCCCACTACCTGGGCATGCCGCCGATTGCGGTGTACGAAGTTGCCTCGTTTTACACGATGTACGACATGAAGCCGATCGGCCGTCACAAGCTCACGATCTGCACCAATCTGCCGTGCGCGCTGCAGGGTGCGACTGACGCTGCGAAACATCTCAAGGACAAGCTCGGCATCGGCTTTAACGAAACCACGCCCGACGGGCGCATCACGCTGAAAGAAGGTGAGTGCTTCGGCGCCTGCGGCGACGCGCCGGTGCTGCTGCACAACAACAAACGCATGCTGTGTGCGATGACGCCCGACAGGCTCGACGCGCTGCTGAAGGACTTGCCGTGACCGGGCTTCCCATACCGCCGTTTTCCGACGAGATGTTCGGTCCGGACGCGATCCTGATGAAAGGCCTGGATGGCCTGAACTGGCGCCTAAAGGATAACGAAGCGCGCGGCGGTTACCAGGCCATCCGGAAAATACTTTCGGAAGGCCTCACGCCGGAGCAGGTGATCAGTGAAGTCAAGGCGTCCGCGTTGCGCGGGCGCGGCGGCGCCGGCTTTCCGACGGGACTGAAGTGGAGCTTCATGCCCAAAGCGTATACGGGCATGAAATACCTCGTGTGCAATTCGGACGAGGGCGAGCCCGGCACGTTCAAGGATCGCGATCTGCTGCGCTACAACCCGCATATCGTCATCGAGGGCATGATCATCGCCGGTTACGCGATGGGCATCCCGGTCGGCTACAACTATATACACGGCGAGATCTGGGACGCCTATGAGTGCTTCGAAGAGGCGCTCGCCGAAGCGCGCGCGGCCGGCTATCTCGGCGACAACATCCTCGGCAGCAGTTTCAGCTTTCAGCTCTACGGCCACCACGGCTTCGGCGCCTACATCTGCGGCGAGGAGACTGCGCTGCTCGAATCCCTCGAAGGCAAGAAAGGCCAGCCGCGCTTCAAGCCGCCTTTCCCCGCGAGCTTCGGGCTCTATGGCAAGCCGACGACGATCAACAACACCGAGACGTTCGCCGCGGTTCCATGGATCATCCTGAACGGCGGCGCAGCCTTCCTGAATCTCGGCAAGCCGAATAACGGCGGCACCAAGCTTTTCTCCGTCTCGGGCGACGTGGCGAGACCCGGCAATTACGAAGTCAGGCTCGGCACGCCTTTCGCGACGCTGCTGGAAATGGCGGGCGGCATGCGCGGCGGCCGCAAGCTCAAAGCGGTGATTCCCGGGGGCTCATCGATGCCGGTGCTCCCGGCCGACATCATGATGGCCACCGATATGGATTACGACTCCATTGCGAAAGCAGGGTCGATGCTCGGGTCGGGGGCGGTCATCGTCATGGACGAGACGCGCTGCATGGTGCGCTCCCTGCTGCGGCTTTCGTATTTCTATTTCGAGGAGTCGTGCGGTCAGTGCACGCCGTGCCGCGAAGGAACGGGCTGGCTTTATCGCATGGTCGATCGCATCGAGCACGGCAAAGGCAGGCCGGGGGATCTCGATATGCTCAACCAGGTTGCAGACAACAACCAGGGCCGCACGATCTGCGCGCTCGGCGACGCGGCGGCGATGCCGGTGCGCGCGTTCATCAAGCACTACCGCGACGAATTCCAGCACCACATCGAGCACAAGAACTGTCTTGTGCCGCATTACACCTAATCGACCGAAAATGCAGGATAGCCCTCACGTCCGACACCTCGCCCATTTTGCCTGGGCCGGTGGAAATGCGTCAGGGGCTGCGCAACCAAACTTATGATCGAACTTGAGATCGACGGCAAGACGCTTGAAGTGCCCGAAGGCAGCACCGTCATGGATGCGGCGAATCGCCTTGGCATCTACGTGCCGCATTTCTGCTATCACAAGAAGCTGTCGATCGCCGCCAACTGCCGCATGTGTCTCGTGCACGTGGAGAAAGCGCCCAAACCGCTGCCGGCGTGCGCCACGCCCGCCACGAAAGGCATGAAGGTGTGGACGCGATCGGATCTCGCGGTCGACGCGCAGAAAGGGGTGATGGAGTTCCTGCTCATCAACCACCCGCTCGACTGCCCTATCTGCGACCAGGGCGGCGAGTGCCAGCTCCAGGATCTCGCGGTCGGTTACGGCGCAAGCGGCTCGCGTTACGACGAAGACAAGCGTGTCGTCGTCAACAAGAACCTCGGTCCGCTCATTTCGACCGACATGACGCGATGCATCCACTGCACGCGTTGCGTGCGCTTCGGTCAGGAGATCGCCGGCGTCATGGAATTGGGCATGATCGGCCGCGGCGAGCATGCCGAGATCATCACCTTCGTGGGCAAGACCGTCGATTCGGAGCTCTCGGGCAATTCGATCGACCTGTGCCCGGTCGGCGCGCTCACCTCCAAACCTTTCCGCTACAGCGCCCGCACCTGGGAGCTCACGCGCCGTCCTTCGATCAGCCCGCACGATGGCCTGGGCTCGAACCTCATCGTGCAGATCAAGCAGAACCGCGTGATGCGCGTGCTGCCCCGTGAAAACGAGGCGATCAACGAATGCTGGCTGTCCGACAAGGATCGCTTCTCTTATGAGGGGCTGAATTCCGAGCAGCGTCTTGCGCGTCCGATGATGAAGCTCGGGGGCGATGGCGCTGGGGTTTGGCAGCCGGTCGAGTGGCAGGTGGCACTCGATTTCATCGCGGGCAAGCTCAAAAGCATAGGCGAGCAGCACGGAGCCGCGGCTATCGGCGCGCTCGCCTCGCCGCATCAGACCCTCGAAGAGCTTTACCTGCTGCAAAAGCTGATACGCGGAATCGGCTCGGGTAACGTCGACTTCCGGCTGCGCCAGTCCGATTTCAGCAGCGACGGCAAGCTCGCCGGGGCGCCATGGCTCGGCATGAGCGTCGCCGAAGTGAGCGCGCTCGACCGCGCGCTCGTGATCGGCAGCACACTGCGCAAGGAGCACCCGCTGCTCGCGCAGCGCCTGCGGCAGGGTACGAAAAAAGGTCTGGAGCTTTCGATCATCCATGCGGTGGACGACGATCTGCTGATGCGTGTGGCCCACAAGGCCATCGTGTCGCCGGCGGCCATGGTGCACATGCTCGCTCAGGTCGTGAAGGCTGCTGCAGCCGCGAAAGACATCGCGCTGCCGGAAGATGTGCGCGGCAGCGTCGAAGGCGTCGAGCCGGGCGCAAGCGCGCTGGCGCTCGCCCGGGCTTTCGTGTCAGGCGAGAGCTCTGCCATATTCCTCGGTAATTACGCCCAACATCACCCGGCGGCCGCGACGCTGCATGCGCTCGCGCAGGCGCTGGGCGACGTGACGGGCGCGCGCGTCGGTTTTCTCTCTGAAGCGGCGAACAGTGTGGGGGGCTACATCGCCGGTGCGGTTCCGTTCGACTCGCCGGCGGGCAAGAATGCTGCGCAGATGGTCGACGAACCGCTTAAAGCCTATCTGCTCCTGGGGCTCGAAGCCGAGCTGGACACGCACGACCCGGCGCGCACGGTCGCTGCGCTGAAGCAGGCAGAACTTGTCGTGGCGCTGAGTGCATTCGAAAATACCGCAGCGCTCGAGTATGCGCACGTGATCCTGCCCGTGGGCCCGTTTACCGAGACCGCCGGCACGTTCATCAGCACTGAAGGCCGCGTGCAGAGCTTCACAGGCTGCGTTCAGCCGCTCGGCGAAGCGCGCCCCGCATGGAAAGTGTTGCGCGTGCTCGGCAATCTCCTCGGGGTGCCCGGATTCGATTACGACAGCGCTGAGGCCGTGAAGCGCGACGCGCTGGGCGACGGCGACATCACCGCCAGGCTCGCCAACCGCATGGAGGCGACGGCGCTATCCGCGCCTGGCGCGTCCGTCGGCGAGGGCTTGCAGCGCATCGCCGAAGTGCCGATCTATTCCGCCGATCCGCTCGTGCGCCGCTCCGAGCCGCTGCAGAAGACGCGGGACGCCGAACCGCCGGTCGCCTGGGTCAATCCGGTGCTATACGCACAGCTCGGTTTACTCGCCGGGGATCAGCTGCGCGTGCGCCAGGCCGGCGGCGAGGCGATCTTGCCCGTGGCGGTCGATGCGCGCCTCCCCGACGGGTGCATACGCCTTGCAGCCGCACGGCCCGAGACGGCGCACCTCGGCCCCATGTTCGGAGTGGTCAGCGCCGAGCGTGTCGCCGTTCAGCAGACAGTGGCCGTCCAGCATGCGTGAGAATCGACGCAACCGTCATTTCATGGCGCGCGGCGGGCCGACGTGGCAGGCGGCTGCAATGAGCTTTGCATGCGCGAACGCGATGCCGGGGTATCCGACATGAATTTCATGGGTAACCTCGAACAATTTTTCGGGCCGACGTGGCCGGCGGTATGGACCGTCGCGAAGATTGTCGCCATCGTCGCGCCATTGATGCTGGCCGTCGCGTATCTGACACTGTGGGAGCGCAAAGTCATCGGCTGGATACAGGTCCGTATCGGCCCCAACCGCGTGACTTTCTTCGGCATACGCTGGCTTGGCGGCCTGGCGCAGCCCATCGCCGACGGTCTGAAGCTCCTGTTGAAGGAACTCATCATTCCGAGTGGCGCGAGCAAGTTCCTGTTCGTGCTCGCGCCGGTGATGGCGATCATGCCCGCACTGGCGGCGTGGGCCGTGGTGCCGTTCTCGCCCGAGCTCGTGCTCTCCAACATCGACGCGTCACTCCTCTACATCCTGGCGGTCACCTCGATGGGCGTGTATGGCGTCATCATCGCAGGCTGGGCGTCGAACTCGAAATACGCTTTTCTCGGGGCAATGCGCTCTGCCGCGCAAATCGTTTCATACGAGATCGCGATGGGTTTCGCGCTCGTCGGGGTGCTGATGGCGGCGCAAAGCCTGAATCTCGGCGATATCGTGCGAGGTCAGTCGGGCAGCTACGGCGTTTTCAACTGGTTTTTCATTCCGCTCTTTCCTTTATTCCTCACGTATCTCATATCGGGCGTGGCCGAAACCAACCGCGCGCCCTTCGACGTCGCTGAAGGCGAATCCGAGATCGTCGCCGGTTTCCACGTCGAATATTCCGGCATCGCTTTCGCGGTGTTTTTCCTCGCCGAATACGCGAACATGATATTGATCTCGACGCTGTGCGCGATCATGTTTCTCGGCGGCTGGCTCTCGCCTTTCCCCCAGTCGTGGCCGGTCCTCGGCGCGCCCAGCACGGCGTGGCTGCTGCTCAAGCTCTTTCTGGTGGTCTCCAGCTTCCTGTGGTTCCGCGCGACATTCCCGCGCTATCGCTATGATCAGATCATGCGGCTGGGCTGGAAGGTGTTCATTCCGGTGACGCTCATCTGGATCGTCGTCGTCGGGGCCTGGATGCAGACGCCGCTCTGGATATGGTGGCAATCATGATGACTCGTGTTGCGGATTTCTTTCGCACCTTTCTGTTGTTCGAGCTGGTCAAGGGCATGTTCCTGACCGGCCGGCATCTTTTCGCGCGCAAGATCACCATTCTGTTCCCGGAGGAAAAGACTCCGCAGAGCCCTCGCTTTCGCGGGTTGCACGCGCTGCGCCGCTATCCCAACGGCGAGGAGCGCTGCATCGCGTGCAAGTTGTGCGAAGCGGTGTGCCCGGCGCTCGCCATTACCATCGAATCCGAACAGCGTGACGATGGCACCCGGCGTACCACCCGCTACGACATCGACCTCACGAAATGCATATTCTGCGGATTCTGCGAGGAGTCGTGCCCCGTCGATTCGATCGTGGAGACACGGATACTCGAGTATCACGGTGAGAAGCGCGGCGACCTCATCTATACCAAACCCATGCTGCTCGCGATCGGCGATCTCTATGAAGATGAGATCGCGAAGGACCGCGCAGCGGATGCGCCTTACCGATGAGGAGCGCGTCAGGGGGGAGGGGTAAGGGGCGCACGTATCTGGGGTTGTTCGCCTTACGCGTCACGCCGCACACCTCACAAGAACCAAAATGACTTTCCAGACCTTCATCTTCTATTTCTTCTCGGTGATCCTCGTGTTCGCCGCGATCGGCGTGATCACCGCGCGCAACCCGGTGCACGCCGCGCTGTATCTCGTGCTGGCGTTCTTCACCTCCGCCGGTATCTGGATCCAGCTTCAGGCCGAATTCCTGGCAATCACCCTCGTGCTCGTTTATGTAGGCGCGGTGATGGTGCTGTTCCTCTTCGTGGTGATGATGCTGGACATCAATCTCGCGCGATTACGGGCGGGTTTCTGGAGCTATCTGCCGCTCGGTGCAGTGGTGGCAGCGCTCCTCGTCGCCGAGATGGGGGTCATCCTCCTGCAAAGTTTCTACGGGGTGGACAGCCCCACCGAGCCCGGGCCGCCGCCTGCCGGATACAGCAACACCAAGGAGCTCGGCCGCCTGCTCTACACCGAATACGTCTATGCGTTCGAGATTGCCGCCGTGATCCTGCTCGTGGCGATCGTCGCGGCCATCGCGCTGACCCTGCGCCGCCGCAAGAACAGCAAGAATGTCGATCCGGGCCATCAGGTGAAAGTGCGGCGCGAAGATCGCGTGCGTATCGTATCCATGCCCGCCGAAAAGAAACAGGAAGGGTGATCGGGTGATCTCTCTCTCGCATTATCTGGTTCTGGGCGCGATTCTGTTTGCCATCGCGATCGTCGGCATCTTCCTGAACCGCAAGAACGTGATCGTGCTCCTGATGGCGATCGAGCTGATGCTGCTCGCGGTCAACATGAATTTCGTGGCCTTCTCGCATTTTCTCAACGATACCGCCGGGCAGGTATTCGTGTTCTTCATTCTCACGGTCGCGGCTGCTGAATCGGCTATCGGGCTGGCGATCCTCGTCGTCCTGTTCCGCAACATCAGCACGATTCACGTCGAAGACCTGGACAGGCTCAAAGGATGAGAAGCGTGAGGCGTGAGGGGCGAGGCGTGACGGGTGTTCAACGTGGCGGGATGCAATCGAGGTCTTTCGCCTTGCGCCTTACGCGTCGCGCCTCACGGCGGTCAACATGACATCAATGCAGAAACTCTATCTGATCGTGCCGCTGGCGCCGCTCGTCGGCGCGCTGCTCTCGGGGCTGTTCGGCTGGGCCATAGGGCGCCGCGGCGCGCATCTCGTCACTATCGTGGGGATGGTGATCTGTGTCGCGGCCTCAGGTTTCGTGTTCTATGACGTGCTGCACGGCAACACCTATAACGGCAGCGTCTACACCTGGCTTTCTTCGGGCAACACGAAT
>JBKJKJ010000586.1:0-6447 GCA_046597455.1 Burkholderiales bacterium
GTGTTTTCGATACGCCGCAATCGCGCCGGCGTTATGTTTGTTCACGGCGAGCACCAGCGTCGCGTAGCCATGCCGGCGCGCCTGCTCGCACGTGTGTGCGAGCAGCATGCCGCCGTATCCTTTGCGCTGGTGCGCAGGATGCACATAAAGCTTGTCGAGCTTCACTTCGCCCGCCATGCCCGACGGGAAAGACGAAGCGAATGCAATCATCTCACCATAGTCGCGCAGCACGTCCCACGAGATATCGCCGCGCTCGAGCTCATCTCGCAGGACCGCGGGATGGTAGCGCTGCGCAAGCATGTACTCGGTCTGAGCCGCACCGATGATGGGCGGATAGTGATGCCGCCAGATGACCTCCGCGAGGCTCGACAGCACAGCGATCTCTTCTGCGGCAAGCGGGGTGATCGTGATGCTCATGGCGGTCTGACGGGAAAACGCGCCTCAATACACCGACGGCTCGCCGGCCGGCCGGGTCTTGAAGCGCTTGTGCAGCCAGTGATACTGCTCGGGCGTCTCGCGCACGCGCTCTTCGATGAAAGCGTTCATGCGCCGCGCGTCCGCTTCCGCGTCGCCGCTCGGGTAACCCGCCCACGCCGGGTAGAACTGAAGCACGTAACCACGGCGGCCGGGTAACTGGCGTGTGACCACGGGCACGATCACGGCCCCTGCAAGCCGGGCCATGCGCGACAGTCCGGTAATGGTCGCCGCGGGCACGCCGAAAAAAGGCACGAAAACCGAGTCCCTGGGCCCGAAATCCTGGTCGGGAAGATAGTAAAACGGCAATCCTTCGCGCATCGCGCGCACCAGCGGGCGCAGACCTTCCTGGCGCGAGACGAGCCTCGGCATGACGAAGCGGGTGCGGCCGTGATACAGGATTCTGTCCAGCGCCGGATTTTTCTGGCGGCTGTACATCGATGCGGCGGCGTACTCGGCTGCAAGCCGGGTTCCGCCCATGTCGAGGCCCACGAAATGCGGCGCAAGCCAGATCACCGGCCTGTCGGCGACAGCCTGCCAGTGATTCAGCCCCTCGATGCGTACGATACGCACGATGCGTTCCTTCGAACCCCACCACAGTATGCCGCGCTCGAGCACGGCACGCCCGAACGCCTGGAAATGAAGGCGCGCCACGCGCCTGCGCCGGGCATCGGTCCACTCAGGAAAGCACAACCGCAGATTGGTCCTCGCCACCCGCCGCCGATCCCGCGCGACCGCATAAAGCAGCAACCCGAAGCCGCGGCCCACTGCGGCGAGCAGAGAAAGTGGCAGGAAATGCAGCAGCCAGATGAGCGCCAGCGCGATACGGATCACGCCGCCGCGCTGCCGCTGATCAACACGTCACCCCTGTCGTCACCCATCACTTCATCACCTCATCACTTTTCCCGGCTGGCGGCGCGCCCTTCGGGACCTTGTAGCGGTTGTAGCTCCAGAGATACTGGGTCGGACAGCGGCGGATCAGATTTTCGATCGCGTGGTTAAGTTCGGTCTCGTCGATGCCGGCACCGCGGTAGCGCTCGAAATGAAGCGCGTAGCCTTTGCCACCTGCAAGGCGTTCGGCGAACACGAAGATGACCGCAGCTGCTGTCTGCTTCTGCAATCGCCGAACCAGAGTCATGGTGTACGCGGGGCGGCCGAAAAAATCGGCCCACGCGCCTTCGCCCACCTGCGGCGCCTGATCGGGCAGCAACCCCACCGCTTCGCCGCGCTGAAGTGCTTTGTAGAAAGCACGCACCCCGCGCAGGGTCGCAGGCTCCAGGCGCGCCTGCCCGCGGTTGCGCCCGCGGACCATGAGCGGATCGAGCCAGCGCTGGCGCGGGGGCCGGTACAGCACCGTAATCGGAATACGCTGGGCGATATACAGCGCCGAAACTTCGAAACAGCCCAGATGCGGGGTAAGGAAAATGATCCCGCGCCCGGCCTGTTGCGCCGCTTCGACCACGCTCCAGCTGTCGCAGCGGACCAGCGCGTCGACTTTCGATGCGTCATCGAACCATACCTTCGCAATTTCGGTGACGCCTTTGCCCGTCTGTGCGACGCACGCTCTCAGCGCACGCTCACGGGCTCGCGAGTCGGCGTAAATTCCGCTTGCCGCGAGGTTCGCGCGCATCCGCGCTGCATAAACGGGCGATGCGAGATAAACCACCCACCCCAGTACCGCACCTACCGCATGCAGCCCGACGAGCGGCAGCCTGGCCAGCAGGCGCAAAAGCATGAGAAGCATCCAACTATTCTAGCGGCGCAGTCCCGCGTCAGCGACGCGCGCCGCGTCGGCACCCTTGAATCGCGCCTTCCTTGGGGGAGATGCACACGACCTTTCGGGTCTACGCGCGGACTTCGTCCCTCAAACCCATACGGGCCAAACAAGCGCGGCCGGGGTTTTCTGATATCCTATTTGCCCTTTTAACCCTCCAAAGTACCCGCGCATGAGCGATTTCCTATTCACCTCGGAGTCCGTGTCGGAAGGACATCCGGACAAGGTTGCAGACGCCATTTCGGATGCCGTGCTCGATGCGGTACTCGCACAGGACAAACACGGCCGGGTCGCGGCTGAGACGATGGTCGCCACCGGCCTGGTCGTCATGGCCGGGCAGATCACGACCGGCGCGAACGTAAATTACAGCGATCTCGCGCGCGACGTCATCAAGCGCATCGGCTACGACGATTCCGAAATGGGATTCGACTACCGCTCGTGCGCCGTGCTGACGGCATTCGACAAGCAGTCGCAGGACATCAAGCAGGGTGTCGACGAAGGCTCGGGCATGGACCTCGAGCAGGGCGCCGGCGACCAGGGCCTGATGTACGGATTCGCGTGTGACGAGACCCCGCAGTTCATGCCGGTGCCGATTTACTACGCGCACCGTCTGATGGAGCGCCAGGCCGAGCTGCGCCGCGACGGCCGCCTGCCGTGGCTGCGTCCCGACGCCAAGTCGCAGGTGTCCGTGCGTTACGTCGATGGCAGGCCGCATCACATCGACACCGTGGTCATTTCGACCCAGCATCGTGAAGACATTTCGCACGAGCCGCTCACCGAAGCGGTGATCGAAGAGATTTGCAAACCCGTGCTCCCGAAGAATCTGATCAACAAGGACACCCGGTTCCTGATCAACCCGACCGGGCGTTTCGTCATCGGCGGCCCGCTGGGCGACACCGGACTGACCGGCCGCAAGATCATCGTCGACACCTACGGCGGCTACTCGCGCCACGGCGGCGGTGCTTTCTCGGGGAAGGATCCGTCGAAAGTGGACCGCTCCGCGGCTTACGCCGCACGCCATGTCGCTAAGAACATCGTCGCCGCAGGGCTCGCCAGCAAATGCGAGATCCAGGTCGCTTACGCCATCGGCGTCGCGCGTCCGGTCAGCGTGCTGGTCGACACCTTCGGCACCGGCAAGATTGCCGATGAGAAAATCGCCAAGCTCGTCGAGAAACACTTCGACTTGCGTCCGAAAGGCATCATTCACGCGCTGAACCTGCTGCGTCCGATCTACGGCAAGACCGCCGCCTACGGGCACTTCGGCCGCGACGAGCCCGAGTTCTCTTGGGAAGCCACAGACAAGGTGTCGGCTCTCAAGGACGACGCCGGTATCAAGTAAGAATCACCCGGTCGATGAAAACGGCAGCGCCGCGCGCTGCCGTTTTTTTTGTGATCGACAGGGCTTCCTTGGCCGGCACACAACTACAGCAGGGCCTCAACGCAGGCTTTATTTCGTGTAGAATCCCGCCTTCCCGAGGAGCGTTGCAACGGAGTCCACCTCCGCCAGGCTCGGGAGCCGGTGCAGGCTTCCTGCCGCGCCGTCAGCAACGGCGCTCACCGCGTGTGTTACGCACGGTGAGCCGTCAGCTTCAAGCACTCTCCCGATACGTCACACAGCGGTCATTTTATCCAGCGGCTACAGCCGCTAAGCGCGCCGTTGCGCCCAGAGCGTTGAAGCGGTGGCGTCGATTTTCAAGGAGCGAAAGATGAGCGCTGTACCCCAGAACATCAAAGGCGACTACCAGGTCGCCGACATCAAGCTGGCCGATTTCGGCCGCAAGGAAATCTCCATCGCGGAGACCGAAATGCCCGGTCTCATGGCGGTGCGCGACGAATACAAAGGCAAGCAGCCGCTCAAAGGCGCGCGCATTGCCGGATCGCTGCACATGACGATCCAGACCGCGGTGCTCATCGAGACGCTGGTCTCGCTCGGCGCCGAAGTGCGCTGGGCGTCGTGCAACATCTTTTCCACGCAGGACCACGCCGCTGCAGCCATCGCCGCCGCCGGCATTCCGGTTTTCGCCTACAAGGGTGAGAGCCTCGTCGAATACTGGGATTTCACCCATCGCATATTCGACTGGCACGACGGCAGCCTGCCCAACATGATCCTCGACGACGGCGGCGACGCCACGCTGCTTGCCTACCTCGGCACGCAAGCCGAGAAAGATCCCTCGCTCATCGCCAAGCCGACCAACGAGGAAGAGGAAGCGCTGTTCGCGGCAATCAAGAAGCGCATCGCGAGCAACCCGGGCTGGTATCCCAAGGCACTGGCAAGCATCAAAGGCGTCACCGAAGAGACCACCACCGGCGTGCACCGCCTCTACCAGATGGAGAAGGAAGGCCGGCTGCCGTTCCCTGCCATCAACGTGAATGATTCGGTGACCAAGTCGAAGTTCGACAACCTCTACGGCTGCCGTGAATCGCTCGTCGACGGCATCAAGCGCGCGACCGATGTCATGATCGCCGGCAAGATCGCGGTGGTTGCAGGCTATGGCGATGTGGGCAAAGGTTGCGCGCAATCGCTGCGCGGCCTGGGCGCCAGCGTATGGGTCACCGAGATCGATCCGATCTGCGCGCTGCAGGCGGCGATGGAAGGCTATCGCGTCGTCACGATGGACGAAGCGTCCGAAAAAGGCGAAATCTTCGTCACTGCCACCGGGAACGTGAACGTCATCACGCACGATCACATGGTGCGCATGAAGAATAACGCCATCGTCTGCAACATCGGGCACTTCGATTCCGAAATCGATGTCGCGAGCCTGAAGCAATACACGTGGGACAACATCAAGCCGCAAGTCGACCACATCATTTTCCCCAGCGGCAAGCGCCTCATCCTCCTGGCCGAAGGCCGCCTGGTTAACCTGGGCTGCGGGACGGGTCACCCGAGCTTCGTGATGTCGAGCTCGTTCACGAACCAGGTGCTCGCGCAGATCGAGCTGCACGCGAACAACGGCCAGTACGAGAAGAAGGTCTACGTGCTGCCGAAGCAGCTCGATGAAAAAGTTGCGATGCTGCACCTGAAGAAACTCGGCGCCCAGCTCACCCAGCTCACGGAGACGCAGGCGCGTTACCTCAACATGGACATCAACGGCCCTTTCAAGCCGAATCACTACCGTTATTGATTCGGCTCACGGGCCGAGGCCCCTCTAGGCCGAAACGGAGGGCAACCCAGGTTTCCCTCCGTAACCTCCTTTCCTTCGGTCGAGAACCAGACGCCAAGCTTTATGGAAACGCAAAAGACCCATCGGAAATGTTTCAGCTTCGAGTTCTTTCCGCCCAACACGTCGGAAGGGGCTGAGAAGCTCGCGCAGACGGCCCGGCAGCTTGCGCTACTCAAACCCGAGTTCTTCTCGGTCACGTACGGCGCGGGGGGTTCGACTCGCGAGCGCACGCTGAACGCGGTGCTCGATCTGTGCAAGGCCGGACACGCGGCCGCGCCGCACATTTCGTGCGTCGGTTCGTCGCGAAAGAGCATTCGTGAAATCGTGCAGGAGTACAAGAGCCACGGCATTCGGCATCTGGTCGCGCTGCGCGGTGATCTGCCTTCCGGAACGGCTGCGGCGGGCGAGTTTCAGTACGCCAACGAGCTCGTCGCCTTCATCCGCGAGGAATTCGGCAGCCACTTCTTCATCGAAGTGGCTGCGTATCCCGAGTATCACCCGCAAGCCCGTAGCGCGAGTGACGACCTGTTGGCTTTCAAGCGCAAGGTCGAAGCCGGCGCGGATTCGGCCATCACGCAGTATTTCTTCAATGCAGACGCGTACTTCAAATTCATCGAAGAGTGCGAAAGAATGGGCCTGAAAGTGCCGGTCGTGCCCGGCATCATGCCGATCGGCCGCTACTCGCAGCTCGCGCGCTTCTCCGACGCGTGCGGTGCGGAAATCCCGCGGTGGATACGCAAAAAGCTCGAAGGCTACGGCGACGACGCGGAGTCGATCCGCGCTTTCGGTCTCGATGTCGTTACCCATCTTTGCGAGCGCCTGCTCGCCAACGGCGCGCCGGGCCTGCATTTCTACACGCTCAATCAGGCGGGACTGACCACCGAGGTCTGGCGACGACTCGGGTTGTAGCGCGCCGCCTCGGGTGCGTAAGGAAGACCCATGCAAAAGGGCCCCGAGGGGCCCTTTTTTTGAAGTGCTGCGACTGCCTTAAGCCGCTTTTTTCTCTTTCTTTTTCTTCGTCTGCGCCGCTTTGGCGTG
>JBKJKJ010000435.1:0-3681 GCA_046597455.1 Burkholderiales bacterium
CGCCCCCGGCCGCTTCGAGCCGCCTGCGGTGATTCAGGACGCGGCGCGGCAAGCGCCTCTTTCGAGCGTCGAGCCTGGCGTATTGAGCCTGTGCGAGCGTGCCGCAGGCCTCGCGGGTCTGCATCTGACCGAAGCGCAGCTTGCGATCCTGTGCGCCGCCGCCCCGTCGCTACTCGATATGCTGGGTGCGGTTCGTGGCGCGGCGGGCGCGGCGGAGCCGGCTAACGTCTTTTTTTCACTCACCTCGCGCGCCTGACGTGCGAAGGCGGGTCCGGGCGGTTGGTGTTGAGCGATACGGCTGTAAGCGAGAACGGGAAGGCTGCGCTGGTAACGCCTTGTAGCCTGCGGCGCATACGGTAATATCAATCGCCGAATCGAAAAGCGGCCGAAACGCCCCGAACGACCACCGGAGGATTTCATGACTGCCCTGCATGCTGCTCGCGCGTTCTGCACTTTATCGATCGTCTTCACCGCGGCTTTCGCCTTGCCGCAAATCGCTTTCTCCCAGAGCGCGCCGGCCAAACAGGTCAGGCTCATCACCACGTATCCGCCCGGCGGCGCGTCCGACATCATGGCGCGCATCATCGGCAGCAAGCTCGGCGAGATGTGGGGCCAGACCGTGCTCGTGGAGAACAAGGCGGGCGCCAACGGTTCGATCGGCATCGAGTATGCGGCGCGCCAGCCGGCCGACGGCGGATCCTTCGTCATCGGCAACATGGGGCCGGTCGCGATCAATCCCCTCATTTCCAAAGTGCCTTACGACATGGCCCGTGATTTTCAGCCGGTGTCGCTGGTTGCGATCGGGCCCACGATCCTGGTCACCAACGGCAATTCGCCTGCGAAAAACCTGATGGAATTCGTGAAGCTCGCCCGGGATAAACCCGGATCGATGAATTTCGGCACGGCCGGACCGGGCACCCTGGGGCATCTGGGCGGCGAAATGATGAAGCGCCTCGCCAACATCGAGATGGTTCACGTGCCGTATAAAGGCGGCGTGCTGGCGATCCAGGACTTGCTCGGCGGGCAGGTCCAGCTCGTGTTCGCCGATCCGCAGCCGATACTCCCGCACGTTCGCGCGGGCAAAGCGCGTGCGCTCGCGGTCACCGGCTCCAAACGTCTGCCCGCCGTGAATGAAATTCCTACGCTAGCCGAAGCGGGTCTTCCGGGTTTCGTCGCGGAGAACTGGTGGGGCGTCTGGGTGCCTGCGGCAACGCCCAAACCGGCAGCCGAGCGCCTTCAGGTGAGCCTCGCAAAAGCAATGAGCGCAGCCGACATTCGCCAGAAATTCGAAGACATGGGAATCGAAGCGCTGTCGACCACGCCCGAGGCGCTGCGCGATTTCACGCGCTCCGAATCGGAGAAGTGGGGCAAGCTGGTGCGTGAAGCGGGTATCAGGGCTGATTGAGGAGGTTGAATTGAGTGAAGATCGGCTGAGTCCGGAGGCGCTGCTGGCCCGCGCCACCAAGGCGCGCGGCGACATCTTTCCGGAGTGGAAGCCGGTCGCGCATGCTGCGCCGGCGACCTATGATCTGATCAACGAGACCGGCAGCTATCTGCATCAGTATCACGGCCAGTCGCATTCGGACGACCAGCTTTCGGGCCCGATGCGCGAGCTCATCGCGATTCCGGCGCTGTGCTCGAAAGGCGATCTTCGCCATGGACCGAACCATGTGCGGCGGGCTTATCGCATGGGCCTCACGAACAAAGCGCTGTTCGAAGGCGCGACGGCTTTCGCCGCGGTCGTGGGCTGGTCGAGCCTGACGTTCGTGTCGCTCGCGATCATGGAGGCGAACAACCCGCTCTACCCCTACGGCGAGCTTCCGCCCGGGGGCGAGCCGAAAGAGCTCAAACGCTTTCCCGAAATGGATCTGGGACGTATTCGAAAGACCACCGGCGCCGAGAGCCTCGCCACGACGCCGGAATGGCGCTACGCCGCGCAGATCGACCCGGAGCTTGTTAGGCGCGCATCGGCTTTCGCCGATCACTGCCTGCTCGCGGACGGCGCCGGGGACGCGTTGCTCGGTCCCGGACCGCGCGAGCTGATCGCCGTGGCGGCGCTGTGCATGCGCGGTGAAGAAACGCTCGCCGCGCAGCACATGCGGCGTGCCTACGATTACGGGATGACCCGGCGCAACGTGCTCGAAGCCATTTGTTGCGTCCTGCCGATGTCCGGAATGGTCACGGGGCAGATCGGTTTTCGGGCCATGCAGCTCGCCGACGGACTGATGAAGTGATGAAGTGATGAAGTGACGATTCATTTGAACTTCTGAGCCAGAGAATGTCCATCACCGCATGACCCCGTCACGATTTCCCGAGATAGCCGTATGAAACCTCTGCATCAACTTACAGCGACCGAAATTGTGAGCGCCATCGGCGCGGGCACGGCGACGTGCGAGGCCGTGACCCGAGCGTGCCTCGAGCATATCCACGAGCGCGAGCCTCGCGTGCAGGCATGGCAGTACCTCGATCCCGATCGGGCGATAGCGCAGGCGCAAGCGCTCGACCGGCAAGGCAGCCGCGGGCCGTTGTACGGCGTGCCGGTCGGCATGAAAGACATCATCGATACCGACGACATGCCCACCGAGTACGGCACGCCCATACACAAGGGGCACCGGCCCCGCATCGATGCGGCGTGTGTCGCGCTGACGCGGCGCGCCGGCGGCGTGATCATGGGCAAGACGGTGACGACCGAGTTCGCGAACTTCCATCCGGGCAAGACGATGAATCCGTTCGATCCCGAGCGCACGCCGGGCGGCTCGTCGAGCGGCTCGGGCGCGTCGGTGGGTGACTTCATGGTGCCGATCGCCATCGGCACGCAGACCACGGCCTCGACGATCCGTCCGGCGTCATTCTGCGGAGCCGTCGGCTATCGTCCGACGTGGGGCGACTTGCGCTGCGAGGGCGTGATGGAGGCGTCAGGTTCGCTCGACACGCTGGGGCTTTTCGCACGTTCGATCGAAGACATCGCGCTGTATCGCGACGTGCTGCTCGGGGTGAAGCCCGAGCCTTTACCTGCCGGCGGCGATACGGGGCCTCGCATCGGATACTGCCGCACGCTGTTCTGGGACCGCTGTGACGAATCCACGAAACAACTGCTGGAGGCGTGCGCGTCGAAGCTCGCCAAAGCGGGTGCACAGGTCGAAGACGTCATCCTGCCGACGGAATTCGAGCGCATTCCCGATGCGCACCGCTGGATCTCGAGCTTCGAATTCGCGAGAAACCGGTCGTGGGAGATCGATCATCACTGGGACATGATCAGCGAGACGCTGCGTAAAGGCCGCATCAACGATGGGCTCAACTGCACATTCGAAAAGTATCGCGACGCACGCGCTTTTGCAGAGCGGTGCCGCGCGCAGATGGACGACGTGTTCGGCAGTTACGACGTGCTGCTGACGCCCGCCGCTGCGGGTGAGGCGCCGGTGGGCCTGAGCGCAACGGGCGACGCGTCTTTCTGCCTCATCTGGACCACGCTGCACGTGCCGGCGGTAACGCTGCCTCTCTTCACCGGACCCAGTGGCCTGCCGGTCGGTGCGCAACTCGTCGCCCGGCGCGATGCCGACCGCAATTTGCTCGAAGCCGCGCGCTGGGTCAGCCGTGTGTATGGCGGCGGCCGGTAGGCCGCTTCAGGTCTGTCACCCCATCACCCCGTCACCCCATCACCCCGTCCCCGCATCACCGCAT
>JBKJKJ010000200.1:0-7253 GCA_046597455.1 Burkholderiales bacterium
TACACGATCGAGTCGCTACGGCGGCGCCCGAGCCGGCGCGTTGTTGGTCACTGCGATCGAAGAGCCGGCGGTGATCGAGCGCATGCTCACGCTTTGATCTGGGTCAAGGTGTCGCGAGAAAGGGGGTTCATCATATTCACGAGGGTGGAGCAACGGGTAATGCGGGGTATAGGCTGACAGAGTGTTTGCGCCCTGCTGATTTCGAAGCGTGTTCTGATTTTTCTGAATGAGGAGATACAGGCATGCCGGACTTCGATACGATCCTCCGCGAATTCGACAGGAACGACCTCCTTACCAAATTGCCCTGGCTGGGCTGGGGCATCCACGGCGTTGAAGTCACGCAGGCGGTGCAGTACTACGAAAGCGCCCGCCACCTGACCGACCCGACTGATCGCCAGCCGGACAACTCGGTCACCCTGATAGCGAGCAAGCCCGCCTGGGTGAGGGTTTATGTGCGCAGTGGCTGGTCGTCGGGCGACATCCCAGGCGTCACCGGCACGATCACTGTCCGCCGCCGCGCGTTGGGTTTCCTGTGGCAGAACGTCGGGACACTCTCGCCGCAGGCCCCTGGCACGGTGACGGCTCGAGTCAACCCGCCCTACGCGACCGAGCGCGGCACACTTGGGTACACACTGAACTTCATCATTCCGGCCTCGATGATGTGCGGCAACCTCCGGCTCGACGTGCACATTACGAGCCCGGGTGGCAGGGTCGCGGACCGTCAAGTCTACGTCGATGCGACGCTGCGACAGACGCTGCGCCTCGCCGGCATCATGGTCGGATACAACGGGCCAACCAGCGCCGCGCCCGGCGCACCGAACCTGACGCTCGCCGCTCCGACGTTGGCGAATCTGCAGACAACGTCGGCCTGGACGCTCCTCACCTTTCCGATCCAGAGTTCTGCCACCTACAGGACGGCCGGCACGGTGACCTGGAACCTGCCATTAACGGATCCGCCGAGCTGTCCCGGTTGCTGCTCACCGAATTGGGTGGCCTTGAACACCGCCGTGCAGGCGGTTCGTATCGCCGATGGCAATCGGACCGACGTTCTCTACTACGGTCTCATGGCGAATGGCATCCCGATGGGGCCGATCATCGGCTGCAACAGTGGCGGCGTGAGCACGGGTTCCATCGCGGATGGTGTGACGATGGCTCACGAGTTGGGGCACGCGTGCGGCCGCCCCCACTCGCCGTGTGGGACGCCAGGTGATGCGGCCTATCCGGCCTACGAGCCATACGATCCAGCTGGCACGCCCACGGCGTCGACCGGCGAATACGGGATAGACATCAGCAACGGCGCGGTCAAGTCGCCCGCGATGTTCAAGGATTTCATGTCGTATTGTGGGCCGAGGTGGGTCTCGCTCTTCGTTTATGGGCGCCTGACGAACAACGCCGCGTTAGATCCGGTGCGAGTGTGTGTAGACCGCCCGTGGTGGCGCGATGAGATACTGTACGAACGGCAGCTCATCCCCGAGAAGTGGCTTCCGAACCCGCCGCCCGAACCGCCCTGGCTGGAGCGCGTCGTGTCACTGCAACCCTTGATCTCGATAATAGGCGTTCTCCGTGGCCCGGACGACCTCCAGGTCCAGAGCGTCTTCCGGCTCGATGCGCAAAGCGAAGTCTCGAATGGTCGAGCACTCGATATGCGCGCCGAACTTGTGAACGCGGAGGGCCGTGTGGTTGCGAGCGGAAACGTCTACAGCCTGCGATCGCATGCCCAAGGCGGCGGTTGCGGCTGCAACGACGGCGGCGATGAGGTCGAATCCTATCCGCGGCTGGTCCAGGCCTTCGTCCCTGACGTGGAGGCTGGTGCGCTCCTACGGATCCAGCGCGCGGGTAAGCCTGTGTGGAGCCGCGCTGCCTCGGAGCGCAAGCCCAAGGTAGGCCCCGCGACCGCCAGGCTCACGAAAGGCAAGCTGCACCTGAGTTGGTCGGTTGAGGTGAGCGGCGAACAGGAGCCGGAGTGCTGGGTACAATGGTCCACTGGGCGCGGTGGGATCTGGCACGCACTCGGCGCGGGCCTGCGTGGCAAATCGGCGGTGCTCGACGCCGGCGCGCTGCCGCCCGGCGCGGTGGCGGTCCGCCTGCTGGTGAGCGACGGGTTCCTGACTGTGATCTCTCCATCGCTCAATGTGAGGGTTCCGCGCCGCCCGCCCGAGGTCAGCATCCTGGGCCCACGCGAGGGTCAGACGTTCATTTCGCAAAGCCCGATGCGGCTGTGGAGCGCGGCGACCGATGCGCGCGGCGAGCCCGTGCCGGACGAGGCGGCTCGTTGGGCTATCGATGACAAAGAGATCGCAACGGGTCTCGATGCGTTCGTAGAAGCGCCCAAGCCGGGCAACCACCGCGCCACTCTGACCGTCAAGACGCGAGACGGCAGCGTCAAGACCACTGTCGCCTTCATCACGGTGGAGCTGCCGGAAGAACGCGACGAGGACTGACTGTGTCCCGCAATAACAAAGGGACCGTGATCAAGTGAATGAGATCGTACGTGCCGGCGTAAGCCTGTGAGATAACCGGGTGCTGAAGCGCGGCGACCGCTTAGTAGGGCTTTGTCATTGCCGCGGATGGGATGGAGCCGCACCGCCGGATCCGCAGGTGGTGCGAGCCTTCACAGTCGGAAGATCTGAAATCGTTTCATTCGGCCCCGAAGCTGATGACAGGGTCTTCCGACTGCGACCGATGTGCACCGCCTCGCTCAATAGCCGGCGTCGCCGTGCCAGTTGAACTCATACCTATTGATGGTGCCGTGGGTCTGCAGCACGCCGTCGAGCACAATCCAGTCGTTGAGGTTCCGCCCCGCGCTGAACCGCAGGCGGCTCGCCGGGTCCGGGATCCACTGGTTCAGTCTGACCTGCGTCTTGCTGTGAAAGCCGGTGATCTGGGTGTTCTGGAAGACAACGCGGAGGACGAGGACCATGACGTGGTCGAGCCCCGGCGCGGCGGGCACCGGAGACTCGGGGCTTACACCCGTGGCGAGCGCTTGGGCGTACGCCTCATCCACATAGTCGATCAACTCGAAGAATGAGGTGTTTGGCGTGATCGCCAGCTCCGGCGGGACGCCCGGCTTGCGCTCGACCGCGTTAACCTCGATTCCGAGGTGGTGCGCGCCAAATCGGGAGAGGTCGATTCCGGCCAGCCGCGAGCGGATTTCCGGTGGTAGGGTGTCGTGGTCGATATCGACCTTCAGCGCCAGGATGCCGGTCCAGTTTTCGTCGTTCACCGCCTGGTTGAAGTATTCGTATGCGTTCCCGGCGGGAGTCACCGACGCGTCCGCGATGTATCGCTGCAGCCAGGAGGAGGCCGCCGTGAGTCCGTTGTTTCTGGTGTCGTTGAAGTCCTCCGCGTGCGTCCAGCGGCGCGGGTTCGCCACCAGGCTCGCGACCGTCCCCGAGCAGAACTTGAAGATCAGCACGTTGGCGTAGCTGCCGGCCGCACTCTGCTTCCCGATGTCGATGATGAAGGGCCATCCCTGAATCCCGATATCTCCGGCGAAGATCGTGGGCCAGCTCGTCTGCGACGTTGGGGGCCACTGGGTGATCACCAGGAACAGCCGGCTCATCTCGAAGACCCGCTGCAGGAGCGGCGCCACGTCGATGAACTCGAGCCGCTGCATCACCCCGGCGGTGTTGGGGTTCTGCGCGAGGAGGAGCGATGGCCAGCGCCCGTCGGCCGCGATAGTTGCCACGAAACTCTGGGGCGTTACGGCACTTGGCATCGAGGGTCGTATCATTTTGTTCGCTTGTCGAAAAAAGAACGGTCGATGGAAGCACTGCTGAGAACAACGACGTGATTGATATCCTGCGCGCGCCGGCGAGCAGCGGACCCTGCCGATGCGGCACTTGAGATCCGGCAGCCCTACGGTTTTGCTTCGCGGCACGCGGTATGGCGCCCTGTGACGGTATCACGGAGCGAAGTCGGCCCGTCAGGCGGGCGCGAGTAGTAAGGGCGCGCTATACTGCCCGTCAGACTCAGTCAGGGAGTGACCGGCCATGCCAAGAGAGGAAGCGCCGCGCCTCAGCCATGTCGGGCTCTATGTAGCCGACGTGCCCAAGATGATTGATTTCTATACGCGCGTTCTCGGGTTCGTCGTCAGCGATTCCGCGGAGGACGCCCGGATCACATTCCTGAGCCGCAACCCCAGCGATCACCACCAGGTCGTGCTCGTGCGCGGCCGCACCACCGAAGTCAGCGTCCCGATGGTGCAACAGGTCTCGTTCAACGTCGGCACCCTCGCCAACGTCCAGCGCGCCTTCCGCAAGGTGAGCGAGGCCGGCTGCAAGGTCATCGATCCGCGCTGTCACGGCAATGCCTGGTCGGTCTATTTCAGCGATCCTGAAGGCAACCGCATCGAGATGTTCTGCGATACGCCGTGGTACGTGCCGCAACCACTCGGCTTCGAGATCGACCTCACCAAATCCGAGGACGACCTCTACCGTGAGACCGAAGCGATTTGCCGTGCCAAGCCGGGCTTCAAGCCGATAGAGGAGTGGCGCGCCGAGATCAGCCGGAAGATTTCGGCCCAGCTCGAATACGCCGATCAACCCCACGCGCCGGCGCCGCATTAGTGCACTTGTCGGAGAGAGGAGGCACGCCATGGCCGAGTCCAAGGGCTATCACGCCCACGTCTATTTCGACGCGACGAAGAGGCTTATCGCCGAACGGTTGCGCGACACGATCACAGCCAGGTTCACCGTCGAAGCGGGCGCCTTCGCTGATGAGCCGAGAGGCCCGCACCCGATCCCGCAGTTCAACGTGATCTTCGAAGCCCCGGAGTTCCAGAACATCGTGCCGTGGCTGATGTTCAACCGCGAAGGCCTCGATGTTCTCGTCCATCCTCTGACCGAAAACAACTATGACGACCACAGCAAGCTCGCACTGTGGCTCGGGACGCCGGTGCCGTTGAGGCTGGACCGCCTGAGCGGGAAATTGCCCGAGAGCCTGCTGCCGACCGCGCAGCGGACGTAACGCAGTTCCAGGTACGGGATAAGTGCACGCGAGCGCTCGTCCGGGCTCGCGGGCTCGCCCGAAGTGATACCGTAAGGCCATAGCGTCCCCGGTGGAGGCGTATCCATGAATGCCAGGACCATGCGGTTGGGTTGTTGGCTCACGGGGGCCGTGCTCGCATACTGCGGCGCGGCGATCGCGCAGGATAGGCCGGGCGGGTATCCGGTTCGGCCCATCCGCATCATCGTTGCGGCGACTGCCGGCGCGGGCGGCGACATCATGGCGCGCGCAGTCGCTCAGATCCTGACAGACGCCTGGGGACAGAATGCCGTCGTCGATAATCGGCCTGGCGCCAGCGGCGTGATCGGCGTGGAACTGGTCGCGCGATCCGCACCCGACGGCTACACGCTGCTGAGCCTTGGAGACACGCTCACGCTTCTGGGCGCGACCAAGCGTGTGCCTTTCGACATTCTCAAGGCATTCGATCCCGTAGTCCCGACGTCGATTCAGCCGTATGTCCTGATCGTGCACCCGAGCATGCCGTTCAAGTCGATCAAGGAGCTGGTCGCATACTCGGCGACCCAGAGGGTGACTTATTCGGGTTCGACAGGACTAGGCAGCACGGTGCACCTCGGCATGGAACGGCTCTCGCAGCTGTCCGGAATGAAATTGCTGTTTGTCCCCTACAAGGGGACCGCTCCGGGCATCGTCGCCCTCATGGGCGGCGAGATCAATATGGTTGGCGCGAGCACGATCTCCGCCACCGCCGCGATCAGGACCGGCAGGGTGCGCGCGCTTGCGGTACTGAGTCTTGCGCGCGTACCGTCTATGCCGGACGTGCCGACCGTCGCCGAACAAGGTTTCCCCGGTTTCAAGATCACCAACCGCTACGCTCTGCAGGCGCCTGCGGGAACCCCGCGCCCGATCATCAACGCGATCAATCGCGTCGTGAGCGACGGCATGCATTCCCCGCAGATGAGGCAGAAGCTCGAAGCCGATGGGAGTCAACCGGCCGAGCGTATGACGCCCGAGGCGCTGAGGGCGGCAATCGCGCGCGAGCTTGCCGATCTCGAGCAACAGGTGAAGCAAACGAACATCAAGATGGAATAGTTGCTACCGGTTCTAACGTTACGCTCCACTAGCCCTTCGTCGGCGACCACCCATAGGCCCTGGTGCAGGCGCCGCCCATCAGCATCGAGCGTTCACTGTCGCTGAGTCGGTCGGTCACGCGGAAAGGCTCCACGGCCTGTTCGTAATCGACGACCGCGAAGGCGCGGGTCCAGTCGGTGCCCCACAGGCAGCGCTCGATTCCCCACGCGTCGAACACGCGCGCGAGCGGATCCCAGATGTCCGGGAAGGGATACGGTTCCCGCGAAAGCGTGCAGGCGCCGCTGACCTTGACCACAACGTTCGGGCGCTTTGCGAGGTCCAGCAGCTTCGGCAGGTCCGCCCACGGTTGTGCGGGTGCGGGCGGCGTGCGCGGCTGCAGGAGGCCCAGATGGTCGATGATGAATCGCGTCTCGGGATGACGGTCGATCAGCGGCATTACAGCTTCGAGGTTGCCCGAGCACGATAGGTTGACCGGGAAATCGTGTTGAACCGCGGTGCGCGCGATGCGGTCCACGCCCGGATCGCTCGAGTCGCGTCCCACTTCCTTCCTCATCATGATGCGAATGCCGACAGTGCCCGGCGTTTTCTTCCAGTCGGCGATCACGTCGGCCACTGCCGGGTCGTCCGGGTCGACCGGCTTAACGAGCGCGAAGCGGCCGGGATGTGCCCGCTGCACGTCGACTGCATAGCTGGCGTCGTAGCCGTACATGGCGTAAGGCGAGACGAAAATTGCGCCGTCGACGCCGACTTTTTCCATCCCCGCCACCATCTCGTCACCCGTGACGTGATCGGGCCAGTTCGGGACGGTGCGCCACGGCCGTTTCGGCGTGTTCGCCTCGTAGGCGTGAATCTGGGAATCGATGATCGGCATTTGGTAAGCTCCTCTCGCGCTGGATGGTCCTGTCGATATTACTGCAAGCACCTTTCGATTGACCGCTGGCAGCGCGGGCGATACTTTCGTCGTTCGCCCAATCGCTATCGGTAGGAGGAAAGTTTCATGCAGTTCGGATTGTTCGGCAGCGCCTCGGCACGGCGAGGCAGCGGTGAGTTCGACAGCACGGAGGGGTACCAGGACTGGATCGAGTACAACATCGAGGCCGAGGCCTTGGGCTTTCGCAGCACGTTCTCCGTGGAACACCATTTCACCGGCTACGGCCAGGTTTCCGCTACGCTGAACCTGCTGACCTGGCTGGGCG
>JBKJKJ010000282.1:0-6308 GCA_046597455.1 Burkholderiales bacterium
GCGCCGACGCGATGAGGCTCACCGCTGTGAAATCCTTCAGCGCGTCGTAAGGCAGTTTCTTTCGCAGGCTCGGATTGATGCCGTGCGTAGCGACACCGGCGAGGAACATCGTGTAACCGTCGCCTGGCGAACGCGCCGCCGCTTCGGCTCCGATCGTGCCGCCCGCACCGGGGCGGTTGTCCACGATCACCTGCTGTCCGAGAGACGCGCCCATCTTCTGCGCGATCAGCCGGGCGATGGTGTCGTTCCCGCCGCCCGGCGGAAAAGGCACGATGAAGCGTATCGGTTTGGCGGGATAGTTCTGAGCGGTTGTGAGTGCAGGGGCGAGCGCCGCAAGCGCGGCGCCCAGGTATAGCAATCGCCTCACAACACCCCCGAAATTCCGCCGTCGAGATTGATGCTGGTGCCGGTGACGTAGCTCGCAGCGTCGGACGCGAGGAAGGTGATCACGTTGGCCACTTCCTCGGCTTCTCCGACGCGCTGCATCGGAATGTCTTTCGCCATCTTGGCGTAGTAGTCATCGGCGCTGACGCCTTCCTTGCTGAAGCGGCGCTCGTGCTGGCCGGACTTGATCTTGCCGATGCACACCGTGTTCACGAGGATGTTGTCGGCCGCGAATTCCTTCGAGAGCGCTTTGGTGATTGCCAGACCGGCCGCGCGCGATACGCTCGTCGGCATCGATTGCGCGCCGGGCTGTTTCGCGCTCGAAATCGTGATGTTGACGACGCGCCCGCCACCCTGTTTTTTCATGTGCGGGACCGCGAGCCGGGTGCAGCGGATGGCGCCGAAAACCTTGAGCTCGATGTCTGCGCTCCACATCTCGTCGGTGACTTCGAGAAAGGCGCCGCGCATCGACGTGCCCGCGTTGTTCACGAGGATATCGATGCGGCCGAATTTATCGACCACCGCTTTCATGAAACGCTCGATGTCCTCCACTTTGCTCATGTCCGCCTGGATTGCCAGCACTTGCGATCCCGACTTGGCGATTTGGGCGCCGACCTGTTCGACGTCCGCCTTGCTGCGCGCGCAGATTGCGACGTTCGCGCCTTCCTGTGCCAGGCGCAACGCGGTTGCTTTTCCAATGCCCTGAGTCCCGCCGGTGACGATGGCGACTTTGCCTTTCAGTCCGAGTTCCACGGTGATGCTCCTTTTTTACGTTGATTGCCCTGCGGGATCAGGTCACGCTGGTACGCTGGCGCCGCCAAGGCATACCGCTTGCTGAATGTCGCGTCTTCTCGTCCAGGTCGAAGGCGACGTGGAAGGGCGGGTGTAAGTGTGCGGGATTGCATTGTAACGCCTGTCGATCACGCCTTCACCACCGACGCAAGGCTGCCGTAAGCCGACACGCGCAGGGTCATACTGTCAGCAATTCAAAGCGCTCAATTCGCATTACTACCTGCTGCGGATTAGTCGTAGCATATAACCTGTCCTGTTGCGGTGCCGCGAGACCGCCAGTCTCTCTTCCTGGAGAGTTATCATGAGTTTGAAAAACCTGAGTTTTCTGAGCGGTCCCGGGCGGACCGTGCATCGGCTCATCCTTTGCGGTACGGCGGCGCTCGCCCTTGCGTGCGCGCCCTCATTTGCGGCGCAGAGCGTGCCGGCACAGGCCCCGGTCACCGTCGACGCGCTGTCCGTGGTGAAGGTCACGGCGCAGGCCGTGCGCGATGCGCGCAGCTCGCGCGCGCTCGGCGCCCAGCGCGAAGGGACCGGCATCGTCATCGACACCAACGGCCTCGTGCTGACCATCGGTTACCTCATCACGGAAGCCGAAAAAGTCGAGCTTTCCACTTCCGACGGCAAAGTTTTTCCTGCGACGGTTCTGGGATACGACAACGCCACGGGCATGGGGCTGCTCAAGGCACTGACACCGCTGCCCGTCAAGCCGGTCGACATGGGCGAATCGTCGAGCGTGGCCGAGCGCGAGCTGGTGCTGATCGTCGGCTTCGACGGTGTTGCTCCGGCCTACGTGGTCTCGAAGCGTCCTTTTGTGGGCTATTGGGAATATCTGCTCGACGAAGCCATCTATACCGCGCCCGCAACCGTGAACTGGCAGGGTGCGGCGCTGCTTTCGCGCACGGGAAAGCTCCTCGGCATCGGGTCGCTGGTGGTCGGCGATGCGCTCGGCACCCAGGCTAACATTCCCGGCAACATGTTCGTGCCGATCGACGTTGTGAAACCGGTCGTGGGCGATCTGATTGCGAATGGAAAATCGACCGCCACGCCGCGCCCGTGGATCGGCGTGAACACCCAGGAAGTGCAGGGCAACCTGATCGTCACCCGCGTCTCGCCGGAGAGCCCGGCCGATGATGCAGGCCTGCAGAAAGGCGATGTCATCGTCGGCATCGCCGGCAAGGCGATCGCAGGCCAGAAGGATTTCTATACCAAGCTGTGGGCGACCGGAAAGGCCGGCGTCGACGTCGCCGTCGATGTGCTCAAAGGCAACCAGGTCCAGAATTACCTGATCAAGTCGATCGATCGGAATCGGTATTTCCGGCCCCAGCCGGTCTACTGAGCGGTTCAGCTGAATCGCCGTCGCTGCGCAGCGCCGATCTACCAGGCGCTCTGCAGTACTTCGAGTATGTCCGCACTGCCGCGAACGGGCCGGGGATTCTGGTGAAGAAACCAGTCCCCGGCGGCATCCGCCGCCAGCAGCGTGAGCGCCTCTTCGGGAACGCCGACATCGCGTAGCCTTTTCGGCAGGCCGATGCGGGCAAAGAGTTTTTCTATTGCGCCCGCTGCGGCATCGACCGCTTCCTCGGGCGAACCGGATGCGGACGCGCCCAGGGCCTGTGCCACCAACAGTAGTCGGCCGCGCGTCGCCGGCGCATTGAACCGTAGCGCATGCGGCAGCAGCACGGCGTTGGTGACGCCATTGTCCAGATGGAAGCGGGCTCCGACGCAGTGTGCGAGCGCCGAAGTCAGACCCGTGGGCGCGTAATCGGTGCCCTGTCCCGCGAGCAGCGCGCCCAGCATCAGTTGTCCCCGCGTCTCGGGGTTCTCGGGTTCGTCCGCCAGGGCGCAAAGATTGTCCGCGAGTATCCGCAATGCATGCAGCAGCAACGCGTCGGCGAGCGGGTCGCGGCTGCGCGATTCGATACCCTGCACCGCCATGCTGAACGCTTGTACGGTCGCACCCGATACGAGTCGCGCAGGCGCGGTCAGCGTAAGCGCGGGATGGATGAAGAGCGCGCCGGCACGCGTTTTCGGATCGAACAACGCGAGCCTTTGCCCCAGCGCCGGGTCGAGGACTGCGCTGCCGGCTTTTGCGTAGGCGGTCGTGGGTGTAGTCGCCACCACGAACTGTGGAAGCTTCGGCTGTGCGAGCCTCGGACTCACCGGCGGCTTGCCGCTTGGAAACTGCGTGCACAGCTCGCTGATGTCGCGGGCTTCGGCAAGGAGGATACTCGACGCCCGCGCAGTCACGACGGCCGAGCCTCCGCCGAGCGCAATGACTGCGTCGGCCTCGAGCGTGCGCAGCGCCTCGACGCCGGCCAGGACTGCGGGAAGCGGGCTGTGCGCTGCGACGCGGTCGAAGACGCCGGCGCAACGAGCGCCCAGCGCATCTTTCACGATCCGCACGCCGTGAGGGTGATTCGCAAGCGTCTGACCGCAGAAGATCACGGCACGGCGGCAATCGAGGCGGTCGAGCTCGGCAGGCAACTGCTGGAGGCTGTCGGCGCCGGAGTAGACGCGAAAAGGCGGTGTGACGTGACGCAGGGAACGGCCCGTCGTCACCGCGTTAGCTCCATGCAGCACCGGCGAGCGCGTCTGCAAGCGGGCGTACGTCCGGCAGGCTGTCGATCGCCATGATCTCTTCCGCGAACGCGTGAGCCTTCGCTTCGGACACTTTCGCGTAACGCATGTTGGCTTTGAATTTTGCGAGAAGCTCGTCATCGCTCAACGGATGGTCCGGATGACCTATCGCGTTCGTTTGCCGGACTTCCCGCATGCCGAATGCGCCGTACGCACGCAACGTGCAGCCGCCGATATCGCGCTGATCGGCGCCCGGATCGGCGGCGCCGGTGATCCTGCTGATCATTTCTGCGACGGTGGACGAAGGCGGGATTTCTTCGGCCAGCTGACGCGGTGTCAGCTCGCCATGGGTGAGCGCGACCGCAACGGCCCAGTACACGCTGAACTGCGCGGCAACACGGGTTTGCGGCGTACGGCGCGCCGGAACGTCGCGACCGACGACGTCGTGCGCCTGCGGCCCGATCACGAGCTCGACGCGCTCGATCTTCCCCACGTCCTTGCCGAGTTGCGCGTGCAGCGCCAGCGCCGCGCTGATGGCGGGGTGGGTCAGCCGGCACGTCGGGTAAGGCTTGATCGACAGGCGATCGAACTCCCATTCGTCACCCAGCGCCCGTACGGCGCGCGTGGGATCGAACAATTCGTGCAGATAGACGCGGCTCAAGCCGTCCTCGCCGGTGAGCGGCTGCTTCACGCCATCGAGCCCCGCGCTCGCCATTAGTGCGGCGGTGATCGCATTGGCTGCCGCGAAACCCGGTTGCAGATGCTTGGTCGGCGCGCCCTCGCGGGTCGACTGATGATTGCCGCTCGCCAGGCAGTAGACGATGCCGAAAGCATTGCGCAGCACTTCGGGCCGGTGATCGATGATGCGCGCTGCGGCCAGTGTCGCGCCGAAGTGTCCGAGGAGTGCGGTATAAATCCAGCCTCCTTCGACCAGATTCAGCCGCGTCGCGACGCCGAGCCGGCACGTGAGCTCCACGCCCAGCAGCACCGCTTCGCACAACTCGCTGCCGCTGACTTCGCCGCGCAGGCCCGCTGCGGCAAACGCCGCAGGGATCGCAGCCGAGCCTGCGTGCAGCACCGCTTCATCGTGGGTGTCGTCGAACTCGAGGACATGACCGAAGTAGCCGTTGCACAGCGCGGCCGTCGGCGCCGGGACGCGCGGCCCGCCGATCACCCGCGCATCGGGCCTGCCGCCCAGGTCGATCAGGACTTTGAGCCAGGCCGGCAAGCCCGCTGCGGCGCGGCCCGCGATCGAAGCCCCGAGATAGTCGAGCAACTCGCGTTTGACGCTTGCGCGCGTTCGTGGCGGAACCCGATCCCAGCGCAACTGTTGTGACTGCGCGATAAATGTGTCGAGTGTGTGCTCACGTGATGCGATGCCGCTCGGTGTCGAACCCATGCGTGCTCCCGGATTGCTTCGGTGTGGTGCGTTACTCGGTGCGGATCCCCGCCTGTTTGGCGATGCGGCTCCACTTGGCGATGTCGTCGACGATCAGCTTACCCAACGCTTCGGGTTTCTCGATGACGGGCTCGGCCGCTTCCGCCGTCAGTCTCTTTGCCGTTTCGGGGTCGCGCAGAATGACGTTGATTTCACTGTTGAGCCGGGTCACGATCGCGCCGGGAATGCCCGCAGGGCCCAGCACCCCCCACCAGATGGTGCCGTCGTAACCCGGCACGCCGCTTTCCGCAATGGTCGGCAACTGGGGCAGCAGAGGAGAGCGTTTGCTCGAGCCGACTCCCAGCGCTTTGAGCTTGCCCGAGCGCAGGTGGGGCAGCGTCTGAATGAGCGTGCCGAACACGACTTCGACTTGCCCGGAAATGACGTCGATCATGGCGGGGCCGCCGCCTTTGTAGGGGATGTGGGTCAGTTTCACGCCGGCCATCGTGTTGAAGAGCTCGCCGCCGAAATGATTGAAGCCGCCGACGCCGGACGATGCGTAGCGGACCTGTCCCGGTTTTGATTTCGCCAGCGCCACGAGATCCTTCACCGAATTGACGGGAAGGCTGGGGTTGGTCGCAATGACGTTGGGGCCCGACGCGATGAGGGCTATCGGAATCAGCGATTTGACTGGGTCATAAGGCAGCTTATGTATGGCGGAATTCATGGTGTAGCTCGTCGAAATGATCAGCAGGGTATGACCGTCCGGTGACGAGCGCGCAGCGAGGTCGGTGCCGATGATGCCGTCCGCGCCGGCACGGTTATCGATGATGGTCTGCTGGCCCAGGCGTTCGGTCATTCTCTGTCCGAGAAAGCGGGCGAGGATGTCGTTGCTGCCGCCGGGGGGGAAAGGCACGATCATGCGTATCGGCCGGGTGGGGAAGCGGGCCGCGTCCCCCGCCTGCGCTGCAGCGCTTCCGGCGTGTGCGCATAGCGCCGCGGTGCCGACCACAACTGCGCCGGCCAACCGGCGTCGTGAATGAGCGTTCATGATCTTCCTCGTTTTAATTTTGCATGGACTACATACGGGGTGCGCGGAGCAGTCGAGAAAGTGTAAGAGGCTTCAAGCCTGACCGTCAAATCATTTAGATGATTTGACACGCTTGGTGGGCGACGC
>JBKJKJ010000300.1:0-3496 GCA_046597455.1 Burkholderiales bacterium
GACGATCTGCCAACCTGTTCACTCTGCCTAACTGCAGGTGAAGTGAATGCCGACTGGCGCTGCAACGGCGCCGGAACCCGCTGGGGTGTAATCGGCAGCGCTAGCGTGTGCAGCAAAAACGCCGGGCGACTCCTATGAGTCCCCGGCGTTGTGATGTGGTGCGCGGCATCGCACGACAACGCCTTTGGCGGCCGGTTCACTGCCCTCCCCGCGCAGGGAGTCGGTCACGGCGTGGATGTCAAGGCTCGACTCGGGGCGGGTTTGCAGTGACAATGCGCCGCACCCTTTTCCCCCCTCACCTGTATCCCTCGATGTCCACGACAAAAACCGATACCGCACTGCCCAAGATCGTTCAACTCATCGCGCAGGAACTCGGCGTGAAGCCGCAGCAGGTCGCCGCGGCCGTTGCGCTGCTCGACGAAGGCGCCACTGTGCCCTTCATTGCGCGCTACCGGAAAGAAGCAACCGGCAACCTCGACGACACGCACCTGCGCACGCTCGAAGAGCGCCTGCTTTATCTGCGCGAGCTCGAAGAGCGGCGCGCCGCGGTGCTCGGTTCGATCGACGAGCAGGGCAAGCTCAGCGCTGAGCTGCGCACGGCAATCGAAGCTGCGACGACGAAGCAGGTGCTCGAGGACCTGTATCTGCCGTACAAGCCCAAGCGCAGAACGCGTGCGCAGATTGCACGCGAAGCCGGTCTCGAGCCGCTCGCGGATGCGCTTTTCGGCGATCCCACGCTCGATCCGCAGATCGAAGCCGCGAAATATGTGAACAGCAAAGCCGTGGCCGAAGGCGGCGTGCCCGATTCGAAAGCCGCCCTCGACGGCGCGCGAGACATACTCGCCGAGCGTTTTGCGGAAACCGCAGACCTGCTTGCGAAGCTGCGCACCATGATGTGGGACCAGGGCGTCGTCAAGGCGCTCGTGGTGGCAGGCAAGGAAGCCGCGGAGGAAGAAAAATTCCGCGACTACTACGCCTATTCGGAAACGATACGCACGACACCTTCGCATCGCGCGCTCGCGTTATTCCGCGGACGTAACCTGGGGGTGCTCTCGCTCAATCTGGCTCTGCCGGAGGAGCTCGAAGCGCTCGTGCCGCATCCGTGCGAAGCGACGATCGCCGCTCGCTTCAGCGTCGAAAACCTCGGCCGGCCCGCCGACAAGTGGCTGGCCGACGTGTGCCGCTGGACCTGGCGCGTCAAAGCCTCGCTGCACATCGCGAGCGAGCTCATGATGCAGTTGCGCGAAGCGGCGGAAGCCGAAGCGATCAAGGTCTTCGCGCGCAATCTGCGCGAGCTGCTGCTCGCGGCCCCCGCCGGCCCCAAGGCCGTGCTGGGCCTCGATCCGGGCATCCGCACCGGCTGCAAGGTCGCCGTCGTGGATGCGACCGGCAAGCTGCTCGAGACGACGACCATTTACCCTCACGAGCCGCGACGCGACTGGCAGGGCTCGCTGGCGACCCTGACGGCGCTCGTCCTCAAACACGACGTGCAGCTCATCGCGATCGGTAATGGCACGGCGGGCCGCGAAAGCGACAAGCTCGCAGCCGAAGTGATCAAGCTCGCCACTACGCGCAAGCCCGAGCAGCAAGTGATGAAGGTCATGGTGTCCGAGGCTGGCGCTTCGGTCTATTCGGCTTCAGCGTTCGCGGCCAAGGAGTTCCCCGAGCTGGACGTGAGCCTGCGCGGCGCGGTTTCGATTGCACGCCGGCTTCAGGACCCGCTTGCAGAGCTCGTGAAAATCGAGCCCAAAGCGATCGGGGTCGGGCAATACCAGCACGACGTCAATCAGCGTGCACTCGCGCGCTCGCTCGACGCGACCGTCGAGGATTGCGTGAACGCCGTCGGCGTGGACGTCAATACCGCTTCGGCGCCGCTGCTCGCGCATATATCGGGCCTCAGCACCGTGCTCGCCAGGGCCATCGTCGAGTATCGGGACGCGAACGGCGCCTTCGTCAATCGTGCCCAGCTCAGCAAGATCCCGCGGCTCGGCGCCAAGACTTTCGAACAGGCCGCCGGCTTCCTGCGCATCAACGACGGTGACAATCCCCTCGACCGCTCGGCGGTCCATCCGGAGGCCTATCCGGTGGTCGAGCGCATTCTGGCGCGCGTGGCCAAGCCGATGGTCGAGGTGATGGGGCGTGCCGACGTGCTCAAGAACCTGTCGCCTGCCGATTTCACCGACGAGAAATTCGGCGTGCCGACCGTGCGCGACATTCTGCTGGAGCTCGAAAAGCCCGGCCGTGATCCGCGGCCGGAGTTCAAGACGGCGGTATTCCAGGAAGGCGTCGAAAAAATCGCCGACCTGCAGCCGGGGATGGTGCTGGAAGGGGTCGTGACGAACGTGGCTGCATTCGGCGCTTTCGTCGATGTCGGTGTTCACCAGGACGGCCTGGTCCATGTGTCAGCGCTCGCTAACCGTTTCGTGAAGAATCCCCACGATGTCGTGAAGCCAGGGCAGATCGTCAAAGTGAAAGTGCTCGAAGTCGACGTCAAGCGCCAGCGCATCGCCCTCTCCATGAAGCTCGAAGAGGCACCCGCGGCGTCGCGCTCGCGAAGCGAGAATCAGCGCCGCGAGCACGCGCCGGACCGCCCGCAAACCGCGCCCGGACGATCCGATCGCCGGCCCGCGCCCGCCAAACCGGCTGCACGCCAGCCCGAGCTCTCAGGGGCGATGGCACTCGCGTTCGCCAAGCTGAAAAAGTAGGCGGCCTCCAGCCGGCGAGATTGCCCGAAATTCATACAACCTGAAGGGCTCGTCTATGAGCGACAAGCAGACTCTTTCCGAGGTGCTGTCGGCTTTCGTGGCCGACGCCGAAGGCGAACGGATTCCGGCCGAAGTGCGCCAGCGCGCGAAGATGCTGCTGCTCGATGCCGTCGGTGTCGCTTTTGCAGCGACGAAATTCGAATTCGCGCAGCGCGCGCTCGCCGGCTTGCGTCTCATGGGCGCGGGCGATGCGGATGTGATCGGCATGCCTGCCAGGCTCGCGGTGCGGGACGCGATACTGCTCAATGCGGTGCTGGTCCACGGTCTCGATTACGACGACACCTATCTTCCGGGCTCGGTGCATCTCACCTCTAGCTGCGTGCCGACCGTGCTGGGGGTGGGCGCGGCTTGCGGGACGAATGGGTACGACCTGCTGAGCGCATGCGCGCTGGGATTGGAGGTCGGTGCGCGACTGGGGGCAGCCGGCCGGGGCGGCTTTCTGCGCGCGGGTTTCCACGCAACCAGCGTGGTCGGGACGTTCGCCTGCACGCTGGCCGCGGGCCGACTGATGGCGATGCCCGCCGATCAGCTCACCATGGCGCAAGGCATTGCGCTCAGCATGGCGTCGGGCAACATGCAGCCCATGCAGGATGGCTCGTGGACTAAACGCATGCATCCGGGGCTCGCGGGGGCCTCGGGCGTCATGGCCGCCACGATGGCACAGCAAGGCTATATCGGGCCGCGTGAAGCTTATGAAGGGCGCTTCGGTTTGTATCCGTGCTTCCTCGGGC
>JBKJKJ010000316.1:0-27993 GCA_046597455.1 Burkholderiales bacterium
ATAACCTTCGATACCCGTGAGCGCCGAATCGGCAATTTCGCGCCGACTGCACGCGCACGCGTAAAGCCGCCCGGCCCGGCTTAGTTTATGCAGAGCCAGTTGATACGCCTCGCTGCGGGTACTCTGGCGCATCACTTCGCCGTCCCATTCCAGACCGCACGCTTCGAGTGTTTTAAGGATGTCATCGGTTGCGCCGGGAACCACCCGCGGCGTGTCGATGTCTTCGATCCGGACGAGCCAGCGGCCGTTATTTGCGCGGGCGTCGAGATAGCTTGCGACGGCGGCGATGAGCGAGCCGAAGTGCAGCGGACCGGTGGGCGAGGGCGCGAAGCGACCGCAGTAGAGGGGCAACATGACTGTTATAGTAATCGCTCACGAAGTGCGCTGAATCGGAGTCATGTCATGAAAGTAAAAGCTGCTGTCGCGTTCGAGGCCGGCGCGCCGCTCGCGATAGAAGAAGTCGATCTCGAAGGTCCCCGGGCCGGCGAAGTCCTGGTCGAGATCAAGGCGACGGGAATCTGCCACACCGACGAATTCACGCGCTCCGGCGACGATCCCGAAGGCCTTTTCCCCGCGATCCTGGGCCACGAAGGCGCGGGTGTCGTGGTCGATGTGGGGCCCGGCGTCACGACGCTCAGGAAAGGCGACCATGTCATACCGCTTTACGTCCCGGAATGCCGACAGTGCGAATACTGCGTCTCGGGTAAAACCAATCTGTGCCAGGCGATCAGGGTCACCCAGGGACAGGGCGTCATGCCCGATGGCACGAGCCGGTTCTCGCTCGGGGGCAGGAAAATTCTTCACTACATGGGCACGTCGACTTTCGCCAACTATACGGTCGTGCCCGAGATCTCACTCGCAAAAATCCGCGAGGACGCACCCTTCGACAAGGTTTGTTACATCGGCTGCGGCGTGACGACTGGAATCGGCGCGGTCATCAACACCGCGCAGGTCGAGCCCGGAGCCAACGTGGTCGTATTCGGCCTGGGAGGCATCGGCCTGAACGTCGTGCAGGGCGCCCGCCTGGCCGGTGCGAACATGATCGTCGGGGTCGACCTGAATCCGGCACGCAAAGCGCTGGCCGAGAAATTCGGCATGACACACTTCGTCAATCCGAAAGAAGTCGAAGGCGATCTCGTGCCGTATCTGGTCAGCCTCACGGGGGGCGGCGCGGATTACAGCTTCGAGTGCATCGGCAACGTCAACGTGATGCGCCAGGCGCTCGAATGCTGCCATAAAGGGTGGGGCGTATCGGTCATCGTCGGCGTCGCGGGCGCCGGACAGGAGATTGCCACACGCCCGTTCCAGCTCGTGACGGGCCGGGTGTGGAAAGGAACGGCATTCGGCGGCGCCAAGGGCCGGCGCGACGTGCCGAAGATCGTCGACTGGTACATGGACGGCAAGATCAATATCGACGATCTCATCACTCACAAGCTCAAGCTTTCGGACATCAACAAGGGTTTCGACCTGATGCACGAAGGCACCTCCATACGCAGCGTCGTGGAGTTTTAAGCTCTGCGGTTACTGCCCAGCACCCATTCCGTCGTGATGCCGCCTCTTTTTACCGAGATCCCCTATCGTCCCGACAGCGCTGCGCTGTTCGAGGCGATTGCAGACCTCCCCTGGGCGGTGTTTCTCGACGGGGGGCAGCACCACCCCGCGCAGTCGCGCTACGACATTCTGGCGGCACAGCCTTATATACGGCTGGTGACCCGGGGCAATCTCACCGAGATCGACGCCGACGGCATCGAGCTCACGCGCGAAGACCCGTTTTCGGTGGTGCGTCGCTTCCTCGATGCAGACCCGGGCTGCGCAAGCCCGCTTCCGTTCTGTGGAGGTGCCATCGGTTATTTTTCATACGATCTCGCCCGGCGCGTCGAGCGCCTGCCCGTTGTGACCCAGGATGCGGAGCGCATACCGGAAATGGCGATCGGCATCTACGACTGGGCCGTGGTCGTCGATCATGTCGAACGGCGCGCCTGGCTCGTGGGGCAGGGCCGGGACCCGGAGACGGATATCAGGTGGGACGCGCTGGTCGCGCTGTTCACCGAGCCCAAGCCCGAGCGCAAGCGCGCACCGTTTCGCATCACTTCGCCGGTCACCTCGAACATGACGCGCGAAACCTACTCGAGCGCCTTCGGCCGCATCAAGCGCTATATCGCCGACGGCGATTGCTACCAGGTCAATCTTGCCCAGCGGTTTAGCGCGCAGGCGGCGGGCGATCCGTGGCTCGCTTACCAGGCACTGCGTGTGATCAACCCTGCGCCTTTTTCGGCGTATCTGAGCACGCCGTACACGCACGTGCTGTCGTCGTCACCGGAACGCTTTTTGAACGTGCACGAGGGGCGCGTGGAGGCCAAGCCGATCAAAGGCACCCGGCCGCGGGCGGGCCATCCGCGTCTCGATGCCCAGCTCGTGCAGGCCTTGCGCGCCAGCGAAAAAGACCGCGCTGAGAACGTCATGATCGTCGACTTGCTGCGCAATGATCTGTCGAAAAACTGCAAGCTCGGTTCCGTGAGCGTACCGAAGCTTTTCGACGTCGAAAGTTATGCGACGGTGCATCATCTCGTGAGCACCGTGACAGGCGAGCTGAACGCGGGCCGTGATGCGATCGATCTGCTGCGCGGGGCATTTCCGGGTGGGTCGATCACGGGCGCGCCGAAACTTCGCGCCATGCAGATCATCGAAGAGCTCGAGCCTCACCGGCGCGGCGTGTACTGCGGGGCGATCGGCTATCTGAGCTTTGACGGCAACATGGATCTGAACATCGCCATCCGCACCATGGTGCTCTCACGCGGTGAGATTCGATTCTGGGCGGGCGGCGGCATCGTCGCGGACTCCGGCGTCGAGGACGAGTACCAGGAGACTTTCGACAAGGCTGCGGCGATGTTGAAGCTGCTGCAGCAAAGCGCCACGAGCCAGGCGCACGCGTAATTGCGGGGACGCGCAACCCGAATCCTCGGCGCAGCTCGGCTTGCAGCGTCTGCCCACCATGATCGCGCCATATAGCCAGGACCGAAGGGTATGACAGAAGAAAAAAAATCTCAGCTTCACCGCATCGTGATCGTGGGAGGCGGCGCCGGCGGTGTGGAGCTTGCGACCCGGCTCGGCAATCAGCTCGGGCGCCGAAAACGCGCACGCATCACGCTCGTCGACTGCACGCGCACTCATCTGTGGAAGCCCCTGCTGCACGAAGTCGCCGCGGGCAGCATGGATCTCTACGAGCACGATCTGGATTACCTCGCTCAGGCCCGGTGGCATGACTTCGAATTCCAGCTCGGCAGAATGGACGGGCTGGACCGCGCGCGGCGTGTTGTCAAAATCGCCCCCACCCGCGATGACGAGGAAAACGAGGAGCTCATGCCCCGGCGGGAGATTGCGTACGATACGCTGGTGATCGCGGTGGGTACGGGAACCAACGATTTCGGTACGCCCGGCGCGCGCGAGCATGCGATCAGCCTCGACACGCCTGGAGACGCCGAGCATTTTCACCGACGCCTCATCAATGCCTGCATACGGGCCAATGCGCAGAACACGCCGCTTCGGCCCGGGCAGCTCAATCTGGCGATCGTCGGTGGTGGGGCAACCGGCGTGGAGCTTGCGGCCGAGCTCCACAAGACCACCCGCCAACTCGTCGCCTATGGTTTCGAGCACATCGAACCGGAGCGCGACATCCGGATGACGATAGTCGAAGCCGGCCCGCGCATTCTTGCCGCGCTGCCGGAGCGTGTCGCGCTGGCCGCGCAGGACCTGCTCAAGTCTCTCAAGATCGATGTCCTCACCAATGAGATGGTCACCGAAATCCGTCCGGATGCCATCGTGACGGCAAGCGGCCGGGTCATTCCGGTCGAGCTCAGCGTCTGGGCAGCGGGCATCAAGGCACCCGATTTCCTCAAGGACCTCGATGGCCTGGAAAACAATCGCATCAATCAGCTCGTCGTGCACCAGACGCTGCAGACGATGCGTGACCCGGACGTCTTCGCGATGGGCGATTGCGCCTGCTGCCCGTGGCCGGGGCACTCTCCTTGTGTCCCCGCGCGCGCCCAGGCTGCGCACCAGCAGGCGACGCATCTCGTTCTCAATCTGAAAAACCGCCTTGCCGGCAAACCGCTGCAGCTTTTCGTCTACCGCGACTTCGGCTCGCTCGTATCGCTCGGCAGATACAGCACCGTCGGCAGCCTCATGGGCAAGCTCCTCGGCGGCGCTCTTTTCGTCGAAGGGCTGTTCGCGAGAATCATGTACATCTCGTTGTACCGGATGCACCTCTACGCGTTGCATGGCGCGGCGAAAGTGGTTTTTGACACGCTCGGGCGGCTGGTCGCGCGGCGCACCGAGCCGCGTGTGAAGTTGCATTGACCGCCTGCATCCGGCAGTTTGCGTGGGCGCGCGGCTTGCACACGTCACTGCCCAATGGCTTACGGCTACCGGCCGAATCGTTAGGGAGACACCATGGCAACCATAGCGCTTACCAAGGACAATTTCGAAGAGATCGTCACGGGCAATGATGTCGTTATCGTCGATTTCTGGGCGCCGTGGTGCGGCCCCTGCAAGGGTTTCGCGCCGGTGTTCGAAGCCGCGTCGGAAAAGCACACCGACGTCGTTTTCGCCAAGGTGAACACCGAGGAGCAGCAGGAGCTCGCGGGGCATTTTGCGATCCGATCGATACCGACGGTCACCGTGTTCCGCGAAAGCGTGATTCTGTTCTCGCAATCCGGCGCGCTCCCCGCGGCAGGCCTGGAAAGCGTGCTCGAGCAGGCGAAAGCCCTCGATATGAAGCAGGTGCACGAGGATATCGCGGCCCAGCAGCAGGCGCAGCAGGAGACGTCTGGCGAGACTTCGGGCGATCCGTCGGCGAAGGATGACGCGGCGCCTCCGGCGTAGCGGGCAGAGGCCAGGCGCCGCGCGTTCTCGCACGCGTTCGGCGCAGGCACGATCAGGTAGACCGTCTTACCCCGTACGCCCTACACCCACGAGCTGATTTCCGGATGCACGCGCGCTGCCTATGATGGGCGTCGTGGATCTCGGCGTAGGGTGGCGTAAGGTTATAGCCAGCAGGGGCGACGAATCCGCACTCAGGAGAGAGGTGCGATCATGAATAGCATACGCATTTACCCAGGGCGCGACGGCTGGTTTTATGAAGTGTGGCTCGCATCGCGACTCGTCGTCTTCGGTTGGTGTGCCACGCGCGATCGTGCCGAGCTGCAGGCCATCTGTGCCTAGCCTCTCGCGCCTAGCCGATCGCGCCTGACGGCTTACCGGGACTCATCGACGATTTCGATGATCTCGGTCGAAACGTTTTGCTTTCATTCCTGCGCGCGAGTCCCTAAATTCGGGTTCTGCTGTTTCTCTTCCATCGTCCGGGACCCGCGTCATGGCAACAATACCTGCGCTGTTTATTTCACACATAACCTGCGCGAGTTCCGGGCGCACGACCCCGCCGGCGCCGCTGCGCCGTGGGCACTCGAATTCGGCGAGTGGCTTGCGACGACACTGGAGCAGGGAAAGCAGCAGGATCTCGTCGACTATCGCGAGCGCGCGCCTGGCGCGGTGCGCAACCATCCCACCGATGAACATCTCCTCCCGCTTTTCGTCGCTGCGGGCGCGGGCACACCCGGGGCGAGCGCAAAGCGCATTCATTCGAGTTACGCGTACGGCGTGATCGGGATGGACGCGTATCGCTTCGATTGATCGGGGAATCGCGTCGAGTCGATGTCACGCCTCGCGCGCGGGCAAGGCGTCGCGCGTCACCTGCCGCGATACATCTCTCGGCTGAGGCCGTGAGCGAGGCTTCCGAACGCGGTGGCGCCGCGATGCCTGCGCCGTTATGATCGGCGCATGACGGTTACACGGAGCAAGAATTGGAAGCGCTGAGGCAACTGCTCGCGCAGCACGGGTTCACGCTCGTGTTTTTTAACGTCCTCGCAGCCCAGCTCGGCCTGCCGATTCCTGCGCTGCCGATGCTCGTGGTGGCCGGCGCGTTGCTGGCCGAAGGCACCGTGAACCTGCTGCCCCTTGCCATCATCGTCGTCGTCGCTTCTTTACTCGGTGACACACCGTGGTATTTCGCCGGTCGTCGCTACGGCTATCGCATCCTGCGCACGGTATGCCGCATCTCGATCGAGCCGGACTCGTGCGTCAAACAGACCGAGAACATCTTTACGCGCTGGGGGCCTGCATCGCTGCTGGTGGCGAAATACATCCCCGGTTTCTCGACTGTCGCGCCGCCGCTTGCCGGCACCATGCACGTGCCTTTCGGCCGCTTTGTCGCGTACAGCGCGGGTGCGGCCGTCCTGTGGGCCGCCGCGCCGATCTTCGCGGGTTTTTACTTTCGCAGGGAAGTCGAGTGGGTGGTGGGGCGCATTGCAGCCATGGGGGCGGGTGCGCTGACGATCATGGGGCTCATCGTGCTCGGCTACGCGGCGGTCAAAGCGAGCCAGCGCTATTTGCTGATCCGTTTCCTGCGCATGATCCGCATCAGCGCTTCAGAGCTGCGCGCCATGATTGAAAACGGCGAGCAGCCTCTCATACTCGATGCGCGCTCGGCGCTTGCCCGGGAAGCCGAGCCTCGTCGCATACCCGGTGCGATTATCGTGGACCTCGACACCGTCGAACAGATCATTGGCGCCGTGCCGCCTGACCGGGATGTCGTCGTCTACTGCAGTTGACCCAACGAAGCCAGCGCGGCGCGTGTCGCCCGCATTCTGATGGACAAGGGTTACCACCGCGTGCGGCCGCTGCAGGGCGGCATCGAGGCGTGGATCGGCGAAGGTCACGACGTAGCCGAGCAGCCCCTCGACGTGTAGTCCCGGTAGTCCATCCATCACTCACCACTGAATACCCATGCATCTGCTAGAGGTTGCGACCATTTTTCTGCTGGCTGCGGTGCTGCTCGTGCCGTTGTTTCAGCGCTTCAAGCTCGGGGCCGTCCTGGGCTACCTCGCGGCAGGCATGCTGCTGGGTCCGTGGGGCATCGGCATTGTTGCCGATGCGGAAAACCAGCTGGGCTTTGCGGAGTTCGGTGTCGCGTTGCTGCTCTTTCTGGTCGGGCTCGAGCTCGAGGGCGCGCGGCTGTGGAGCATGCGCCGCCTCGTCTTCGGCCTGGGGGGCGCGCAGGTCGGTCTCACTGCGCTCGTTCTGTCCTTGCTCGGCACGTGGCTCGGACTGCCCTGGCAGGCGGCACTTGCTGCCGGACTCGGGATGGCGATGTCGTCGACTGCGCTCGTGCTCACTTCGCTGGGAGAGCGCGGCCAGCTCGGCGCCAACCACGGACGCCAGGCGTTCGCTGTGCTTCTGTTCCAGGACATCGTTGTCATACCGATCATTGCCCTGCTGCCGTTGCTCGCGTATGCGACGATCAAGGAGGCGGCGGGGAGCTGGATCATCGCGGTCAAGGCGGTAGCCGCCATTCTGGCCTTCGTCATCGCGGGCCGCCTCGTCGTGCGGCCGGGACTGCGATTCATCGCGCGGCACAGCAGCCCCGAAGTGTTTACGGCTGCAGCATTGCTGCTGGTGGTGTCAGCCGCGGTCATCATGGAGCGGCTCGAGCTTTCGATGTCGCTGGGCGCTTTCCTGGCGGGGCTGCTGCTCGCGGACTCGGAATTTCGCCACGAGCTCGAAGCCGACATCGAGCCTTTCAAGGGATTGTTGCTCGGCCTTTTCTTCATGACCGTGGGCATGAGCGCGAATCTCACGCTTGCGCGGGAAATGCCATTGCTCCTGCTCGGCCTGGCGCTCGGCCTGATGGCAGTGAAGTTCGCGACCCTGTACGCGATCGCTCGGGCGGCCCGGCTGCCCGATGGCGGGCAGCGGCTCGCAGTCGCACTTTCGCAGGGCGGCGAATTCGCTTTCGTGCTGTTTGGTGCTGCGGCAGGTCTGGGAATTCTCGATGTGCCCACGCGGGAGATGCTCGTTCTGGTCGTGACGATTTCGATGATTTTCGCCGCGCCATTCATGGGTCTCCACGAGAAGATACTGTCGTACTGGACGGCGAAAGCGGTTGCCAGAGACTACGACACGATCGACGCGCCGCCGGCGCCCGTCATCATCGCGGGCTTCGGCCGCTTCGGCCAGATCGTCTCGCGCGTGCTGACTATGGCGGATATCCCTTTCACGGCGCTCGATGCAAGCTACGCGCAAGTCGATTTCGTGCGGCGGTTCGGCAACCGCATCTACTATGGCGACGCGTCTCGCCTCGACATGCTGAATGCCGCCAAAGCCGGTGAGGCCCGGCTTTTCGTGCTTGCGATCGACGACGTCGAAGCCTCGGTCAAGACGGCCAGAATGGTGAAGAAGAAGTTTCCCCAGCTCGAGATACTGGCGCGCGCCCGCAATCGTGTTCATTATTTCCGCTTGCGGGACCTCGGGGTGGAGTCGATTTACCGCGAGACTTTTCCAGCGAGCCTGGAAGTCGCGCACGACGCATTGCTGAGACTCGGATTCGCGGATACGGCCGCCCATCACGCCGTCACCATTTTCAAGCAGCACGACGAAGAGCAGCTCCAGAAGCAGTACGGCGTCCATCACGACGAGGCGCAGCTGGTGCAGACTTCTAGACAAGCCGTGGCGCAGCTGAGGGAGCTCTTCGAAGCCGACGTCGCACGGGGGCCGCGCGGGGTCATTGGGCCGCCGGAGACGAGCACGACCGGCGAGTCCGACAAGCCGCCAGGGTAGCGCCGGCGCTGGTTAACGTCGCGCGGCCGAAGCGCAGAACGTGCTGTGAGAACGCCATGCGCCCAACTTGGCGCTGCTGGCCATGCTGGCCACGCTGGCGGTGCTCGGGACTGTTCGCCGCTGGCTCGTCCGACACGCGGACCGGCCGCCACCGGACGCACCCCGCCGCCGGATGTTAATCTCGGGGCTCCCTCATCAACCTCGCCCCCACACCTATGGACGACCGCAACGCACAGACGAGCGTACGCATACACGAGCTGCTCGCGCGCCGATGGAGCCCGCGCGCATTCGATTCGACCCGTCCCGTGGCCCGCGAGGATCTGGCCGCGCTGCTCGAAGCGGCCCGGTGGTCGCCCTCGTGCAACGGTGATGAGCCGTGGCGCTTTCTCGTGTGGGACCGGCTTCGAGATGCCCAGGGCTGGCAGCAGGCTTTCGATTGCCTTTCGGAGAACAACCGCAAGTGGTGCAAGCACGTACCGGTGCTCATGCTCTCGTGCGCCGGCAGCACGTTCGGTCACAACGGCAAGCCCAACCGTTTCGCCCAGCACGATACCGGCATGGCCGACCTTTCACTCGCGCTGCAGGCGGTCAGTCTCGGATTGGCGGCTCACCAGATGGGCGGCTACGATGCCGCGAAAGCACGCGCCGCATTCGGTATCCCCGAGGAATACACGCCGGTCGCGATGATCGCAGTGGGTTACCAGGCGTCCCCCGATGTGCTCGACGACGAGACTAAAGCAAAAGAGCTCAAGCCACGCTCGCGCAAAGCGCTCGAAAGTCATTTCTTCGAGGGCGCGTGGGGCAAAGGCGTCTCGTTCTGATGCCGAGCGTTGATGTTTGCGGCTAAGGTTTAGCGTGGAGTGGAGAGATCAATCGTGAGTGTGCGGGTATGACCGTATCCGGAGTGCAGTGGTATCAACGCCCCAATCGGGTGCTGCTCGTCAATCTGCGTGAAGGCGACGAGCCGAAAATCGACGCGCAACGCCTCGTGAATGATGTGAAAAGCTTCGGCGCCACCGCTTTTTGCATCAACGGCGGCGGAATCGTCGCGTTCTACCAGACGCGCATCGCGGGTCACCGCATCAGCAACGGGCTGGACGGGCGCGACCTCCTCGGCGAGATCATCCCTGCAGCCCACGACGCGGGCTTGCGCGTGCTCGCACGCATCGACCCGAGCTGCGCGCCGAAATCGTTCGCGGCGGATCATCCCGAGTGGTTCACGCGCGATCGTGCCGGAAATTTCTGCGAGGTGTCGGAGCACTACGTCACGTGCCCGAATGGCGCCTATTACCACGAGCGCATGCCGCAGGTCGTCCACGAGATCCTGACGCAGTATGGTGCCGACGGGATCTGGAACAACCAGGGCAAGTTCGCGGCCTGGGACACGGGCCCGTGTTACTGCGGCACGTGCCGGACACTTTTTCGCGAAGACTCCGGCAACGAAATCCCGGCCGACGAGGACTGGTCGAACCCGGTATGGCGCCGCTTCAACCAGTGGCGTTACGAGCGCATCACCGCATGGGTCAAGCGCATGCACGAGGCGGTGCACGCAGCCAAATCCGAGGCGATCTTCATCGCGGCGGTGCAGCTCATGGAGTCGCTCGACACGATCCGACCCGGCGGCTGGGATGTCGACTACTGGGTTCCCTACCAGGACGTGCTGACTTTCGAGTGCCAGCGCCGCAACACGGCACCCTGGTGGCCCGGCATTCAGGCCAAGTATCTGTCCACGCTGGCACCGGACAAGCCGCGCTGGATGACGGCGAGTTATTTCTACCCCTGGTGGCGTCTGTATGCATCGCCCGAAGCGGAGAACCGCCCGTGGATCGCGCAGCAGTTCGCCAACGGCGTGAACACATGGCTGCACATCAACGGGGGTTATTCCGATCTGTTCGACCGGCGCGGGCTTGCGCCGATGCGCGCGGTCCTGAACCGGCTTGCCGATTGGGAAGGTTATTTCGACGGTGCGCGGTCCGCCGCGCGAGTCGCGATCGTTTTCTCGCGCCATACCCAGGACAACTACGGCCGCGATAAACCGGCTGCGCGCTACCTGGATTACATTCGCGGCTGGTATTGCGCGCTAATGGAAGCGCACATCCCCTTCGACGTGATTTCCGACAAGGTGCTCAGCGCGGAGCGGTTGCAGCGATACGGTGCGGTGGTGATCTCCAATCTCGCCTGTGTGTCCGACGAGACTGCGGCGCTGATCGAAGCTTTTGCCGCAGCGGGTGGCGGCGTGGTCGCCACGTTCGACGCGGGGGTGTGCGATCTCGACGGCAACGAGCGGGCGACGCCTGCATTCGAGGGCCTTCTGGGCGCGCGCCGCACCGGCCGGCGTGATGGGCTCAAATCCTCTTACGCGAAAATCGAGGACGCGAACGATCCTCTATTGCTTGGCATCGGTGACACCGACGTCATTCCCAACGAAGGCGCCCTCTTGGAAGTCGAGCCCACGGCGAATCGAGCGGTGCCGCTGACGCTGATCCCCCCGGTCATCGCACACTCGGGCGCGACGATCAGCATTCCAGAGTACAGCGCGATCAAGGAAACGACCGATATCCCCGTTGTCGTGCGCGGGCCGCACGGGTCAGGGCGGGTGGTGTACTTCTGCAACCAGATGGAATCGCTTTTCTACCATTACGGATTTCCCGATCTTGGGCGGGTGCTCGCGAACTCGGTACGTTGGGCGCTGCACGAGCCTTCTGCGCTCGAGGTCGACGCCCCGGATTTCGTCGAGGCGACACTGATGGCGCAGCCTCACCGCCTGCTCGTGCATCTGGTGGTGTTCCCGGTCGGGAAGCCGGTCAATACGGGCTGGCGTCAGATCGGCCGCACGCTCGTTCCCGTCAGCGATGTGGCGGTGAGGGTTGCGCTGCGTGCAGGTGTAAGCGTTCGCGAAGTCCGCCTGGCGTCGAGCGAGGCGACTCTTCCGCTGCGACGCCTGGACGGATACGCCGAAGTCATCGTCCCGCGCGTAGCCGATCACGAGATCGTCGTTTTCGAATTGAACTAACCCGGCTCGCCGTCGCAGCCGTTTCCCAGGAGTCCCCGATGTCCTTACGCTCGAACCCGGCAGCCCGTGCATTGTTCTGCATGGCCCTCGTACCCACCATCGCCGTCTCCGCGCAACCGGACGCCTCTGCAACGTATCCGACCAAACCCATACGCCTCATCGTGCCGCTGACGGCGGGCGGCCCCACCGATCTTCTCGCGCGCATCATCGCCATTCCCCTCAACGAGTCTCTCGGGCAGCAGGTCATCGTCGACAACCGCCCCGGTGCGGGCGGCAATATCGGCGCCGACATCGCGGCCAAGTCGCCAGCCGACGGCTACACGCTCTTCATGGGGACTTCGGGGCCGCTCGCGATCAACTCGAGCCTGTATCCGAACCTGCCGTTCGATCCGATCCGCGATTTCGCGCCGATCATCCTCGCGGCGTCGGCGCCGTTCGTAGTGATTCTTCATCCGTCGATTGCGGCGAGCACCATCAAGGAGCTGATCGCGCTCGCCAAGGCGAAGCCGGGACAACTCAACTACGGCTCCGTGTCCGGAAGCGCGTCACATTTGTCGACCGAGCTTTTCAAGATGATGTCCGGTGTGAACATCATGCATATCCCGTACAAGGGGGCCGCGCCCGCAACGACCGACGTCATCGCAGGACAGATTCAGCTGAGCTTCGCCTCGACACCCGGTTCGGTGCCCGTGGTTAAAGCCGGCAAGGTGAAAGCCATCGCGGTCACCAGCGCCAAGCGCGTCGCCAAGTTGCCTGACGTGCCGACGATCGCCGAGTCCGCCCTCCCGGGCTATGAGGGGAATGTGTGGTACGGCGTGGTCGCACCGGCGCATACGCCGCGCAACGTCGTGCGGCGCCTCAACAAGGAGATCGCGCACATCATCGCCCAGCCTCAGAGTCGAGAGCGCATGCTGGGCGGCGATTTCGAGCCGACGACCTCCACGCCCGAGCAGTTCGCGGCGTTCATCAGGAGCGAAACCGCGAAATGGGCGAAGGTCGTGAAAGCATCGGGCGCCAAGCCGCAATGAGGCGGTGAGGCGGTGAGGCGGTGATGCGGTGAGGCAGTGAGGCATTGACGCAGTGATGCGGTGAGGCAGTGAGGCAGTGAGGCATTGACGCAGTGATGCGGTGATGCAGTGATGCGGTGTAGCGGTGGCCTGCGCGGCTTAGTGGCCTGTATCAGTAATTTCGAGAGTAACGTTCGCAACGGCCGCCCGCTCGGGAGCGGGCCCGTCGCTCACCGGTAAGTTGCTACCGCTTCTAACGTTACGCTCCACTAGTCTCCGCCGCAGTGCAAGTCGAGGTGTGCCGTCAGCGGCAAGTGGTCGGATGCGATTCGCGCGAGCGGCGTGGCGTGGACCGCGATGTCGCGCAGCAGCGAGCGCGGCTTGACCCAGATACGATCGAGCGCCAGGATCGGCCAGCGCGAGGGGAACGTCGACGGCGAAGGCGTCTGCTCGAAATGCCGGTGCATCCAGCGCAGCGGGCGCCCCCACAAAAACCACTCGTTGATGTCGCCCATGAGGATGGTCGGCAGCGGACGGTCCCCTTCGAGCGCGACCAGCAGGCGCTGGATCTGCTCGCGGCGCTCCGCGGGCCGCAGGCCGAGGTGAGTGGCCAACACCCGCATCGGCGTGCCCCCGCAGTCGAGCTCGACGTCCAGCGCACCGCGCGGTTCGCGGCGATCGACGCACAGATCCAGCCTTTGCTTGGAGAGCACGCGAAAGCGGGTCAGCAATCCGTTGCCGTAATCCGCGCCGTTGCGAAGCAGCGTAGGGCCTGCGATCGCTTCGAATCCGGTTTCCTGCTTCAGATAACCGAGCATGTCGAAACCGGTCCGGCGCGATTCGACTTCCTGCAGCGCGATGATGTCGGCGTCCAGCTCCTTCAACACGCCGGCGATGCGTTTGGGGACGAAGTGCCCGTCGCGGCCGACGCCGCCATGCGTGTTGTATGAAGCGACCCGGATGCCGTCGCGGGTCACTCGCTGCCTTCGGGCTTGCGGCGCGCGGGCGTTCCGCCGAAACGCCGGTTCACGTAGAGTGCGACGGCGATGAGGAGGGCGGCCAGTCCCGCAACGGCCGAGAAGGTGCCCACGCCGGGGTCGGTCACCGCTGCGGTGACGCGGTCGACGAAGATAACGGTGGCCGCGATTCCCGGTGCCATCCCAATGGCGGTGCCGAGCAGAAAATCGCGAGCCCGAATGCGTGACGCACCGACGACGGCGTTCACGACCGAGAACGGCGCAATGGGCAACAGGCGCAGCACGGCGATGGCCAGCATGCCTTTTTTCGCGAGACGGCGCGTGATGCGATTGAGCCGCCGGCCCGCGAGCCGCCGCACCGTGTCGCGTCCCAGCTGTCTGCCGATCGCATACGTCACGGCTGCGCTCAGCACCGCACCCAGCAGCGCGTAGAGGCCGCCGAGCAGCGGGCCGAACACGACACCCGTGGCCACGATCAGCACCGTTACCGGCACGAAGATGAGGCCCGCGACGACATAACCCGCGAGCACGGCCACCGGCGCGAAAGGCGAATCTTCCAAGCTGCGGGCCATGCCGATGATCGATTGCAGCGATACCCACTCGCGCAGCGGCGTCCAGCGCCACGCAGCCGCGATGGCAGCAAGCACGATCAATGCGATCACCACGCGCGCGAGCCGTCCCGCGGCCGGTTTGCGTGCCCCCCGTGGAATGAATTCGTCCACGAGCTCGTCGGGGTCCACGGGGCGTTCCGGGTCGACGACCGCACTGGCGGGCACGAGCGCGTCAATCTCGGCCGAAACCACAGGGTTGATCGGCTCCAGCGTGCGGCCCGGGCGCTTCAGTGCTTCCACGGTCTTGATGAGCCTGCCGCCCTGCCGCGCGGTTTCGGCGTCGACCGTGTCCGGGTCGGTTCCCAGATGCTCGGCCAGCAGCCGGTTGCGCAGGCTGGCGATGGCGGCCCGTATCCGGTCGTCGCCGCGCGCTTCGACGGCGATATTGCACTCGGTGTCGAAACCCATCGACCGATTGCTGAAATTGGCGGAACCGACGCTGCACAGCTCGTCATCGACGATGAGCACCTTGCTGTGAACATTGAGCACGTTCGGCAGCTGGAGATTCGGTATGTGCGGGTAATACAACCCGTAATGGCCGCCTGTGTCGGCCGCTTCGAGCTGCTTGTGCAGCCGCGATCGCAGCACGCCCATGGTGCGTTCTTCGAGCCATCCCTCTTCGGTCTGCCGCGACACGACGAGTATGTCGGGACTATCGGCTGCCCGCAGGCGGGACTCGAGCGCTGCGCCCACGACGCTCGAGCTGAAGTATTGATTCTCGAGGTACATCGAGCGCTGCGCCGACGCGATCGAGTCGACGTAGAGGTGGCGTATTTCTTCGACGGGTTTTCCGGTTACGTAACCCGGATCGGTACGCGCGATGGCGACATCGACGTCGGTGATATCAGGCTCGACTTCGCGCGGCCAGGGATCGTTGGCGGGCGTCTTATCGACCCTGCGTGCTTTGCGCCCGGTGGCGTGGTGCCAGCGGTCACGACACAGCTCCCCGAGTGCACGCGCTGCGGCGCCGTCCACGATTCCCTGAACGTCGTGGTACGGCCGGTAGGGCTCACCGTCGGGATCGCAGCGGCCGGGCGTGTTGCAGCCGTGCTCGGACGTATCCCAGCGGCAATGCGTGAGGTCGAGCCCGCCCACGAAAGCGACGGCATCGTCGATGACCACGACCTTCTGGTGATGGGAGGCACCCATCGGGTGCTTGTCGTCGAGCCTGAACGAAAGCCGCCGATGGGTGCGCCAGTCGAGCTTGTACAGCGGCATCCATTCGCGATCCATGGCGAACACCATGGCGAAATCCCATGACAGCAGGTACATGCGCAGCCGCCGCTCCCGCCTGACGACTTCGTTGAGGAATTCGCCCAGCTCGTCCGGGAGTCCGTCGTTCGCGCCGTCGGGTACGAGGCGGATTCGGCTGTCGATATCCCAGCCGAGGATGAAGACGGTGCGTTTCGCCTGCGCGATCGCCGCGCGCACGGCTTTGAAATAGTCCGCGCCGTCGACCAGGAACCCGAGGCGGTTTGCGCGCTCGATACGCCAGCAGTTGCGGCCGGGGACGAGCAGGCCCTTGCTCGTCAGATTCATAGGATGTCGGTCCATGCTTCAGCGTTGCGACCGGCGCTGAGTGCCGGTTCTGCCCCGGTAGGGCAAGGCGTGTGCCCACTTGCGGGGCGTGGGCTGTGAGCGGGCAGTCCCAGATTGCCGGATCGCGCCCCTCGTAACAAAAGGAAGAAAGCGATGATGGACTCAGGCAGGGGCGAGGAACTCGACGTCGTGCTCCAGACACGGCAGCATGCCGCGCACGCGGTCGACCCGGGCAGGATCGATTTCGGCGTAGACGATGCCCGGAGCCTCCCCGCCGTCTGCGAGCACTTTGCCCCATGGGTCGACGACCAGTGTGTGGCCGTACGTCGAGCGGTTGCCCGGATGCTCGCCGCACATCGCCGGGGCGAACACGAAGCAGGCATTCTCGATGGCACGCGCCTGTATGAGGGCATGCCAGTGGTCTTTACCGGTCGCGCGCTGGAAAGAGGACGGGATGGTCAGATAGCGCGCGCCCGCTTTCGCGAGGGCACGATAGAGCTGCGGAAAGCGCAGGTCGTAACACACCGAGAGCCCGAGCCTGCCCCACGGGGTTTCTGCGGTCACCGCGCGGTTTCCCGGGCTGTACGCGGACGACTCCTTGATGACTTTGCCATCCGGCAGCGTCGCATCGAACATGTGTATCTTGTCGTAGGTCGCCACGACACGGCCGTCGGCCGCGATCAGATACGAGCGGTTGGCGATGCGCTCCCCTTCGGTCCTGAGCGTGAGCGAGCCCACGAGCAGCCAGACCGAAAGTTCTTTTGCGAGCGCCTGCAGTTCCGGCAGCGCAGGGCTGCCGTCCGCGGCCAGCGCGCGCTCGCGCATCGTGCGGCCGCTGCCGTCCATCATCAGCGTGTATTCGGGCGTCAACACGAACTGCGCGCCGTTGGCCGCTGCTTCGCGCGCCATGCCTATGACGCTTTCCAGATTTGCAGCCCGGTCGTTGCCCGTCTGCATCTGCAGGCAGGCAACGCAGAAGGCTTCAGGCATCAGGCGACCACGTCAAGCTGGCGGCTCGCGAGGGTGCCGGACTCGACATCCCGGGGGGATTCCTCATTGGGAAAGTTGAATTCGAGCACGGTGCCGATGGGATCTTTCAGGAAGATCTGGAAACCGGCGTTGGGCACGTTCTGCGCCTCGAACGCGATACCGAGCTTGCTCACGTGATCGCGGAATTCAGCAGCACCGGTCATTCCGAAAGCGACGTGTTCGACGCTGCCATGGTGCTTCTCTTTAAGAAAGCCGTCGGGGCAGCGCGCGCTCACGTGAATCAGCGGATGATTGTCGTGCCACAGCCAGATTCCTGCGTTGGGAAAGTTCGGCCGGTCGCCTTTCGTCATTCCCATGACTTCGCCGTAGAATTTTTCAATTGCCGGAAGATCGCTGACGCTGCAGCGGATGTTGATGTGGTGCACGCCGTTCAGTTTCATGACTGCTCCTTTGGTTTATGGTCCTGCCGACCGCCTCGACACGTGGCCGCCTACACAGTGCTCCCCTTGATCGGGGCAGGCCTGCACGTTGCCGTAACGACAACGTCAGACGTCGACCGGCGTCGCCTTCGCCGAGCTGTGGCCCTGAATATCGCGCGCGGGTTTTCCGCCGCGGATGTCACGCCCGGTCGGCGTCCACGTGCAGACCGGTGCGTTTTCGGCCCAGACCGTCTTGTACTGGCCAGGCACGAAAAACTCAACAAACATCATATCCTTGTCGCCCTCGCTGCGAAGATAATGGCGTTCGCACGCGTCGTAATAAATGAGATCACCGGTGCGCACGGGAATCGGACGCTCGTTTGCGAACGCGGTGCCGTGGCCCTGGAGCACGTACATGAAATGCTCCGCGCCTTCGTGATGATGGTTGGAGGCTTCAGTGCCGGGCGGATAGATGATCATTTCGCCTTTGATGGCATGCGTGCCGAAAAGCTTCGGGGTCACGACGTAGATGCGCTTGCGGGCGTCGTGTTGGGAATCGAGCACCGGCTCGTGCATCCAGTCCACGACCCGCAGCGCCAGCGCATGAGCGGCGAAATCCGGATCGAAACGCCGCGCCTGCGGCACTTCGGCGTACAGCAGTGCGGCCGCCGCAGGGGCCCTCAGGGTCCCGCGGAATCCGGGGGGCAGAAAAACGATGTGAGAGCCGCCGAGCGCCACCTCGCCGCCCCCATGGCTCAGCACGCTTTCCCCGTCGAGCATCTGGAACCACGCGAGGTCGTCATCCGCCACGTTCAGCTCGAAGATGCCCCGCTGCGCGAGATCGATTCGGTCCAGAAATATCTTCGTGCCGGGAACCCGCGCCTGCGTCAGCAGGCGTTTACGGGTGACCCCGGGCGAGAGCGGGTGCGGTTCGACCGTGCTCTCGTTAATCGTGATGGCCATTCGATTGCCTCCAGTGTGAAGCGCAAACACTCTAACCGGGGGGGCACCGCAGTGCAAATGGATTGTCGCTGCACGAGGCACCGGCTACCATCGCCACCGGCGGATTCGGAAGTCTTCCCTGAATCGCACCTCAGTCGTCTGCATGGTCCGCACGGTCTGCACGGTCTGCACGTAATGGAGGCGGTATGTCTATAGAGGCCACGGTAACTGCCGGATGCGCTCCGGCGCCTGCGCAACCGCGCGTCGATGCCAATGCCGCGACGCCGGCAATCGGCGCCGAAGTGTCCGGCATCGATCTGAGGGGGGAGCTCGATGATGCTGCATTCGAAGCCATACAGGCCGCGCTCGTCGAGCATCACGTCATCTTCTTTCGCGATCAGACGCTGTCCAGGGATGACCTCGTGAGGTTTGCCCGCCGCTTCGGCGAGCCCCAGAAGGCGACCGAATCGTCGTTCGGCAAGCTCGACGCCTATCCCGAAATCGACGTGCTCGATTACGACGGCTCGCGCCCGCCGTATGTCACGAAGGAGATGTGGCATACCGATTTCTCGGGACGCGAGTGCCCCACCCTCGGCTCGGTGCTGTACGCCCTCGAGGTGCCCCCCAGCGGCGGCGACACGATCTGGGTCAGCCTGTGCGCGGCATACGACGCGTTGTCCGAGCGTATGCAACAGTACCTCCTGGGCATGCGCGCGGAGCACTGGACCGTCAAGGCTTTCGGCGACGATATCCGCCGCAACCTGTGGGCGACGGAAGAAGGCAGGAAGCGCTTCGAGAGAATCAGGGCGTTGCCGCCTGCCGAGCATCCGGTGATCCGCACGCATCCGGTGTCGGGCCGCAAGGCCCTTTTCGTCAACGAGGGTTACACCACGCGGCTGCTCGGGATCGATCGCAAGGAGAGCGATGCGGTGCTCGGATACCTTCTGGAGCACTTGCGCACGCCCGAATTCCAGTATCGCCATCGTTGGCGCAAAGGAGATCTTGCCGTCTGGGACAATCGCGTCACCCAGCACTACGCAGTCGCGGATTATTGCGAGCGCCGCGTGATGCATCGCGTTACCATCCAGGGCGATCGACCCTACTGAAGTCGAAGAATAAACACACGCGAGGAGATCTGAAGATGCCTTACTGCCGCCTGTTGCTGGCAACGATTGTATTGACCGGTGCGGCGGCCTCGACGGCTTTCGCCGCTGAAAGCTACCCCGCCCGCCCGATCCGCATGGTCGTGCCCCTGCCGCCAGGCACCGCGTCGGATTTTCTCGCGCGCACACTCGCGCAGCCGCTGTCGGAGCAATTCGGCCAGCAGGTGGTGGTCGACAACCGTCCCGGTGCCGGCGGGCTCATCGGCAGCGGCATCGTCGCCAAGGCCATCCCGGACGGTTATACGATGGCCATGATTGCCGCGCCGCATGTCGTGGCGCCGCTGCTGCAGTCAAAGCCGCCGTATCATCCGATCGACGATTTCGTCGCCGTCGCCGAAGTCGCGCTGATTCCGAACGTGCTCGTCGTCTCGCCGAATACTCCGGCCGCGACGGTCAAGGAACTGGTCGCGCTCGCCAAATCGAAGCCGGGGCAGCTCAATTACGCTTCGGTCGGCGTCGGGACGCTCGCGCACATCGGCGCCGAGATCTTCAACCGCGCAGCCGGAATCAAGGCGGTTCACGTGCCGTTCAAGGTCGTGGGCGACGCATACGCCGAGACGCTCTCCGATCGCGTGCACTATTTTCTGTTCACCGTGCCGACGGCGATGCCGATGCTGAGAGACGGCCGCTTACGTGCCATCGCCGTGAGCTCGGCGAAGCGTACTGCGGCGCTGCCCGATGTGCCGACCCTGGCCGAAGCCGGATTACCCGGCGCGCAGAGCGAAGGCTGGTTCGGGATCGTCGCCCCGGCCGGCACCCCACGAAAAGTCATTGCGCATTTCCACGCCCACGTCGCGAAGCTTCTGAAGGAGGCGCGCGTGAAGGAAGCGTTCGCGCGCCAAAGCGCCGAGCCCACCGCGGATGTCACGCCCGAGGGTTACGGCGGATTGCTCAAATCCGAATATCAGCGCTACAAGGATCTCGTCCGGGATACCGGAATGAAGACGCAGTAAAGGCTCACACCTCCCACGGATTGCGCGTGTCCGCAGCGATGTCGTAGCGGGCCATCGCTTCGGTGACAGTCGAAGGCGGCATGCGCTCGTCGTCGGCCAGCGCTTTGAGCGCGCCGACCACGATCGCCTTGCGGTCGACTTCGAAAAAGCGCCGCAGCGCTTCGCGTGTGTCGCTGCGGCCGTAGCCGTCGGTGCCCAGAACGACGTAGCGCCGGGGAACCCAGGTGCGGATGAGATCGGGCACGGCGCGCACGTAGTCGCTCGCCGCGATGATCGGTCCGACGGTGCCGGCCAGGCAGTCCTCGACGTAGCTCGTGCGCTGAGGGGATGTCGCATGAAGCGTGTTCCAGCGCTCGGCGTCCATGCCGTCGCGCCGCAGCTCGGTGTAGCTCGTGACGCTCCAGACGTTCGCCGCGACGCCGAAATCGCGCTCGAGCATGTCCGCCGCGGCGATCACTTCGCGCAATATCGTGCCTGAGCCGAACAGCTGAACTGTCGCGGTCGAGGGCTGGGCCGCAGTTGCGTCCCGCAGCAGATACATGCCGCGCAGGATGCCTGCCGGCGCACCCGTCGGCATCGCAGGCTGCGCGTAGTTTTCGTTCATCACCGTCACGTAATAGAACACATCTTCGCGTGCGTCGAGCATGCGCCGGGTGCCGTCCTGCACGATGGCCGCGAGCTCGTAGCCGTAGCACGGGTCGTATGCACAGCAGCTCGGGATAGTGGCGGCGGCGAGGTGGCTGGAGCCGTCCTCGTGCTGCAAACCCTCGCCGGAGAGGGTCGTGCGGCCTGCGGTGGCGCCGATCAGGAAACCACGCGCCCGCGAATCGGCGGCGGCCCAGATGAAATCCCCGACGCGCTGGAAGCCGAACATGGAGTAGAAAATGTAGAAAGGCAGCATCGGCACGCCGTGCGCGCTGTACGAGGTTGCGGCCGCGATCCACGAGGACATCGCACCGGCTTCGTTGATGCCTTCCTCGAGTATCTGCCCGTCCCGTGCCTCCTTGTAATAGAGCAGCTCGTCGCGGTCTTCGGGCTCGTAAAGCTGCCCGACCGAGGAATAGATCGCCACCTGCCTGAACAGCGACTGCATGCCGAAAGTGCGCGCTTCATCGGCGACGATGGGCACGATCCGCTTGCCGATGTTCTGGTCCTTGAGGAACTGCGCCAGCATGCGCACGAAGACCATCGTGGTCGATTCCTCGCGCGCTTTCGAGCCGTCGAGGATGCGGTCGAAGACGTCGAGCGCTGGCACCGTCAGGGCGGGCGCCTCATGCGTGCGCGACGGAACATAACCGCCGAGCTTTTCGCGGCGGGCGTGCAGGTAGCGCATTTCGGGGCTGTCGTCAGCCGGCTTGTAGAAGCGCAGATGGTGAATGTCGTCGTCCGTCAGTGGCAGCGCAAAGCGGTCCCTGAAAGCGGCGAGCGCGTCGTTCTCGAGCTTCTTGGCCTGGTGGGCGCCCATGCGGCCCTGGCCCCAGTGGCCCATCCCGTAACCCTTTTTCGTCTGCGCGAGTATCACGGTCGGGCCGGCTTTGTAATTTGCTGCGGCGTGATAGGCCGCGTAGATCTTGATCGGATCGTGCCCTCCGCGGCGCAGGCGGTCGATGTCCTCGTCCGAAAGGTGCTGCACGATCTGCTGCAACTCGGGGTACTTGTTGAAGAAGTGCTCTCGATTGAACTGCCCGTCGGTCGCGGCGTATTTCTGGAACTCGCCGTCCACCGTTTCGTGCAGCCGGCGGATGATGACGTTCTCTTCATCGCGCGCGAACAGCGTGTCCCAATCGGAGCCCCACAACACCTTGATCACGTTCCATCCGGCACCTGCGAAAAGGCCTTCGAGCTCCTGGATGATCGAGCCGTTGCCGCGCACCGGTCCGTCGAGGCGCTGCAGGTTGCAGTTGACCACGAAGACGAGGTTGTCGAGGCCTTCACGGGCGGCGACCGAAAGGCCGGCGAGCGACTCAGGCTCGTCCATTTCGCCGTCGCCGACGAATGCCCAGACTTTGCGATCGGCGGCGTCCAGGATGCCGCGATTCTGCAGGTAGCGCATGAAGCGCGCCTGGTAGATCGCCGTGATCGGTCCGATGCCCATCGAAGCGTTGGGGAACTGCCAGAAATCCGGCATGAGATACGGGTGGCAGTAGGAGGGCAGGCCGCGGCCTCCTGTTTCCCGGCGATAGTGATCGAGCTGGTCCTCCGTGAGCCGCCCCTCAATGAACGCGCGTGCGTAAACGCCCGGCGCCGCGTGCGGCTGCACGAAAACCAGATCGCCCTGCTGGCCGCCCCTGAAGAAATGGTTGAAGCCCACTTCGAACAGATCGGCGATCGAAGCGTAGGTCGCGATATGGCCGCCCAGTTCCGGGTGATCGCGGTTTGCGCGCACCACCATCGCCAGCGCGTTCCAGCGCACGATGGCCCCGATGCGCTGATCGAGGTCGAGATTGCCGGGATACTGCGGCTGCTCAGCCAGCGGGATGGTGTTGCAGTAAGGCGTATTCAGCACCGGCGGCAGCGGCACGCGGCGCGCGCGGGCGCGGTCGACGAGCTTGCGCAGCAGGAAAGTGGCGCGCTCGCGGCCCTCCTTCTCGACGATCGCGTCGAACGCTTCGACCCATTCATTCGTTTCAATGGGGTCGACGTCCTGCTGCAGGACGCGCCAGTAGGCGGAAGAGGAAAGCTCGGAAAGATCGGCCATTTGAATCTCCGTGAGGCTTGATGCTGAATGCCGGGGCGCGGGCGTCGCCCGCCGTGCAAGCACTGAATACGCAATCGCTCAATACTACTGGCGCGGGCGCGGCATAGGGTTTCGTTTCGCCTTGACGATCGGCAGTCTGGCGGAATTAAATGCCGAAAACAAGCCAAAGAGAAATAGGAAATGCCGACGATCGAGCTCGATTCCACTGACTGGAAAATCATCGCGCGTCTTCAGACCGATGCGCGAATATCCAACGTCGACCTGGCGAAGGCGGTGAATCTGTCGCCGTCACCGTGCCTGAACCGCGTGCGCGCGCTCGAAGAGCGCAAAGTCATCGGACGTTATGTGACACTCCTCGACCCGCTGAAGATCGGGCTTACGGTCAGCGTCTTCATACAGGTCAGCCTCGAGAAGCAGATGCGCAATGCGCTCGATACGTTCGAAGCTTCGGTGCTCGCGCGTGAGGAAGTGATGGAGTGTTACCTCATGACCGGAGATGCCGATTACCTGCTGCGTGTCATCGTTTCAGACGTGCAGTCGATCGAGCGCTTCATCGTCGATTACCTCGCTAAAATCCCCGGTGTCGCGAGCATCAAGTCCAGCTTCGCGCTGAAGCAGGTGAAGTACAAGACGGCGCTGCCGCTGCCGTCGCCCGGGGCGGGACGGCGGCAACGCAAGCGCTGATGAATTCGATTCGACCGCGTCTCAGCACCCTCACGTGAGCCCCTCGGGCAAATCATGCATAATCGCCACCGCGCGCCGGCATGACGATGAGTCGGTTCAGCGCCCTAAGTCGCCATGCATCCATTCGCATTGGGAGAGAACGATTTGTACGACATGAACGGGGAAGATCGCCTCGCGCGGGCGACGCGAGTTGAACGATGAGTTTCTTCGAACCCCCGCAGCTCATCGAAGCCGAAGTGTTCGCATCGGTACCCGCGAATCTCAGGAAAAAAGGCCATCCCTCGACCTGGATCGATGCGAACCATCCCGGTTCCGGACTCGATTGTTTTCTCGAAGGGCCTGCTTTCGACCGTGACGGCAATCTGTACATGGTCGACATTCCCTACGGCCGCATCCTGCGCATGTCGCCGAAAGGCGATTTCGATGTTGCCGCGCAGTACGAGGGTTGGCCCAACGGCATCGCGATCCATCGGGACGGGCGTGTGTTCATCGCCGATTATCGGCTGGGCATCATGGTGCTCGATCCGAAGACGGGCCGCGTCGAGCCTTTCCTGTCGCACGCATTCTCCGAAAGCTTCAAGGGCGTGAACGATCTTACGTTCGCGAAAAACGGCGATCTCTACTTCACCGATCAGGGCCAGACCGGCGTGCACGATCCCACCGGCCGCGTCTATCGCCGCACCGCCGACGGCCGTCTGGATTGCCTCATCACGAACGGCCCCAGCCCCAACGGCCTCGTGCTCGACCCCGAAGACAAAGTGCTGTTCGTTGCGATGACTCGCGCGAATTGCATGTGGCACTGCCCGCTCAAGCCGGGCGGGGGCGTGTCCAAGGCAGGCGTGTTCGCCCAGTTGCCCGGCATACACGGGCCTGACGGGCTCGCGATGGACGAAGCCGGTAATTTGTCGGCGGCGCACGCCCGTCCCGGCATCATCTGGCTTTTCAGTCCGATCGGAGAACCCCTGTATCGGGTGCAGCTGCCGGGCAAGACCGCGCGCATGACGAACATGGCCTACGGCGGACCCGATCGCAAGACGCTTTACATCACCGAGTCTTACAGCGGGGCGATCCTCGCGGCGAAGATGCCGGTCGCGGGCAAAGTGCTGTATTCGCATCTGTAAATCCCGAGGCCCGGATGCCGGACAAGGGTGAGGTGATGAAGGCTGCGAATATGGCGGGGGAGCCGGCTCGATGAGGAGACCGCCGCGCCTCGCGCAGCGCATGAGCGCGATCGAGCCTTTTCACGTCATGGCGATCCTTGCGCGGGCGCGAGCGCTCGGCCTGCCTGCGCTCAGGGAAGCGGTCTCACGCTATTACGACACCCGCTACGCCGTGGACGTGCCGCCCGAGCGCGTGATCATCACGTCCGGTTCGTCTGCTGCGTTGCTGCTGGCGCTGGGCGTGCTGGTGGACCCCGGGGCCGAGGTGCTGCTTTCCGACCCGGGTTATCCTGCGAACCGCCATTTCGTGCGGCTGCTGAACGGCGAGCCGGTCAGCGTTCCGGTCGGCCCCGACAGCCAGTACCAGATGACGCCCGAGCTGCTCGAGCATCACTGGAGCGCGCGCACCGTCGCAGCGCTCGTCGCGACGCCTTCGAATCCGACGGGAACGCTGATACCACACGATCAGATCGGACGCATGGCGAGCCACGCGTCGCAGCACGGCGGGATGCTGCTGGTCGACGAGATCTATCACGGTCTGGTGTACGAAGGCGATACGCGCACGGCCCTCGAGGCGACGGACGACGTCTTCGTGATCAACAGCTTCTCGAAATACTTCAATATGACCGGCTGGCGACTGGGCTGGATGGTCGCGCCCGAAGCTTACATCAGCGACCTCGACAAGCTCGCGCAGAACGTCTATCTGTCCGCGCCGGCGCCGGCGCCTGCGCAGTACGCTGCGCTCGCCGCTTTCGAGCCTGAAACGCTTGCAATACTCGACGCGCGACGCGAGGAATTCCGGGCGCGCCGGGACTATCTCGTCCCGGCGTTGCGCACCCTGGGCTTCGACATTACGCAAACGCCGCAAGGCGCGTTCTATGTCTACGCCGGCTGCTCGAAATTCACTGGCGACAGCCACCGTTTCGCGCTCGACCTCCTAGAGCACGCAGGCGTGGCGATCACGCCGGGCATCGACTTCGGAACGCATCGCGCAAGCGAACACGTGCGCTTCGCCTACACCCGCTCGATCGAGCAGCTCCGAGAAGGCGTCGAGCGCATCGGGCGCTTTCTGACGCAGGCATCTTTCCGGTAGCGTCTCAGTAGGGCTATACCCTGCGTTATGCCGTGACGAGCGCACGCACCAGCAGCGACACGCCGCTGAGGACGAGCAGGGCACCCATGATGCGCACGAGCTGCTCGCGCGACATATTGAGGTGCAAGTGGTGGCCTATCCACATGCCGAGGATCATGATCGGCAGCAGTGCTGCGGCGGAATAGAGCACCTCGCGCGAGAACAATCCTGCGACGGTGAAGATCGCGATGCGCGCGATGGTCGTGAAAATGAAAATCACCGGGACCGTTGCGCGGACCTGCTCGGGTGTCGCGCCGCGCGCGGTGAGATACATGACGTAGATCGGGCCGCCCACGCCGAACGCAGCCGAGGTCGTTCCGGCAAACAGGCCCACCGGCGCCGCGGTCCAGCGCTTGAGCCTGAACGTGGGCTGTTTTCCGAGCGCAAACAGGGTGCCGTAGATGAGCACGCATACGCCGAGCCCGCCCAGCAGGAGCTCCGCGCGAACCTTCAGCAGCAGAAAAGCGCCGACGAGCATGCCGACCACGAGAAAAGGAAAGAGCGGTGTGAGCTCGGCTTTGTTCACGTCGGCGCGCAGGCGAGCCCCCATGCTGATCGCGCCGATACAGTCGAGCAGGACGATCACTGGAATCACGAATTGCAGCGGATACAGGTGTGCGAGCAGCGGGACGGCGATGATGGTCGAGCCGAATCCGGATATACCGAAGATGATGTAGGCCGTGATGACGATCAGGGGCGCGAAAACGAGGACTTCGAGAGGCGGCATCGCCCGAGTATAGCGGCCGGGCCGGGCGGTCAGACGTTCGTCGGATGTGGGGCCGGTTCGCGCAGGGGCAGGGCGTGGTGCTGCAATCGGGTAACGGCGGGCGCTACAATATGCTTTGCATATGTAGAGTATCCCGCTGATGGCACCAACTTCCCGCACCGTCGCCGTAATCGGCGGCGGAACCATGGGCGCCGACATCGCCGCGACGTTTGCCGCGCACGGCTGGACGGCGCATATCGTGAATCCCCGCGATCGCATGCGCGACACCCTTGCCGGGCGCCTGGCTTCCGCGATGCAAAAGCTCGGCACGGCGTACGACGAAGCGCAGTTCCCGCTGCACGAGGAGATCGCCAGCGTCCCTTTCGAGGCTGTGGAGATCGCGATCGAAGCGGTGCCGGAGCGGCTCGACCTGAAGCAGCAGATCTTCGAGGAGATGGTGAAGCTCTCGCGGCCGAACACGCCTTTGTGCAGCAACTCGACCGCGATCCCCATCGGCATCATCGGCGAGCGCCTGCCGACGCGCGAGCGCATGATCGGCACGCACTACTTCATGCCGGCGCATCTGGTGCCGGCGGTCGAGGTCGTCTCCTCGCAGTATACGAAGAAGGCGATCGCCGATCGCGTCGTGAACATCATGAAGAGCGTGGGCAAGGTCCCGGTGCGCGTGAACCTCGACATTCCGGGTTTCCTCGGCGCCCGCCTGCAGGCGGCGCTGTCCCGCGAAGCGATCAAGCTCATCGAGCGCGGCATTGCGACGCCCGAGGACATCGACAACATCGTGCGCTACGGTTTCGGCTTCCGTTATATCGCGGCGGGTCCCCTGCTTCAGCGCGATCACGCCGGACTCGACGTCCACAACGCCGGCGCGCAAACGATTTATCCCGACCTGTGTAACGAGACCGTGCCGAGCCCGTACATGAGCGACAAAGTGAAGGCGGGCGATATCGGCATGAAGGCAAAAAAAGGCTTTTACGATTGGACCGATGAAACAATCGGCCAGGAGAAGGTCCGCTACGAGCGCGCGCTCGCGGGGGCGATGGAGATCCTGAAGCGTGAACAGTCCTGAGCAATACCCGATGAGATCGGAATCGAGGCAGGCGGCAGGTGTGGCGCGCGCGATGACCGAAATTCTGCTGATCCGACACGGCGAAACGCTGTGGAACAAGCAAGGCCGCATGCAAGGCCAGCAGGACAGCCCGCTCACCCCGCTCGGGATGCAGCAGGCGCGTCAGCTCGCGCAGCGCCTGAAGAACGTCGCGTTCAGCGCGCTCTACAGCAGCGATCTGGGGCGGGCGCACCAGACCGCAC
>JBKJKJ010000326.1:0-2740 GCA_046597455.1 Burkholderiales bacterium
CTTTCGGCATGGCGCTCGTGGGTAACGATTTTTATGTGGCCAACACCGATGCGGTGATCCGCTTTACCTACACGCCGGGCGCGACGCGTATCGAGGGCACCGGCACGAAGGTGGTCGATCTCCCGGGCGGCCCGCTCAACCATCACTGGACCAAGAACCTCATTCCCAGCCGGGACGGGACCAAGCTCTACGTCACGGTCGGGTCCAACAGTAACGTCGCGGAGAACGGCATGGATAAGGAGGAGGGCCGCGCCGCGATCTGGGAGGTGGACGCCAGGACCGGGCAAAACCGTATCTTTGCTTCGGGACTGCGCAATCCGAATGGCATGGCGTGGGAACCTACGGCGGGTGCGCTGTGGACCGTCGTCAACGAGCGTGACGAGCTTGGCAGCGACCTCGTTCCCGATTACCTCACGTCGGTGAAGGATGGGGGTTTTTACGGCTGGCCTTACAGCTATTACGGCCAGCACGTCGACGAGCGCGTCAAGCCGCAGCGCGGAGATCTTGTCGAGCGGGCGCTGGTCCCTGATTATGCGCTCGGCACGCACACGGCCTCGCTCGGCCTCAGCACTTCGGAAGGCAACACATTGCCGGCGGCTTTCGCCAACGGCATGTTCATCGGCCAGCACGGATCGTGGAACCGCAAGCCGCGAGCGGGCTATCGCGTGATTTTCGTGCCGTTCAAAAATTCGAGCCCCGCGAGCAGCCCGATCGAAGTGCTGAGCGGGTTCGTCAACGCGCAGGGCGATGCGATGGGGCGTCCCGTCGGCGTCGCGATCGACAAGCGTGGTGCGCTGCTCGTGGCTGATGACGTGGGTAACGTGATCTGGCGTGTGACTTCAGCGAAGTAGTAACGCGGTAAGGGGCGAAAGGGGGCCTGCAAGCCCCCTTTTTTTTAGTGCGCGGTCGGGCTTACTCGACGCCTTCGACGATGCGCAGGTCGCGTTCGGCGCCGTCGCCGAGCGCTTTGAGCGCTGCCTGGTAGCCCGGACTGTCATGGGTGGCAATTGCCTTTTCCACGCTTTCGAATTCGATGACGACCGTGCGCATCATGAGGCCGGCTTCATACGCTTTGGTCGGATTGCCGCGCACTAGAAATTTTGCACCTGACGCCTGCATCACCGGCCCGGCGAGCTTGACGTATTCCGCCACTTTATCGGGGTCTTTGACCGCCCTGAAAAAATTGATCCAGTATCCTTTGGCCATCATTCTCTCCTTGGTTGTTCACGAATGTGCGGGGACGAGTCTTCGTGCGGATGTATAGTAAGGCATAAAAACGAACGCAAACCAGTTCAAGGGAGGATGTCATGCGCGTCATGAAAACCGCAGGCGGTGTCCTGATTGCAGCGTCATTGCTCATTGCCGTCGCCTGCACGACCACCGATACCCGCGACGGCCCCAGTCTAACCTTGTCAGCGTCGCCAAAGTATCGCGTGGACCCGTTCTGGCCCAAGGCGCTGCAAGGGAACTGGATGCTGGGACAGGTCGCATGGGTCGCGGTCGACAGCCGCGACCACGTGTGGATCATTCACCGGCCCGCGAGCATCCTCGACGAAGAAAAGGGCGCGCTGAATGCGGGCGTGAACGCGCGTCAGGCGCCCCGTCCGGCCGGTCGTTTCGCGGGCGCGCTTTTTCAGCCGTAGCGTAGCTTCATCAGCACGACCGCAAGACTCAGCCCGAGCGTGATGGTGTTCCACAGGATGATCGGCACGTTGCCCAGCAGAATGCCGTAAGCCCGCCACAGCGAAACGCCGATGCAGAAGACGACGAACATGCCGAGCGAGATATCCCGGGCCGAGCGGGTTCGCCAGATCTGCGCGACCTGCGGCACGAACGAAATGGTCGTGAGCGCGCCGGCCAGCAGACCCAGCATAGTGGTGAGGTCCATCGGATAATCCTTTCGCGCCCTTCTTCAGTACGCGGTGCGCGGGTCGGGTGAGCTAAGGCGCAGCTGCACGGTGGTTTGCCAGCGGCGATTGGTCATACCGCTCGAGAAGATCGGCGATGTCGCGGTAAATCGCGATGGCGCCGCTTTCGCGCAATGTCTCTTCGGCGAAGCCGCCGCTCAGCACGCCGATCATTTTCAGGCCCGCTTTGGTGGCCGCCTGCGCATCGTACGGGCTGTCGCCGATGACGATGGCTTCGTCGGGTGCGACGCCGTCGAGCCGGGCGAGTGCCGCCTGGAAGATGTCCGGGAAGGGTTTGGAGCGGTCGACATCATCGGCGTCGGTCACGGCATCCACGAGCTCAGCGATTCCCAGCGTTTTCTGATGGCGCTCGACTTCCGTCTCCTTTGCCGAGGACGCGAGCACGATTCGAGTGCCGTCGTGCCGCAAACGCTCGAAGAGCGCTCGCGCGCCGGGGAAAGGCGCGACGCCGGGAAGATAGTCCCGGGTGAATATCTCGGCGCGCAGACGCTCGAGGTCTGCGCCGAACTGCTCGAGCTCGCGGCGTGACAGAAAAACCGGCATCAGCTGATCGCCTCCCTTGCCGATCTGCGCGTGCAACTCGTCCGCGCTCAGTGCCTTGCCGTAGTGACCGAATGCCTCACGCCAGGCTTCGACGTGCAGCATGTTGGAGTCGACGAGCGTACCGTCGACATCGAATATCGCAGCTTTGATCAAAATCATCCCTAGCAGCCTGTCGGACTTACCAGTCGGGACAGGCTGCTAAAGCAAAACCGGACGGATTTGCGCAAAATATGATTTAACAAAAATCTCGAAAGTATGTTTTAGACTTC